>NZ_CABMQJ010000001.1 GCF_902388705.1 uncultured Alistipes sp.
CCGGACTATGCCGCCGCACAACTGCGCAGCGAGCAGGCCGAAGCCGGTGTGCGTGTCGCGCGTGCGCCGTTCAATCCGCAGGTCAGCGTGGGCGTCGGCGGATCGTGGCAGCCCTATTATCCCAACCGGACGGGTGCCACGACAATCGACGGTTCGGCATTCGTGAAACTCACGCTGCCGATTTTCCATTGGGGCGAGCGTCGTCGCGCCGCAGGTGCCGCACGCGCCGTGCAGATGCAGAGCGAGTGGAACGCGGCGCTGCTGCACGACAACATCGTCAGGGAGGAGATGAACGGCTGGACGGCATTGGTCAACAGCCGTGCGCAGGTCGGCGCTTCGGAGGAGAGCCTCCGTATCGCGGGCGAGAACCTCGACATCAGCACCTATTCCTACGGCGAAGGCCTTGCGACAATCCTCGACGTGCTGCAGGCGCAGTTGAGCTGGATTCAACTCTACACCAACGCCATCCGGGCGCATTACAACTATGCCGTCGCGGTGTCCGATTACCAGCGTATCACGGCGCATTAACCCGGTTGCCAATCACCGTATGTCCGGGTACTGCGAAAAAAGCGGGGATGAAAAATCCCCGCTTTCCCTTTTCCCGTCCCGCGTCAGGCTTTCGCCGGTTCGGTGCTGACCACCGCGATTTCATGCGAAACCGGTGCGATTTGCCGCAGCATGCGCATCATGCCGCAGTATTTCTCGTGTGTCAGCGTCACCGCGCGGCTTACCCTGGCTTGGTCGTCCTCGGTGTCGCATTCGACGTTGTAGATTACGTGGAACGATTTGAATGTGCTTTCGGATTGGCCGTCGTCCGCCGAGAGTTCTCCCGACATGCCGATTTCGAAGCGTTTGGGAGTTATCCGCTCCTTTTGCATAATCATCAGGGCCGTCATGCCCGCGCATTTCGCACCGGCGTAGAGCAGCAGGACTTTCGGGTTCATCTCCTCGCAGCGGAGGCCGCCCTCGGGCGTGAATTTCGAGTCCCCGGTCAGTTGCAGCGTTACTTTTTCAATCATAAGCGACAGAATTTTTGTTGAACGCTGGGTTGGGGGCAAGAATCATACCTTATTTAAGTTCCCCGGCGGTTTGTGCGTGCAGCGGCCGGGGTTTCGTTCCGGCCTCGTGCAGGGGGTGTACGACCGTAAAGCAGGTGCCCTCGTCCGGCTGTGAGGCGACCGATATGCCGCCGCCCAGCGATTCCGCGATTGTGCGGCAGATGGAGAGCCCGAGCCCTACGCCTTTGACAAACAGATCGGCTTTGTAGAACCGTTCGAAAATCCGCTCCAGATGCTCCCGCCCGATGCCTTTTCCCGTGTCTTTGACGAATAGTTCGATTTGGGGACAGGCCTGCGGCAGCCGGTATCCGAACGTGATGCTGCCCGAGTCGGTGAATTTCACGGCATTGTTAATCAGGTTGTTGATGACCTGCTTCAGCCGCGAGGCGTCGGTGTATATTCCGGAGTCGTCCTCGGGCAGTTCGAGGCGGAGCTCGACATTCGGATGCATGTTGAGCTTCTGTGCCTGGTAGATGTCCCCCAGCAGCGAGTGCAGCGAATGTTCTTCGAAATGGAACTCCATGGTATTCGATTCGATTTTCGACAAATCGAGGATGTCCGAAATCAGGCGCAGCAACTGGTCGCCGTTGGTCGTAATCAGCCGGCTGTATTCCTGCTTCTCCTCCTCGCTGAACGGGATTTCCGTGTCGGTCAGCAGGTTGGCGAATCCGATTATGGCATTGAGGGGCGTGCGTATTTCGTGGCTCATGTTCGCCAGAAACGCCGATTTGAGGCGGTCGCTTTCGCGGGCCTTGTCGCGGGCCTTGCGCAGTTCGTCCTCCGACGTTTTATGGTCGTGGATGCTCTGGCGAATCCCCACGATACGGTAGGGTGCGCCGCTGTCCGCCTGCCCGAGGTATACGGACTGTTCCTCGAACCACTCCCATGTGCCGTCGCCGCGCCGGATGCGGTAGACGGACAGGCCGGGATTCATCTGGCCGGAAAGCTGTTGCGTGAATGCTCCGAGCAGCATTTCCCGGTCGTCGGGATGCACAAGGTTGAAAAACTCCCCGGTGCTGATTGTACCGTCGCCGGCCGGGATGCCCAGGTGGGTGTACCAGCGGGCGTCGATAATCATTTTTTGAAGCTCCAAATCGAAAAACCACGGGAAAATCCGGGTCTGCGCCATCGCCCTGTCGAGGATGAGTTTCCGGGTGACCTCCTCTTCGGTATTCCGGAACAGGAAGAGCACCTGCCGCAGGTTCCGTTGCCGGTCGTACTTCCCGATCAAACGGCCTTCGATGTAGAATTTCAGGTTGCTGTCGTGACGTTTTATGTAAGTCCATGCCGGCAGGTCGCCGTGAACCGTGTGCTGCCGGAGGCGTTCGAACAGGCCGGGCAGCAGATTCTGTTTGTCATGACAGACCGAAAGCAGTGTGAAAATGTTCAGCGGATGCGAAAAATCCCCCCCCCTCCGATGTGGAGGTCCTTGCATGCCTGTGCATTAATTTCAGTTATCTCCCCGTCGGGGGACAGCGTGAGGCAGGCGATGGAAATTCTGCTCAAGGTGTCGTACGGGGTATGGATACCTGTTCCGGAGGCATGGGCCGGATTGTTACGGTGCAAACGACGCAATTTCATCTTAACGGGATTTTAAGGATGATGTGGCAAAGATAGTAAATATTTTATTAGAAAAAATACAATGGACGTGCGGTGCGGCGCGGGATGTGTATCCGCTCCCGGCGGGTTATTGCGCACGGCGGCAGATTTCGGCGGCCGGGGTGTGCAGAAACGGCAAATTTTCGTATATTTGCCCTTTGTAAGAATCTATGAGCGTATGCGGAAAAAATTGAGTTTGTTGTTGACTTTCGCGCTGTGTGCTGTGTGCGTCCTACGGGTGCAGGCCGAAACGCCCGAAAGCAAGGCCTTTATCGAACGGGGACGGTCGTTGTTCGACTTCGGACGCTGGAGCGATGCCCGGCATGAGTTTTTGAAAGCCCGGGAGGTGCTCGCCTGCTCCGAACGCGATGCGGCGCTGACCGTCGATTTCTACCTGGCGGCCTGTGCCGTGGAGTTGGGCAGCCGCGACGCCGAAGCGGCGCTGCGGCAGTTCGAAGCACGCTATCCCGGTTCGGTATATACCAACGACGTGCGGTTTTCGCTGGGGTCGTACTATTGCGCCGAAGGCGATATGAGGCGTGCGCGCGAGGCTTTTGAAAAGACCGACTACAAGGCCCTGAACTCCCCGCGCAAGGAGCAGTACAATATCCGCATGGGCTATGTCGAGTTTACCGACGGCAATTACGGCGATGCGTTCGGTTATTTCGACCGCATCGGCCCGCAGAGCGAATACGCCGACCATGCGCTTTACTACAAATCCTATATCGATTATGCCGAAGGCCGCTACGGCCGTGCCAAGCAGGGATTTACGGCCTTGCAGCGCAGCGACGCCTATCGCGACGTGGTGCCGTATTACCTGCTGCAGATTGAGTTCCGCGAGTGCAACTACCGCTATGTCGTGGAGCACGGCGACGAACTGGTGCGGCGCGCCGTGCCGGAACGCCGCAAGGAGCTCGAGCGCGTTATCGCCGAGTCGTGGTTCCGACTGGAGGACTATAACAAGACAATCGACCACCTGAACGCCTTTCTCGCCGCCGACGGCGAGCTGGATCGGGACGGGAGCTACCTGATGGGGTTCTCGCTCTACCGTACGGCGCATTATCCCGAGGCCGCGGAGTACCTGCGCAGGGCCTGCGGCGCCGAGGATGCATTGACGCAGAATGCGTCGTACCACCTGGCCGACTGCTACCTGCGGGCGGGCGACAAGCAGGCCGCCATGCAGGCGTTCGCCATGGCTGCGGACGACAAACTGGATGCGACGATCGCCGAGGATGCGCTGTTCAACTACGGCAAACTGCAATACGAGTTGGGCGGCGGCGCTTTCAACGGCGCGATCAATGTGCTGACGCGCTATGTCGGGCAGTATCCCGACTCGCCGCGTGTGGGCGAGGCGCGTACGCTGTTGATTGCCGCCTACTACAATTCGAACGATTACGACGCGGCTTACCGGGCCATCAAGTCTTTCCCGACGCAGGATGCCGACATCCGCGCCGCATTGCAGAAAATCACCTATTTCCGCGGTCTGGAGGCCTACGAGGCCGGTGACTTGCGGGCAGCGCAGCGTTATTTGGCGGAATCGGCGTCGATAAACGTCAGTCCCAAGTACAGTGCGCTCAACTCGTTCTGGCAGGGGGAGATTGCGTTCGCACAAGGCGACCACACGGTCGCGGCGACCAAATACAATGCCTACCTCAAACGTGCGCCCCGCAGCGAACGCGAGTATGCCATGGCGCTTTACAACCTCGGCTACTGCGCTTTTTCGCGCACGGACATGGCGCAGGCGCGCGGTTTCTTCGAGAAATTCCTCGCCGCGCATCCCGCGCAGGATCGTTACCGTGCCGACGCATACAACCGTCTGGGCGACATCCGCTATTCGGAACGTGAATTCGAGGCCGCGGTAGGGGAGTACGACCGGGCTGTTGCCGCAGGCGGCCCCGAGCGGGAGTATGCGCAGTACAAACGTGCCGTGACGCTCGGTATTCTGGGCCGCACGGAGCAGAAACAGCAGGCACTGCGGCAGATCATTGCGGCCGGACAAGGCGATTATGCGGATGCCGCGTCGTACGAACTGGGCCGTTCCTACATCGCGCAGGAACGCTATGCCGAGGGTGCCGAACAACTGGAGCGTTTCGTTGCGGATTATCCCTCCTCGCCGCGCCGGGCACAGGCATTCGCCGATTTGGGATTGGCCTACCTCAACCTGGGTGACAAGGAGAAATCGCTGAAATATTACGATATGGTGGTCGGTACGGCCCCGCAGTCGTCCGAAGCCAAGGGCGCCATGCAGGGGATTCGCGAAATATACGTTTCGGAGGGCAAGGTCGACGATTATTTCGATTATGCCGCCAAAGTGGGCATGGAGGGCGACCTGACCGCCGTGTCGCGCGATTCGCTGTCGTTCGCCGCCGCCCAGAAACTCTACCTGGCCGGGCAGACCGATGACGCCGCCAAATCGCTGCGCAGCTACATCCGAAGCTATCCCAAAGGATACTACATGAACGATGCCCTCTATTTCTTGAGCGATTGCTACCTCCGCTCGGGCGAACGCAGCGAGGCTATCGAAACCCTGACGGAACTGGCCGGGCAGGGGACGAACCAGTATACCGTCACGGTGCTCGAAAAACTTTCGGAGATGACTTTCGCGGACAAGCGTTACGACGAGGCCGCCGGCGCATACCGCAAACTCTACGATGCTACGGCGACCGTCGCCGGACGTGAGGATGCCATGAAAGGGTACGTGCGGGCAACGCTGGCCGGGGGCGACGCTGCGAAAATAGAGGCGATGGCCGCCGACGTTGCGGCGCATCCCGATGCCGGGGTCGTGGCGCTGCGCGAGTCTAAATTCGCGTGGGCCGAACTGCTTCGCAAACAGGAGCGTCGTGCGGACGCCGTGAAGCTTTACAGGGAGCTCGCTTCCGAAGCCCGTACCAAAGAGGGCTCCGCCTCGGCCTACTACGTAATCGAGGATATTTTCGAAGGCGGCGACATGGACAAGGCCGAGAAAGCGGTATTTGCCTACTCCGAGCGCGAGCCGCAGGCTTACTGGCTCGCCAAAGCCTTTATCCTGCTGGGCGACGTCTATGTCCGCAAGGGGGATAACTTCCAGGCGCGGGCTACTTACCAGAGCGTTGCCGACGGGTATTCCCCGGCCGACGACGGCATCGTGGAACTGGCCAAAGAGAGAATCGCAAAACTGAACTGATGATGAAACGCATATTGTTTGCCGCCGCGCTGTTGGCGGCGCTGCCCTGGAGCGTTAACGCGCAGGTCGAAAAGCAGGTCGAAGTGACCAAAGCCTATGTCCCGAGCGTGGAGAGCGCGTCGAAACTCTCCGTCGTGCCAGACATGACCGATACGGTGAAGATGCGGCCGGAGATCGACTATGCCATTACGCCGCTGTCGTTGCAGACGACCCTCGCCACACGGCCGATACGTCCCGCAACGGTGACTTACTGGGAGTTCAACCGCCCGCTGCCGTTCTACCTAAAGGCCGGCGCGGGTTATCCGCTCAACTCCGTGCTGGACTTCTACGCCTCGAGTCAGAATCCCGGTACGGGTTATGTCGTGGGCTATGTGAACCACGAGGGGCGCTATGCCAAAATCAAGAACGATTTCGGCGTCAAAAACAACTCGACGCGGATGCTCAACCGTATCGGCGCTGCGGCGGGCAAATACCTCGGAAAACACATTCTCGAGGGCGATGTTTCCTATGAAAACAGGCTTTATCACCGTTACGGCATCTATGCGGCGCCCGGTGCGCAAGCCTCCTACATGCCCGGCGCCCGGATCGATTTCGGCGATGCGAATATCGCCCTGCGCTTCGGCGACGATTTCCAGGACTTGAGCCGCGTGAATTTCGAAATTGCGCTGCACGGCGGACTTTTCATGGATTATCCCGAGCTGAACACCGGGGATAACTCCGAGCCGGACAACGGGCCTGCTTACGGCGGAAAATCCCGCCAGACGACATTGGCGGCACATGGAAAAATCGCCCGCGCTTTCGGCCGCCACCGGCTTTCGGCCGAAGTGGGCTATGAGCGTATGGACGGAGGCAAGATGCTCGAAGACCATCGGCAGCAACTGGTGCACGCCGCCCTGCGCTACGGCATCGAGGGCGGGGTAGTTCGTTTGGAGGCCGGGGCGGATTATTACCATGACGATAACAAGGGCGTGGATGCGGAAAACTACATCCTTCCCTTCCTGCGCCTCGATTTCAATCTCGGCACGGACGGCCTGAAGCCTTTCGTCGAACTGGACGGGGCCGTCAACGAGAACAGCTACCGCTCGCTGACGAGGCAGAATCCCTATGTCCGTGCGGCGTTGTGGGGCGACAAGAGTTCGGTCGACTACAACGGCCGTTTCGGTATCTGCGGCAGTATCTGGCGCGGGAAGTTCGATTACCGGGTGTATGCCGGCGGGTCGATTCGCGACAACCACATTTATTGGTATGGGTACGACGTCCGGGATGTGATCTTGCTGGGCGCTCTGAACGGCAGTTACGGGCGCCAGACTGTATTCTCGTTCAACGGCGAGGTGACGTGGCGTCCCGTGAGCGGGTTCCGCACCGAACTGGCCGCACACGGCTATATCTACAATGACGACGATACCAAACTCCACAACGGCGCACCGTCGTTCGAGGGGAAGCTCCATACGCAATACGACGGCCGGAAGATAGCGTTCGGCGCGGGTGTCTGGCTGCAGAGCGTGCGTAAATGGAGTTGGGTGGAGCAGTCGTCGTCCGAGCCGTCCGAGGCAAATTATACGACCTATGAAGTGCCTTTTGCCGTCGATCTGCGTGTCAATCTCGACTGGAAGGTATCGGGGCGCGTGACGCTCTTCGCCGAAGGGCGCAACCTGATTAACCGCCGTCTGTACGAATATCCGTGGCATCCCGAATACGGGGCCAATTTCACGGTGGGCGTAAAGGCGAATTTTTAGTCGGAACGTAGCCGGGCGGCCCGGCGGCGGGACGATGTTGTAATTCGTCCGTGTGAATTTTCAGAGTCGTATGAAACTTTTAAAAAAAATATTAACTTTGTAAGATATATTTAGTGCTGGAAATGCAATTTTTATAAATAATTTTATGGCTACACTGAAGAACCTCCCGAAAATATATCCCTCTTGCGGTAAACGATTGAATGTACAGGCAATGCATTGCAACGGATGCGATACGCACATCGAGGGGGATTACAATCTCCCGGTGATGATGCAGCTTTCGGCTCCCGACCAGCAATTCGTGCTCGACTTCGTGAAAAGCAGCGGTTCTTTGAAAGAGATGGCGCAGAAATTAGGATTGAGTTATCCTACGGTGCGTAATCGACTGGACGATATTATAGCTCAACTCAATAAATTCGAAAGCGATGAACAAGATTCTTAACCCGTTCGAATACCTTTCCACAGGGAAAGCGCTCGGCTGGGGCCTGGCCGGGACTCTTTTTTCCATCTGCTTGCTGACGGCGATTAGTTGGCCTGTCGCCGGCGACGTTTCCAAGATCGTCACGATTCTCTCGCAGAACCTGCTACTGTGGCTGCCCCTTTCGCTGCTGCTGTATGTAATGGCGCTGATTTTCTCGCCGTCGCGTATCCGTGCCGTGGACATTTTTGCCACGAACCTTTTTGCGATGCTTCCCGCGATTGTCGTTCTCGGGGTTTTGAGCATGTGCTCCCATTGGTTGAGCAGTATCGTCTGCGAACCCCGGAGTGCCTGCGAGATACTGAAGCAGGCCGTATATAATCTGATTGTTATCGTCCTGTCGGTTTCGATGGTCTGGTCGATGGTCTGGGGATGCTTCGCCTATCTTGTTTCGGCCAATATGAAAGGCTGGCGCGGAGTCCTGATTTTCGTTGTCTGCTATGTCTTGGTGAGCGTGGTCAACCAGTTGCTGATTGAATATTGCAAATAATACGACCCTGTTGCGGGTCGTATCGTGATGCGGGACTTGTGAGTCCCGTTTTTTGTGCTTGCTGATCACTACGGGACTATCCCCGGCTCTCCATGCTGTCGACGGAGGGGTTGACGGTTACCACATCCTCCTCCAACTGCCGTTCGGTGAGCGTTTCATCTCTTTTTGCGGGGGTGATCGGGCCTCCGTCGGCGAGGATGTCGTCGGGGGTGATTTGGGTGACGGTGATTTCCTGCGGCATGTTGGCGGAACGTTGGCCCGCCTGTTGTTTATCGGTCTGTTTCATGGCTTCGATTTTTATTGTGGCGGTGCAAAGGTTGTACCGTTCGGCGCAAGAAAATGAGCAGCAATGCTTGCGGGTTTTCGACACCTGCCCGGTGCCGGATATGCTCCCGACCAACTTCCGGCGTGTTGCCTTTCCGGAAAAGCGTTGCTGAACAGATACCTGCAAAAGAAACGGTGCCCCGACCTGTTCGGCCGGAGCACCGTTATAGAAAAAGGGTGAGCTACTTACATCGCACCGCTACGACCACATACCCTTGCTCGATTCCTCGCCTGGGGGATTCTGTAGGAGCTGGTCGTATAAGACTCACCCGGGCACAAAAGTAGGAATTTTTTATATCTTTGCAAAAATTTTCGACCTGATGCGTAAAAAAACTTTTCTCTATATCCTTTTCGCATGCCTCGCGTGCCTGCTTGTCGCCGGCTACGTCCTCCGGCAGCAGTTTTATGGAAATGCCGTGCGTGCCGAGCGGGAACTTTTCGTCAGCAGCCGGGCTTGTTACGGGGAACTCACCGACTCGCTGCTTCCGGAGCTGAAGCATCGCTGGGCTTTCGGCGTCTATGCCAAACGCATCAACCTGCCGGAAACGTTCAAGCCCGGCCATTACGAGCTCAAGCCGGGTATGAGCGTTATCGAAGTTGCCCGGATGCTCAAGCTGGGGCTGCAGACGCCTGTGCGGGTGACAATCAACAATGTGCGGATACCCGCGCAACTGGCGCAGAAGCTCGCGCGCCAGATCGACGCCGACTCTACGGCGATTATGCATGCGCTGACCTCCTCCAAGGTGGCGCAAAGCGTCGGTTTCGACAGCCTGACGCTCTTTTCGATGTTCATTCCCAATACGTATGAGTTTTACTGGACGGTCACGCCCGAGGAGCTCGTGCAGCGTATGAAACGCGAGTACGACAATTTCTGGACACCCGAACGCGACGCGCTGCGCAAGCGCAGCGGCTTGAGCCGGCTCGAGGTGATGACCCTCGCGTCGATTGTCTACGAAGAAACCCGCAAGACCGACGAGATGCCCCGTATTGCGGGCGTCTATGTCAACCGCCTGCGGAAAGGTATTCCCCTGCAGGCCGATCCCACGGTTAAGTACGCCATGCAGGACTTCGGCCTGCGGCGTATCCTTTACAGGCACCTGAAATATCCGTCACCCTACAATACCTATGTAAACAAGGGGTTGCCTCCATCGCCGATTTGCATGCCGGGTATCAATGCCATCGATGCCGTGCTCAATTTCGAGCAGCACGACTATATTTTCTTCTGCGCACGGCCCACGTTCGACGGCTATCATAACTTTGCCCGGACGCTGCGCGAGCACAACGCCAATGCCCGGGCGTACAGTGCGGAACTGAACCGGCGCAAGATTAAATAATTTTTCGTACATTTGTACTTATGCTGACCAAGATCTATGCAGAGAACCCCTCCGAGCGGGAATTGCAGAAGGTAGTCGAGGTGCTCCGCAACGACGGGATTATCATCTATCCGACCGACAGCGTCTATGCTTTCGGCTGTTCGCTGCGCTCGCCCAAGGCCATCGAACGCCTGCGCCGGATGAAAGGCAAGGATGCCGGGGCTTTCGCCGTCGTATTCGGGGAACTTGCGCAGGTCGCGGAGTACTGCCGTGTGGACAATGCGGCGTTCCGGGTACTGAAACGGAACCTGCCGGGGCCGTTTACGTTCGTATTGCCCGCTTCGTCGCGTGTGCCCGACAAGGCGCTCGAAAAACGCCGCACGATAGGCATCCGCATTCCCGGCAATGCCATTCCCCGGGCTATTGTCGCGGCGTTGGGGTGTCCGATGGTCACCACGTCGGTCAAGGACGACGACCAGGTGGTGGAGTACACCACCGATCCCGAACTGATTCACGAACGTTACGGCCGCGACGTTTCCCTGGTAATCGACGGCGGGATAGGCGACAATGTACCGACGACGGTCGTAGACCTTACGGGTGAGGAGCCCGAGATCCTCCGCGAGGGCAGGGGAGAGTTGCAATGAGTATTTAAATGCAAAATAACATACTATGGAAAAAACGAATTTCTGGAAAGATGTCGCCAAGTACGGCGCGATTATAGGTGTTCTGCTGGCAGTTTCGTTCATGCTGGAAACCCGGCTGATGCTCTCCGCCAGTTTCGGGTTGTATGCTCTGGAATGGATTGTCGTCGTTGCGTTGCATTATTACCTGCTGCATCGTTTCACACGCCAATATTCCATAAATAATTTCTCGGCCGAAACGGGGTTCTCTTTCGGGCAGGGCTACGGTTACGTCCTCTCGGTTTCTGTGGTTGCGGGCATCATCGTCGGTGTGGTGCAGTACCTCTACCTGCACCTGTTCATCGGTTATGCGAACTATACGGAGCGCATAGCCAACACGTTTACCGAATATATCGCACAAAACGGCGGCGTCCCGGCATCGATGGAATCCATGCTGGCGCAGACGTTCGAACAGCTGCAAAACGCTCCCGAGCCCTCGATGCTGAAGACCGTCTGGGGCGGAACGTTCTCGGGTGTCCTGTTCGGCGCCATTTTCGGCCTCATCATTGCAGGAGTTCTGGCCCGGGCGCCGAAGCCTTTCGACAATACGGCTGCCAACGAGTAAGAATGCCTGTAAGAGCATGAGTAAACTGGATATTTCGGTCGTCGTACCGCTCTACAACGAGGCGGATTCCCTGCCCGAACTGGTCGCATGGATCGACCGTGTGGCGGTGGAGCACACCTATGCCTACGAGGTTATTTTGGTCGACGACGGTTCGTCCGACGGTTCATGGGAAGTCGTCGAGTCCCTCAAAAAACAGTACCCTGCCATCCGGGGCATCAGCTTCGCGCGCAACTACGGCAAATCGGCAGCCCTTTACTGCGGATTCGCTGCGGCGGAGGGGGAGGTGGTCTTTACGATGGATGCCGACCTGCAGGACTCGCCGGACGAAATTCCCGAATTGCGGCGCATGGTGCTGGAGGAGGGGTACGACCTTGTGTCCGGCTGGAAAAAGAAGCGTCACGACCCGATTGGAAAACGCTGGCCGAGCAAATTCTTCAACTGGACGGCCCGTACGGTTTCCGGCATCAGGTTGCATGATTTCAACTGCGGGCTGAAAGCCTATCGCCGCAAGGTCGTCAAGGCAATCGAAGTCTACGGCGAGATGCACCGTTTCATTCCGATTCTTGCCAAACAGGCCGGATTCCGCCGTATCGGCGAGAAACCCGTCGAGCACCACGCCCGCAAATACGGTTGTTCGAAATTCGGCATCGAGCGGACGGTGAAAGGGTATCTGGATTTGATTACGGTGCTCTTTATGACGCATTTCGGACGTTCGCCGATGTATTTCTTCGGCAGCCTCGGTACGCTGATGTTCCTTATCGGCGGCGGTACGACCGTCTGGATCATCGCTGCGAAAATCTGGAAACAGTTCCACGGACTGCCGCTGCGGCCCGTTACCGACCAGCCGCTCTTTTATCTGGCCATCCTTGCAATTATCCTCGGTGTACAGCTGTTTTTGGCGGGATTTTTGGGCGAACTCATTAACCGCGGTTCCTCGGACAGGAACAAATACATGATCGATAAAACTTTATAACCCGATGATACAACGAATCCAAACGCTCTATCTGCTTATTGTCACGGCGCTTATGGCCGTCACGCTTTTTGTCCCGCTGGCATGGTTCGCGGGCGATGCAGGGCAGTTCGGGCTCTATGCTTTTTCCTTGAAAACCTCCGGCGGCGAAGCCGTGCAACCGACCGTTTATATGGGTATACTGCTGGTGCTGGCCTGCGTGCTGCCGCTCATTACGCTGTTCCTGTTCAAACACCGCCTGCTCCAGATACGGCTTTGCGTCGTGGAGATGGTGCTGCTGGTCGGCTCCGCGGCAATGGAGGCGGTCTACTACTTTTTGAGCTGGCGGGTCTTTTCCGACCTCGCGTTCCACACGCAGGGCTTCAAACCGGCCATCGCCTTGCCGCTTGTCTGCCTGCTTTTTGTCTACCTTGCCGCCCGTGCCGTGTTCCGCGACGAACTGATGGTGCGCGCGGCCGATAGAATCCGCTGATTCCCAAACCAATGAAACCCCAAGGGTGTGCGAGCGACGCATACCCCGGGATTTTGGCCCCTTATGTGCAGGTGTATCCGTTGTGGAGAAGCCGGACGAAAATCGACCCGAATCCGATATTAAAAGAATGTTACAAACCTTTGGCGATACGGAAAATAATTTTAACTTTGAGGCAGAATATTACCATTATGTAATAAATTGAAACATTGAACAACCTTTTTTTAACTAATATTAATTCTATGAAGACATTCAATTTTTGGAGGACATTGGTCTGCACGGTGATGGCAGTCGCTGCTTTTACCGCTTGTTCGGACGATGACGATGAGAAGGGATTCTCCGGAGAACCTTCGATTACCGTCAATGGTGCTTCCTCGGCAGCAGTCGCAACCGATTTGGACGGTGGCGATACACAGGCTGTCGAAGTCGTTTCGGCTGGTCCGTGGACGCTTAGTTTCGATACTGCAGGTGCAGATACATGGTGTACGCCCAGCGCAATGTCGAGCAAGGGTGGCACGACGATGCTTAAATTCAACCTCGGCCAGACGACTGCCGAGCGCGAGGCTACCGTAAAGCTGACGGCAACGGGCCAGATTGCAGGTTATCCGATCACCCGCACGGCTACGATTACCGTTAAACAGAACCAGGGCGGCTCTACCGGAACTGAAACCAATGTTGCGCAAGTTCGTGCATTGGTTGTTGCCCAAAACCCGACCAGTGAAGTAGATGCTTCTGCCGAAATAAAAGCGGTCGGTAATATTGTTGGTATTGTTACTTGCGATCCTTCCAACAAGAATTTCAATAATGCCAGCATGATTAACCTTCAGGATAATGACTTGTCGGCTAAAAATTCCGGTATTGCTGTTTTTGTAGGTGGTACGAATGCACAAAAATGTGCAACGGGTATGAAGGTTTCGATCAGCCTTGCAAATGCAAAGGTGCAGAAATTCAATGGTACGCTTCAACTCTCTTTGAGCGGAGCTGATGTCGAAACCGTTGAAACCGGCATTGCGTTGACGGCACCCTCGGTTACTCCCGACGAGTTCCCTGATTATGAATCACAACTCGTATCAATCGCAAAGGTTCAAACAGCGACTGAATATGAGAACAAGACCTATGCGCAAGAATATAATGCGATTTTTGTTACTGAAACAGGTGAAGAATTTACCGTGCGTACAGCTTCATCCGCAAATGCTACTTTCGGAACGACGGTTATTTCTAATTTGAGTGGGCCGATTGTGGGTATTGCACAGGTTTATCAGAAAGATAATTCTGGAGCCAAGACAGTGCAGCTCGCACCTCGCAATGCGAATGATGTGGCAGGCCTTACCGAAACGCGTTTCACGATTCAGGTAGATTACACGAAAGCTACCATTGCACAGATCACTGCAGAAGGCGCTTATGAGGTTGAAAATGCTTCGGTAGTTGCAAAATCAGCAAAGAGCCTTGTCATTGCAGATGCGTCCAACGCTTACATGCCTGTTTACGTTGGTGCCACGACTGATTATGCAATCAATGACAAATTGACGCTCAAAGGTCAGGTGAAGCTCAACGGCGACGGTCCGCTGCAGTTCTCGTCGCCTGAAATCACCAAGAACGGGACACAGGCATACACGGTCGGTGCTGCCGAAGTATTCGATGCAGCCAAAGTTAATGCGTGGATGCAGAGCCCTGTAACCAAATATGTCGAAGTCGAAGGTGTTTTGACGTCGACGGACGGTAAGTATTACAACCTTACGATTGCAGGTATCTCCTCTGATTATAAGGGTGGTTCGATTGACAATCCTACCGACGAACAGAAGACGGCCCTGAATGCACTTATCGGCAAGCCGGTTGTAGTCAAGGGATTTGCAATTTCCACTTACAGCAAGTGGTTCACACTGATGCTGGGTGAGATTTCTGCAAGCGACGAGCCGTTTATTTCGGCGGATGCCTCTGCTTCGTTCGCCGCCGCAGGAGAAACGAAGGAAATTTCTTATTCTGCTAACAACCTCGGTTCGAACAGCGTTTTTGCCAAGATTTCCGGTACGGATGCCGCACAGTTTGAGATCGTGGGCACTCCGGCAAACGGCAAGGTCAGCGTAAAAGCATTGGTAAATACGGCGGAAGCAGCTAAAAATGCCGTTCTGACGCTCTATATTGCGGCATCGGAGGGGGCTACAGCCATTACTTCGGCAACGGTTAATCTGCAGCAGGCTGGTGTTACGAGCGGGGCCGGTTATACTTTAGTCGATAAGGTTAGTGCGCTTGCAGCTGGTGATTACATCATGACCGGATTCCTCGAATCATATTCATCAGGAAGTACGAATCTCAACTGGGCTCCTTATTCGTATCATGCGTGGGTTGGTAAAGTGTCGGGAGCCGAACCTGCAACAAAGAATTCGGATCTGCAAACTGTGAATTACCAATATAGCAATAATCAATTGATCATTGATCCGGATTTGAGCGATCAGGACAAGGCTAAAGGTACGGCAGCAACCATAACATTGGAATCTGTTACCGGTCAAGCCAACACGTTCTATATTAAAGTCGGTGGAAAATATCTGAAGAGTTTTACCGCAGATACGAACCGTCGTCTTGGTCTTGCAGACGAAGCTACCGGAGCTGAATGGGTCTTTACAGACTTCAGTAAAGGTGGAATCGTCGCATCGAATAATGGAGTATATTTGGGAACGGCTGGTGCTACCTATGATTTGCTGCGTTCATATAAAGCTGCTTCATATGAGAGTAGTTTGAGGAACGGACTCTATTTCTTCAAAGCGAACTAATCGCAGTTCCTGATTGTAATTTTGAAACCCACTCTTGGCGGGGCTTGCCCCGTCAAGAGTTTGGTTTCTAAAAGGGCTTTTTGCCAACTGTTTTATATGCGAACAAAATGTTGAAAATTAAGCAGATAATTACGTCTGTATTTGCTATTGCAATACTGCTTGTCCTATTTGCGGGATGCAGCGACAAGAACGACGGGGAAGACGGTAAGGTATCCGCGGCGTGGCTCGTTGCAGAGACTGTGAATTGTGAAACCACAACGAACAAAATCGAAACCCAGGGGAGTGCGAAACTTACCTATGTGGCGGAGATAACCGCCCAGGGGGATGTCGATTGGTGTTCGTTCGATTTGAAAAACCAACAATCGGAAATCACGGGCGAAGTCGGAACGCCGATATATCTCTATCTGAAACAAAATACAACCGAGAATGACCGTACGGCCAAGATTGCCGTGACTTTTTCCGACAACTATACGACGACGCTGACTTTGACGCAGACGGCTTTCTCCGTTACGGCCGACTACGATAAGGCCTGGGGGGAGCAACCCGAGTATCGGGAAAACAGCGATTATACCTACAAAACCTACTATACGACACTGGCGAACGGGTATAATGTACGTAATTATTCAATTTGCTACGACCGCAACAGGCACGTTTCCAATTGGGTAGCCTATCCGAATATCAAAGATTACTGGTCGAGCCACGCCTATCAGGCCCATAACAGCAACGGGCGCACCGATGCGTGGGCTTATGACGACTGGACGACCCAGTATATGTCCTCCTATCCCTATTACGAGCAGATCGGAACTAATGTCCAGCCTCCTGCCATTGCGGAAAGCGACCAGCAGTATATCATCCGCGGATACGGCGCAAGCGGTTACGACCGCGGGCATATGCTTCCCTCGGCTTCGCGTTACAGCACGTGGACGACCAATGCGCAAACATTCTTCGCAACGAACATGATGCCGCAGAACAGCACGCTGAACCAGAAGATATGGGCGACTCTGGAGGGCAAAATCCGCGGTTGGGAGTGCCGGGACACTTTGTTTGTGGTCAAGGGTACCTGTTTCAAGAACACGAAGACCATTAACAACCAGAACGGCCCGATTGCCGTGCCGTCGCATTGTTGGGCTCTCGTATTGCGCACACGCAACGGCAATCTGAAAAAGAAAATTTCGGATTGCACGGCGGATGAATTGAAAGCCATCGGGTTCGTATTTACCAACGATGCCGCCGGTGCCGCGACCTCGATTAAGGATGCCGCACGTTCGGTGCAGGAGATCGAAGAGTTGTCCGAATTTAAATTCTTCCGTAACTTGTCACCCGATGCCGCCGAGGCGGTGAAGAGCCAGAATAATCCTGCGGACTGGAGCTTGTGACGACTTAAAATGAACCTAATATAGAGAATGTTATGAAGAGAATCTTTCTTACAGGATTGTTTGCGGCGCTGATTGTCGCGGCATGCTTTGCGCAGAAGCCCTACAAAGTGGTCTTTTACAACTTCGAAAACCTGTTCGATACGATCAACGACCCGGATGTGCTCGATGAGGAGTTTACACCCGAGGGCCCCAAGAAATGGAACACGGCCAAATACACCAAGAAAATCGGCAACCTCGAACGGGTGTTGTTCGACATTGCCGCCGAAGACAAGGATTTTCCGGTGGTAATCGGTGTTTCGGAAATCGAGAACCGCGGCGTCATGGAGGACGTTATCGCCGGGGAGAAACTTTCGCACGGCAACTACCGCATTGTGCACTACGATTCGCCCGATGCGCGCGGCGTTGACGTCGGATTTTACTACCGCCCCGACGTATTTAAACTCGAGGGGAGCGCAGCCATCCCGTTCCGGATGCCCGAATTGCCCAATTTCCGCACACGCGATTTCGTGACGATGTGGGGCACCATCGAGGGCGAACCGTTCTACTTCCTGGTGAGCCACTGGCCGTCGCGCCTGGGCGGCAAGGAGGCTTCGGCCCCCAAGCGCATGGCTGCGGCACAGCAGATTCGCGCCATCGTCGACTCGGTACAGCAGGCCAATCCGGCTACCAAAGTGGTGATTATGGGTGACCTGAACGACGACGCCACCGATGCGAGCATCGTGGAGGGCCTCCGCGCCCAGGGAAAAGTCAAGGATGTGCGGCAGGGCGACATGTTCAATCCCTTTATCAGCCTGCTCAAATCGGGCTACGGCACGCTGGCTTATCGTGACGAATGGAACCTGTTCGACAATATCATCGTTTCGGGCAACCTGGCGACCGGTTCGACCGGGAAACTGAAAATACAGCCTGTCGGCAACTCGAAATTCTACGGGGGCATTTTCCGCCGCCCCTATATGATTCAGAAAGAGGGACAGTACAAAGGCTATCCGTTGCGTACGTTCGTCGGTAACGACTTCCAGGGCGGTTTCAGCGACCACTTCCCGGTATTTATCTACATTGGCAAATAAACACTTTAAAATAATTGTATGAAACTTAAGGCTTTACTTATTGTAATGCTCGCCACGCTTTCGCTCTCGGCCTATGCGCAGGACGGAGGCATCCGTGGTAAGGTGGTTTCGCGTAATGGGCGCGAGGCATTGAGCAATGTAAAGGTAACCATCGGTTCCACGGGATTGACTGCCGTTACGGATGCGGATGGTAACTTCGTTTTCGAGAACCTTCCGAAGGGCGATTACACGATTTCGTTCGACGCTCCGGAGTTCGAAGACCTCGACCTGAAAGTACGTGTGGACAGGAATGTCAGAAACCTCAATTCGGTCGTAATCACACCGGTGATGACAAGCAGCGGTTTCGACGATTCGATTTTCGCGGAGTTCGATACCGACTCCTCCTCGTCGGACGTGCAGGCGCTTCCCTCGTCGCTTTCATCGTCGAAAGACCTGTTCAACAACATCGCCTCCTACCGCTTCAGCGAGATGCGTTTCAATGTCCGCGGTTACGATTCGCAGTATTCGGACATCTACCTGAACGGCATCCGTTTCAACGACGCCATGACGGGCTACGGCCCCTGGTCGCTGTGGAGCGGGTTGAACGACGCTACGCGTAACCAGGAGAATGCTACGGGCCTGACCGCCACCGACTTCGGCATCGGCGGCATCGGCGGTATGACCAACGTGAACGCCCGCGCCTCGCAGATGCGCAAGGGACTTCGCGTCAGCGTATCGAACGGCAACCAGATGTACCGCTTCCGCGCGATGGTTTCCTACGCTTCGGGACAGCTGGACAACGGTTGGTCGTATGCTTTCTCGGTCGGTACCCGCCAGGGCGGCAACGGCTATGTGGACGGCGTATATTACAACTCCTACGCTTACTTCGCTTCGGCCGAGAAACTTTTCGGCAACAACCACCGCCTGGGCCTGACCCTGATGGCGTCGCCCTCCGAGCGCGGCGCACAGCAGGCTGCCACGGAGGAGGCTTACAATCTTTTCGGCGACCATTACTACAACCCCAACGTGGGTTACTGGGCCGGCAAACTGCGTAACTCGCGTGTGCGCAACACGCACGAGCCGATCGCGATGCTGACCTATACGTGGGATATGTCGGAGCGCACGCGCCTGAATGCCGCCACTTCGCTCCGCTTCGGCAAGAACGGTTATTCCGCGCTTTCGTGGAACCGTGGCGTCGACCCCCGCCCCGATTATTACCGTTACCTGCCGTCCTATTACACGAACCAGATACTTTCGGGCGTCACTTCGGATAAGGGTATCTACTACGCTTTGCAGCGCGCCATTGACGCTGCCAACAACTTTACCGGGCGCATCGATTTCGACAGGCTGTACAACAACAACAAGTTTATCGACACCAATCTGGAGCAGTATGCCGGCGACGGCAGCTACCGCTCGAATTACATACTCGAGGAGCGCCACACCGACCAGCTCGACTATAACTTCGCAGCCAACGTGTCACACAACATCCGCAACAACATGCGTATCGTCGGCGGCCTGAACCTGCGCGTGAACCGTACGTGGTATTACGACGAGGTGAAAGACCTGATGGGCGGCGACTACTGGTACGACATCGACAAATTCGCCGAGCGCGACATGTCGCAGAACGCGATGAACTTCCAGAACGACCTCGACTACTTCATGGCTACGGGCCATGCCCGCGTCGTACGCGAGGGCGAGAAATACAGCTACAACTACCGCGCGCACCTGCTGGAGGGCAACGCATGGGCGCTCTATACGTGGGGTATCGGCGGTTTCTCGATGGGTATCGGCGGTGAAGCCGGTTATTCGTCGATGTACCGCGAGGGACTCTGGCGCAAGGGCCTGTTCCCCAACAACTCGAAAGGCGATTCGAAAAAACTCGATTACTTCGTCTATAACGTAAAGGGCAACTTCGGCTACAAGTTCTCGGGCGCCCACTCGATCGAGGCGAATGTCGCCTACATGGAGAACGCTCCCAAGTTCGCTGCGGCGTTCGTTTCGCCCCGTACGCGCAATACGACCACTCCGGGTCTGACGACGGAAAAGGTGTTCGGTGTCGACCTGACCTATAATCTCAACCTGCCTTACATCAAGGCGCGCCTGTCGGGTTACTATACGACGATTTCCGACCAGTCGAAAGTCATCTCGTTCTACGACGACCTCCAGCGCTCGTTCACCAACTTCGCCATGAGCGGCATCGACAAACGCCACTACGGCGTCGAACTGGGCCTTTCGGTTCCGATATGGAACGGCCTTTCTGCGGTCGGTGCTGTGAGCTGGGGCGATTACACCTATACGTCGAATCCCAATTTCGTGCAGACGGTCGACAACATCAACAAAATCGTGCTGATCGACAAGGTCAACTGGGACGGCTTCCATGTGGAGAGCTCGCCGCAGCTGGCTCTGAACGTGGGCCTCGACTACCGTGGAGAGCGTAACTGGTTCGCTTCGGTGAATTTCAACTATTTCGACAACCTCTATCTCTCGATGAACCCCATGTACCGTACGGCGCAGGCCATCGGCTACTATACGAATATCCTCGCCAACCAGAGTTCGACCACCGAGGAGCAGATAAGCGCCGTCAAGGGTATTCAGGAGATGCGCAAGCAGGAGAAGTTCGACGGCGTGTATACGTTGAGCGCCAGCATCGGCAAGAACTGGTATATCCACCGCCAGTACATGCTGGGCTTCAGCCTCGAGGTGAAGAATATCCTCAACGACCAGGATATCCGCACGGGCGGTTACGAGCAGATGCGCCTGAACAAGGTGCGCGACGCCAAGGGCGATACGAAGTACACCCGTTTCGATTCGAAGTATTTCTACATGCTGGGAACGACTTACTATCTGAATGTCTATTTCCGTTTCTAACGTAACGAGCAGAGAAAACCATGAAAAACTTGAAAATAATTCTGATAGCGCTTATCGGTGTTCTGGCCGCAGGCTGCTACAATGATTTCGACACGCCGAAGCCCCGGAAGATTTATACCGACGAGGATATGACGGCGATGGGACTGAAGCATATCACCATCAAGGAGGTGAAAGACAAGTTCGGTCCGATTTCGGGAACGGGCGAGAATGACGATTGGGCCGATACCAAGACGCTGAAATTCGGTGCGCCTTCGTCGGACGAGGCTGCCAAGTTCCCCGGAACCTCTTTCTGGGAGGATGGCGCCAACTACTATATCAAGGGTAAGGTCATCAGCACCGACGAGGAGGGTAACATCTACAAGTCGCTTTATATCTGGGACGGCACGGCCGCCATCGAGCTGAAACTCCACAGCGAACTGTTCATCACCTACAAACTGAACCTGAAAACGATGGAGAGCATGTGGGTCTATGTCCGCCTGGAGAACCTCTACCTGGGTAATTACCGCATGATGCTTTCGATTGGCGACGCACCCTCGGACGGCGTCAACGTGGCCGGTACGCATAAGTACTACGCCAACTCGAACATCGAGAACCCCGACCGTGTCGCCAAGTGCGTCCTCACGGGCGAACCCTGCAAACTGGAAGCCGGCGACATCAAGGTCGTGAACAGTGATAACTACACCTCGTTGGGCGAAGCCGATTTCGGACGCCTGGTGAAATTCGAAGGGGTGAAAATCCGTTATTCGGGCGTCAAGAACCAGGACGGCGTTACACCGCCTGCGCTGAAAAACGGCTCCAACGAAAATCCCTACCCGAGTTGGATTGTGACCGACTGGGGCACTCCGCAGTTCGGGGCATGGTACTATTGGGCCTACCACGACGTATCCACCAACGTCAGCCTTTACGGCTCGGTGCTGATGGTATTTAACGAGACTGCCGAATACACCTCCGCCAAGGGTGTTTATTCGATTCGTACGAGCGGCTATTCGCGTTTCTCGAACAACCCGATTCCGAAGGACGGTACGGTGGGCAATGTGCTCGGTATTTACGGCATCTATTCGAAGCAGAGCAACTATGCGGGCGACGCGCGCGATTACGCGCAGTACCAGATTTCGGTTTGCCGCTATGCAGACCTCGATTTCCCGAAGGAATCGCTGCTCGACGAGGAGTGGATTAAGGCCAATACGCCTGCATCGTCCTACGATCCGCCCGTGAAGAACAGCACCGGCGATCTCGGCGATTACGACTGATTCAGCGTCGGGATATGAATGCGGCGGGCGGCCTGTACGGGCTGCCCGCTTTTTTATGCCCGCTTTCCGCAGCTAAACCCGGCTGCGGGCCGTTTGTCGTACGGCTTCGGTATTTGCCCGGATACCGGTGGGGCTCCGGCCGGATTGCCGTTCCATGCGGCCGTCCGATGCCGCCGGCTGCTTTTGCCGTTACGGCATCCCGTTTCCGGTCGTTGCAAGACATAAAAAACGGGAACGGCGCCAGCCGTCCCCGCATCTCGGTTGTCACCGGATTTATCGCTTGTTCCATTCGCTCGAGGTCTGGTAATAGCCGATGGCGCGTGCCACCTGCTCCGGCTGTTCCGTTTCCAGCGGTTGCAGGTCGTACGGCTCCTCTTCCGTGGGAACCACGCGGTATTGCTCTACGCGGCGTACGGGCGAGAGAATGGTGAAAATATCGCCCTCGAGGTAGCCCAGGTCTTGGTAGGTGGCGATAAATGCGCGGTTGGTATATTCCTCGTCGAAAATACTGCGCCCGTAGAAATGCGAATCGTAGTTCATGTTCAGCAGCCAGAGCAGGGTAGGCATCAGGTCTATCTGCGAAACGATTCCGCCGACATGCTGCGGCTCGATGAATCCGGGGGCGTAGATCAGCGCCGGAATGTGGTATTTTTCCAGCGGTATCTCGGTGCGTCCGGCGCTCGAGGCACAGTGGTCGGCCGTGATAAGGAAAATCGTGTTGTCGAACCACGGCTGTTTCGATGCTTCGGCGAAGAACTGTCCGAGGGCATAGTCGGTATACATTATGCCGCCGTTGCGCGATTTCGAGTCGTGGGGAATGCTGATTTTTCCGGCCGGGTAGGTGAACGGCCGGTGGTTGCTGACCGTCATGATGTGGGCGAAGAACGGCTTCCCGCTGCGTGCATCCTCGTTGAGCGTGCGGATGACCTTGCGGTAGGCGTCTTCGTCGCATACGCCCCAAATATTGGCGAACGTGATTTCTTCGGGTTCGTACTGACGCTGGTCGACGATTTCGTATCCGTTGCCGGAGAAGAACGTTTCCATGTTGTCGAAATAGCTGTTGCCGCCGTAGAAGTATTTGACGGTATAGCCTTTGTCGCGCAGCAGCGCCCCCGTGGAGTGCATCCCGGCGTTGTTCGGGCGTTTGATGATGCTCTGCCCGGGACACGGCGGCAGCGAGAGCGTCACGGCCTCCAGGCCGCGCACCGTGCGGTTGCCCGTGGCATAGACGCGGTCGAAAGCGAGCCCTTTGTCATAAAGCGAGTCGAGTACGGGCGTCAGCTCCCGGGTATCCCCGAAATGTCCCATAAACGAGGCGCTCATGCTCTCGATTGTTATCAGTACGATGTTGCGGCGTATTTCCGGCTCTTCGCTGCGCACCGCATGCAGGTTGTCGCCCGTGCTCCCGTAAACGCCGTGGACGAAAGCCTCGGCCTGCTCTTCGGGCACGGTGATGTAGAACTGGCTGTAGTTGAGTTCGTTCTTGACGAATGCGTCGTAGAATTTATAAAGGCCGTTCGCCTGCAATTCGTTCACGTAGACGTTTTCGCTGTCCTGAAAGCGGGTGTTGAATTGCAGCAGCCACACCGACAGCAGCATTGCAACGATGTAGCCCGGACCTACGACGGCTTTCCACCGCCAGCCTTTCAGGTCGTCGGCGTGCGCCAAATCGCGGCGGAAAAGGTACCAGGTGATGGCGAATGTTACGAGAATCAGCCCCAGCACCAGCGGGACGATGGGGTAGGACTCCCTGATATTGCCCACGACCTCGTTGGTGTAGACCAGGTAATCGACGGCGATGAAGTTGTAGCGCACGCCGAATTCGTTCCAGAAGAAGTACTCGCAAAGGCCGTTGAATACGATACTGCCGACATAGAGCGTGATAATCAGTGCGAACCATACGGTAGTCCAGTAACTGCGGAAGCCCTTGAGGAAGAGGCGCAGGGCGAAAGTTCCGGCCCAGAAGCCGAGGATGCCCGACGCCACCTGCGGTGCGACGCTGCCGTATTCGTCGAATATCGTGTTGCAGAAAGTCACATAGCAGAATGCCGCCGCGAGGATGCCGAGGATGATGTATCCCCACGGCTTACGGTATTTAGTTTCCGATACGCTCATCGAGAAGAGCCACAGGAATACGAACCCGATGGTTGCGGCGCAGAGATCGTTGACGGCTCCCAGCAGGTAGATTTCGCACCATTCGCCGAAGGAAAAACCGAGGTCGGTGGTTTGCCCGTTGAAGAGCAGGACGATGCGTAACAGAAAGCCGACGGCGATGGTCAGCAGTGAAATTTTCAGGTAGAGGCCGGTGATTAATCGAAGACTTCGGGACATGGGAATTTGTTCTTTTCGGCTGCAAAGTTAGTGTTTTTCAGATGGAATACAAATAAAAAGGCAGCCTCATTGAGGCTGCCTTTCATTTATCGGGCCGGAAGTATTATTTCGCTTCTGCCTTAGCGGGGCGCATGATGACCTTGACGAGGTTGTCGTCGGCGAGAATCTTTTTGGCCATGGCCTGTACGTCGGCGTTGGTCAGCGATTTGAGCACCTGCTCGTAATCGGCCAGGTAGTCGAGTCCCGAGCCGTACTTGCTGTTGAGGTAGTTCATCCAGCTGGCGTTCTGCTCGAGGCTGTTTTTCCAGCTCTTGAGCATGAATTCGCGGGTTTTCTCGATGTCCTCGCCCTTGGGGCCGTTCTCGGCGATCTCCTGAATCTCTTTCATGACGATTTCACGCAGCTCGTCGGCCATCTCCTCGTTGGTGTCGAACTGGATGTCCATCGTGTAGGCCGCATCCGGAATATACTCCGTCGAGCCGCTTACATGAACGCCGTACGTGCCGCCCTTTTCCTCGCGGATCGAAATCAGGTAGCGGGAGTTGAGCGCCTGCGTAAGGAACGTCAGGGCCGCTTTGTTCTGGAGCGTGTAGGGCATTTTTCCGGAGAACATGTAGTGTACGGAAACTTTCGGCTGCTGCATGGACGCCGTGAACTCTTCGGTCACCTCACCCTTGACGGGTGCGCACTTGTCGTCGACGAACGTCATGGCCTTCTTCGAGGTCGGAATCGAGCCGATGTATTTCTCCACGAGCGGTTTGAGCGTTTCGAGGTCGACGTTGCCCACGAACTTGAAGACGAAGCTGTTTGCATCGGGGAACAGTTTCTTGTAGATGGCCGGCAGGGCTTCGAAGCTGAACTTGTCGATAATCTCGGTCGAAACCATCTGGCGGCGCGGGTTGTTGCCGTGCGCTACGTCGATGAACTTCTCTTGCATCAGGTAGTCGGGATTCGACTTCACATTCTCCAACTGTGAGCGCAGCATCTTCATCAGGGTGTTGTAATCGTTCTGGTCGAAACGCGGCTGCGTGAAGTTGAGGTAGAGCAGCTGGAGCATCGTTTCGAGGTCTTTGGGCGAGCATACGCCGTTCATGGCGCTGGCGTAGTTCTCGGCCGACGGCTGTACCGACGCCGATTTGCCCGAAAGCTGTTTCTTGAGGTCCGTAGCCGAGAATTTGCCTACGCCCGACATCGAGTTGAATGCGGGCATCATCTCGCCCATGTAGAACTCTTCGTCCGAGAGAATCGAAAGTCCGCCTTTGGCGATGGCGTTCATGCGCACCTCGTCGGCCTTGTAGGTCGTGGGTTTCACGATGACCTTCACGCCGTTGGCGAGCGTCCACTCCGTCGTGCCGTATTCGGCATTCTCGGTCGTCTTTTTCACGGGCGAACCTTTGAGTTGCGTACCTTCGGGAATCAGCGGCTCCTTGACCGTGTTGTCCTCGTATGCCTCGATTTCGGCGGCAGCGACCTTGTCGCGGATGGCCAGCACCTCCTCGGCGGTGGGATTCACGACGCCCTCCTTGGCCGGAGCCGTGATGACGAACACCTGGTTGTTGGGGTAGATGGTCTGTTGTGCGAATGCGTTCACCGCCTCCACGGGAATCGATTTAATCAGCAGGCTGTCGAGCTCCCATTCGGTTTTTGCGTCGGGCATCGGCGAGTTCTTCTGGTAATTGTCGAGGTAGGTCTGTACGAACTCACCGTTGCGGCGGTCGTTGCGGTTGGCGTACGAACGCTCCACGCGGCGCATCAGGTCTTCCTGTGCACGCTCGAATTCACCCTGCGTAAAGCCGTGGCGGCGAACTCGCTCCATTTCGGTATAGAGGGCTTCGATACCCTGCGGCAGTTTGCCGTCCTGTGTCATGGCGACGAAAATCGTGGCATTGAGCGTCGGGATGATGCCCAGGCCGCCGGTGTCCATGCCTGCGCCGAGGAACGGTGCGTCGGGTTTCATGGCGATTTCCTGCAGACGGGCGTTCTCCATCGTGGTCATGTAGGCCTGTATGATATCGAACATTTCACCGTATATCAGGCTGTTGACCTGCTCCGGAACTGCCGGGCGCTTGATGAAAATCTGTACTTTCGAACCCTGCATTTCGGGGTCGGTGAAGATGCTGACGATAGGCTCCTCGTTGTCGGGGATGGTAATCACCTCTTTCTGTGCCGCATCGGCCGCAGGTGCGGGAATGTCGCTCATCAGCGTTTTGATTTTGTTCTCCACGGCATCCACGTCGATGTCGCCGACAACGATTACCGCCTGGTAGTCGGGACGGTACCACGTGTTGTAGAAATCTTCCAGTTCCTTGTGCTGGAAGCCTTTCAGTCCGTCGAGATAACCGATCAGATTGCGGTGCTCGTACTTCGAGCCCTTGCCGATGGCTTTCATCATCTCCATCATCGAACGCCAGCTTGCGCCGTCGCGGGTGCGGAGCTCCTCCATGATTACACCGCGCTCCGAGTCTATTTCAGCAGGCTCGAGTGCGATGAAGTGCGACCAGTCGTGCAGGATGAGCAGGGCGCTGTCGATAATGCCCTCGCGCGAGGTCGGCACGTCTTTCATCATGTAGGTCGTCTGGTCCCAGCCGGTGCCGGCATTGAGGTTGGCGCCGAATTTCACGCCTACTTTCTCGAGATACTCCGTCAGCATTTTGCCGGGGAGGTTCTTCGTGCCGTTGAAAGCCATGTGCTCGAGGAAGTGAGCCAGGCCCTGCTGCGAGTCGTTCTCCTGGATGGCGCCTACGTCGTGCAGGATGTAGAAATCGGCCTGTCCTTTCGGTTTTTCATTGTGGCGGATGTAGTAGGTCATTCCGTTTTCCAGCTTGCCGGTGCGGAGCTCCTTGTCGACGGCAATCGGGTCCATCGGATTGAGCTGGGCCACAGCGCTTGTCATTGCGAAAGCCGCAACAATCAGCATCGTTAATTTTTTCATAATCGATTTTATTAGGGGTTTATACTATTCTTCCGTCGTTTGGTCGGGGCGGTATTCGATAATGTCGCCCGGCTGGCACTCCAACTCGCGGCAGATCGCCTCGAGCGTCGAGAACCGGATGGCTTTCGCTTTCCCGTTTTTGAGGATTGAGAGGTTTGCGGGCGTGATGTCCACGCGCTCGGCCAACTCGCCGAGCGACATCTTGCGTTTGGCCATCATAACGTCTATATTGATGATTATCGCCATAATGTCTTCCCCCCCCCGTTAATTGTCCGTATCGTTGTCATGTCGTATTTCGTTTTAGATGGTCAGTTTCTGTTCTTCGCTCAATTGCGTGCCGAGCGATAACACTTCGGCCATGAAGAGGAACAAAATTCCGACAATCACATTCCAGTAGCTCAACGGGAATGTTCCCACTACCTCGAAAGAGGTTCCTTCGAGCAGGCGTGCCGCCTCGTTGTTGTTGATGTATTTCATGAATGCTTCGCTCAATTCGGCTGCGAGAATCAGGATGCCGATGGCGCGCGTACGCAGGATATTGCTGTGGCGCAACGGCTGTTCGTCGCGGATTGACTTGCGGAGCGAGTTGATAATCAGGGCAATCAGTACGAGTATGGTCAGGTAGGAGAGTCCCGTTATGACCATCAGCAGGTAGCAGTAGGCATTGTTGCCCATCACTTTGAACGCATTGCCGAGCGTGTAGGCCTCGTCCACGGTCACGCGCAGGTCGAGCTGGCTGATTGTCGGCGTGATGTTCACGGGCAGTCCGTCGATGACGACCGGGTCGGCGGCTTTGCGAATCACCGGGGCCGATACGTAATAGGAGCGTATGCCGCCCTGCGGGATTTCGATTTCGAGCGTGTCCTGCGCGTTTCGCCAGCCGCGCGAGAAATCGGGCACGAAGCTCGCTGCGAAACCCACGACCAATGCCGTAAAATAGATAATGTAAATCAGCAGTAAATGTTTGTGCAGTCTTTTCTTGTTCTGCATACTGTGCCTGTTTTTAAGTTTTGATATTGCAAATTTAGCATTTATTTCCGAAAAACAAATAATATTTATCGTTTTTCGATAAAAATATTTTTCCAAGCCGCTACTTTTCGCTGTTTACGGAGTGGAGTGGAGGCAGGCATCCCGGATGTTTGCAGGCCGGTGGACGTTTATGTGTTGTTTTGGGGCCTAAATGGTTGGAAAATATTGCATGCAAAAAGGGTGAAGTGATAAATAATCTTTACTTTTGCTTTAACAAAATATACGCTTCGAGAATAGATATTTTTCAAAAAAGAAATAATCTTTTAATTAAACTCAAAAAATTAACTGTAATGAAAAATTTGTTTTTGGCTGTTGCCGTAATGGCGATGGCGTGTGTCGGCTGTGCCAAAGAAGAGCCTTCTGAACCCAAATCGCTGCCCGATCTTGTGCCGATCGAGTTTGCTCCGGCGACAATTACCCGCAGTACTCCGATCAACGATTTCGAAAGCGGTAAATCGATCGGTATTTATGGCAAGGAAACACTTTCTGATGCTCCCGGAACCGTCACAGCGGATTGGATGAACAACCTGCCGTTGACAAACTCCGGCAGCGCATGGGCCCTTGCATCGACTCATTATTTCAAAAAAGGATATTCCTATTCCTTTGTCGCCTACTACCCTTATAATGCAAGTGCTACGGTAACCGATTCCAGTGTGGAATATACCGTAAACCCGGATGTCGCGCAGCAGGAAGACTTTTTATACGCACCCGCCGTTACGCGTACGTATGCTGCTGCCGATGAGGCTGTCCCCAATGCTGTAAAATTTCAGTTCTACCATGCACTGGCACAGGTGAAATTTTCCGCTAAAACCAAAGAGGACTATTCGAAGTACCTCGATGTGACGATTACCAAAGTCGAAATCCAGGAGCTCGTATCGGCAGCTACGCTGGCTTTTGCCGACGGTACGTGGACGCCAACCGTAGGCAGTACCGGCAATTTTTCTCAAACGGTGAATAATACGCTGGGGACGGATATGGTTACACTGAAGAACGGTGCTGACGATACGAATGTGCTGATGCTGCTCCCGCAGAACGCAGCGGGCAAGAAAGTCGTATTGACCTATACTACGAAAAACAAGAACGGCGATACGTCGCTCGACCAAACCGATGTAACCATCCAGCTTACGATTCCCGCCGATGCAGGTGCGAATACCTGGACAGGTAATAATATCTACGAATACCAGGTTACTCTGGACATGGGAGCCGTATTGGGCTGGGGAAACGCAGCATTCGACGAGCCGGTGATCAATCCCTGGGGAACGCCCAAACCGCCGATTGATATGGGCAACTAAATAATTGCAGAATTAAAGAGCCGCCTTTCGGAAAGGGCGGCTCTTTCAGTTTTGTCGAATAGGTTTACTCTACATTGTTCTGCATCTGCTTCCAGAACGATGCGTCGATGGCCATGCGGATCGATGCGGCCAGAACGATGAAGATGAACATTACCACGAACGTGATGAAGCCTACGTTGATTGCCGAGCATACGAGGCTGATGATTCCGAGTACGATACCCGCAATGACAATGAAAACCAACATGACGAAGAACATCGTCCACTTGTTGCCGTAAGTGGCGTCGTTCGATGCCTTGATGGCCTGCATCGGATTCTTACCCTTGTCGATCAGGAAGTAGAATGCGAGTGCCCACGACAGGGATAGTACGATCCCCGGGATAATCAGGAATATGAAAGCGATATAGATGGGAATAACCATCAGGCCTGCCGTGATGAGGTATTCGCCCATGTAACGGCGGTATTTGCTGTCGAAGATCGAAAGCGGGTTGACAACATTGCCTTTTGCCAGTTCGACCGGCAGCAGGCTGATGGCGATGGTCGTTCCTATATTAATATAAGGTATCCAGATTGTCACCAGCCACAGGGCTACCGCTACGACAACCGACGGCGCATTTTTGACACCGATTTCAATTGATTCTTTCAGCGTTTCCGCAAAGTCGAGTTTCTTCATTTCCATAACTAACGATTTTTAATGAGGGTTAATGTTCAACCAAATATACGAAAATTTCGTATATTTGTCCTGACGCAACGCTAAAAATCAATTACATGGCAGAAAAATCACTTTATAATTACCGTGTCGAACCCCAGGATGTGGACTTCACGCTGCGGGCCACGATTCCGTCGCTGGGCTCGGCCATTCTCAATACGGCGGGTATCGACGCCCATGGCAAAGGGTTCGGGGTCGACGCCCTGAATGCCGACAATCACTCATGGGTGCTTTCGCGCATGGCGGTCGAATTCGATTGCCAGCCCAAGCAATATACCGACTATACGATTGCGACGTGGATAAACGAATACGGCCGCGTGCTTTCGACGCGAAATTTCACGCTGACCGACGCCGCGGGTGACGAGTTCGGCCGTGCGGTGACGCAGTGGGCCATGATCGACCTCAAGAGCCGTTCGGCCCTCGACCTTTCGTGGGTGGGCGACGCCCATGCCGAGGCCATTGTCGACGCTCCGTCGCCGGCGGACAAACCGCGCAAAATCCGCGAGGTGAATCCGTCGCAGACGGTCGAACACAAGGTCGTCTACAGTGATATCGACTTCAACCGCCACGTCAACACGATGCGCTATATCGAGATGATGATCGACATGCTGCCCGTCGAACTGCTGATGCAGGAGTGTCCGGTGCGTTTCGACATTCACTTCCTGCGCGAGTGCCGTTACGGTCAGACACTTACCGTCGGATACGAACAGCGCGACCGTACGGCGCTTTTCGAGATACGCAGCGACGCCGATACGGCGGCCGTACGCGCCTCTATCGAGTGGAAATAGGCCCGCCGGGAACGCCTTTCAGCCGGTCTGTGGAACGGGTTTTGCAGCTATGGCTGCAAAACCTTTTTTCATTATGGAAAGCGCAGTTAAAACACAGAACAAGTATCAGGTGAGCATCGACCTGCTGAACGATGCCATAGGCAAGGAGATCGCCACTTCGCTTCAGTACATGTATTTCCACACCCATTTCGAAGACGACCGCTACCAGTATCTTTCGAAAATCATGCGCGAAATCTCGATTGCCGAAATGCGCCACATCGAGGAGTTTTCCGACCGTATCATGTTCCTGCAGGGCGACGTCGACATGAACGCTTCGTTCCGCACACGCCAGGTTACCGACGTCAAGGAGATGCTCCGCCTGGCCATGCAGCTCGAGCAGAGTACGATCGACTCCTACAACGAGGCTTCGCGCATCGCCGCCGAGCATAAGGATGCCGTGACGCACAAGATGTTCCAGGATATCCTGACCGAGGAAGAGGAGCATCTCGATACGTTCCGTACCGAGTTGCAGAACCTGATTGACTACGGCGAGGAATATCTTGCCCTGCAATCCGTCGCGGGAAGTAAGCATACGGCCAAAAGTTTCAAACACGGCGACGGCGAATAGCCGTTGTCCGCAGCCGGTTTTCGGGACTTCCTTTTCGGGCGTCCCGATTTTTTTGATATGCGGGTAATGCCTGTCGAACCGGCTGCCGGAGGGGGGGGGAACTGCGGGTGGAATTCGGTGTTGCGGCCGCACACCCGCGGCAGGATGGCGTTATTCACGGCGATTATGGGGGCAGGGGATACGGGATGTCGCATATTTTCCTATATTTGTATCTATGAAAATTACGATTTTAGGACCTGCGCACCCGTACCGGGGCGGACTGGCTTCGATCATGGAGATTATGGCCCGCACGTTCCAGGGGCGGGGCAACGAGGTCGACATCAAGACGTTTACGCTGCAATACCCCTCGCTGCTCTTTCCGGGCAAGAGCCAGACCGTTGCGACGCCTCCTCCCGGCGATTTGCATATCTGCCGCTGTGTCAATACGGTCAATCCGCTCAACTGGATTGCCGTGGGACGCCGTATCCGCCGCGAGCGGCCCGATTTCGTGCTGATGAAGTACTGGACGCCTTTCATGGCGCCTTGTTTCGGTACCATCGCCCGTATCGCCCGCGGCAACGGCCATACGAAAGTCCTTTGCCAAATCGACAATGTCGAGCCCCACGAACACCACCTGACCGACAAGCCGTTCAACCGCTATTTCCTGCATGCGGTCGACGGTTTTGTCTATATGTCGGAGCAGGTACACCGGGAATTGGAGGCCTACAGCAAAGTCCCGGCGCTCTTTTCGCCGCATCCCCTGTTCGAGAACTTCGGGGAACGGGTGGCCCGCACCGAGGCCTGTGTGCGGATGGGGCTTGATCCGGCGGTGAGTTACGTACTTTTCTTCGGGCTGATACGCGATTACAAAGGACTCGACCTGCTGCTCGGCGCATGGGCCGAATTGCACCGCGCCGGACGTACCGAGGGGCGCAAACTGATAGTCGCCGGGGAGTTTTACACCCCGAAAGAGCGTTATCTGCGGCAGATTGCCGACAACGGCCTGCAGGACGAGGTGATTCTCCACGACCGGTTCATTCCCGACGAGCAGGTGAAATATTACTTTTCGGCGGCGGATTTCGTCGTCCAACCCTATAAGACTGCGACCCAGAGCGGTGTGACGCAGATTGCCTACCAGTTCTGTGTGCCGATGGTGGTCACGAACGTCGGCGGCCTTGCCGAAATCGTGCCCGACGGGCGTGTGGGGTATGTCTGCGCCCCGACGGTGCACGGCGTGGCCGAAGCCGTCGAGAAGATGTACGCGGGCGATGCCATCGAGCGTTTCCGCCTAAACAGCATCGAAGAGCGCAAACGCTTCTCGTGGGAAGAGATGTGCACGCGCATCTCCGAACTGTACGAAATGGTGCGCTGAAAGACATTTGGCCGGGTGTGCTTTGGTTTTGTGAAATTACAAAGGGCTGTCGTGCATCGCACGACAGCCCTTTCGCTTCATTTATTCGTTTGTAGTCGGGCTACTTCTTGATATTGGGCAGTTCGAGCCCGTATTTCTTCTTGCGGTCTTCGGCCTTGAGCCATACGCCGAGGAGCATGGCGGCCACGCCGCAGCTTGCGAATATCACCATCGGGAGCGTGTAGTTATACGCCGTGCCGTCGATATGGCCCGGATTGCTGAATTTGAGCGCATAGCCGATGACTGCCGGGAAGAGGCAGAGGCCGATGTTCTGAATCCAGAAAATCAGCGAATAGGCCGAGCCCAGGTAACGGGTTTCCATGATTTTGGGTACCGAGGGCCACAGTGCGGCAGGTACCAGCGAGAATGAGATACCCAGGATGATGATGGCGCCGTAGGCGATGAGCGTGCTCGGGTAAGCCGGCAGGACGAAAGCGAAAATCAAGTGGCAGACCGTCATCAGGATGGCGCCGAAAATCAGCATCGTGGCGCCCTTGCCCTTGTGGTCGAGGTAGCTGCCCAGGAAGGGCGTGATGGCCGCGGCGCCCATCGGGAACCAGCGGAAAATGTCGGCGGCCGTCTGTGCCGAAACCCCGAGGTTGCTCTCCAGCATGTTCGTGGCGAAGCGCTGGAAGGGGAAGATGGCCGAGTAGTAGAGCACGCAGAGAATGGCTACAATCCAGAAAACCTTGCTCGAGAAGATTTTGCCGAGGTCGCTGATGCGGAACTCCTCTTCGGAGCTGTTGTTTCCCTTGGAGTCCAGTCCCAGCTGTTTATCCAGTTTGCGGTCCATGAACGTGAAAATCGTGTACGTGAGCAGGCCGATCAGCAGCAGCAGCGTGCAGAATGCCACCGGGCGCACGACCGTTGCCGGAGCCATGTTCGCGAGCCACGGCGAGATGGAGAAGACTGCGAAAACACCGACACGGGCGATAGCCATTTCAAGGCCCATCGCAAGGGCCATTTCTTTGCCTTCGAACCACTTGGCGATTGTTTTCGACACCGTGATTCCGGCCATTTCCATACCGCATCCGAATATCATGAATCCCAGCGACGCGAGTTTGGCGCTGGCCGGGAACGACACCCACCAGCCGTTGAGCCACGATTCGATGCCCGAACCGATAAAGGCGTCGCTCACTCCGTAGTATTTGATGCTGGCGCCGATGAACATCAGCGACGCCGACAGCATACCCGTGAAGCGGACGCCCATCTTATCGAGGATGATGCCTGCCAGAATCAGGAAGCCGAAGACGTTGAAGAGGAATTCCGAACTTCCGTACATGCCGAATACGTCGGGCGTCCAGCCGCGCTGTGCCTCGATCATACTCTGCAGCGGCGACATCATGTCGACGAACATGTATCCGAAGAACATTGTCAGCGCAATCAGAATCAGCGCCGTCCAGCGGACGAAAGCCGAGTCGTTCAATTTTCGTTGGATAGTTTCTACCATAATTATTGGATTTGAGTTAGCTTACTTCTCTAACGGCGCGTAACGTTTCAGCACCTCGTAAGCTTCGACGATACCCAGTTCGCCGGCTTTCGAAATGTCGAGGCATCCTTTGCGCGTATCTTTCATGAATATTTGGATGATGCCGCGGTTGTAGTATGCCTCGGCGAAATTGGGGTTGAGTTCGATGGCTTTCGAGTAATCCTCGAATGCTTCGGGCAGGCTGCCCGACAGGGCCCGCAGGTTGGCGCGGTTGTAATAGCTGTACGCCAGGTCGGGGAAGAGCTTGATGGCCTTGTTCAAATCGGCGACCGCCTCGTCGTAGCTGTACGTGCGCTTGCTGTTGTTGTTCAGCCGGTTCGCGGGATCCGAATCGATGGTGATGCGCTGGTACGAGTTGTCGATCGACGAGATGAAGTCAATCATCTCGGCACGTGTCGTCGAACGGTTCAGGTAAAGGAACGGATTGCTCGGGTTCTGCTCGATGGCCGACGAGAACGTATTTACGGCATTGGTGTACTGCTTGATGAGCGACTGCGACACGCCGCGTTCGAAAAGTACCGTCCACGAGGCGCGGTCGGTCTTCAGCTCTTCGACATACTGCTTGTCGAGCATCATGAGCGTGTCGGGGGCGATGTTGCTTTCGCGCCACGAGAGCGTGAGGAACTCGTTGTCGATACGTTTCTTGAAATCTTCGATACGCTGCACGTGGTAGCGTGTCACTGTCGGCACGGTGTCGGGGCGCATCAGCGTGAACTTGAACAGCGGCAGCAGGCGCATCTCCTCGTGGCCGCCGTTGTGGCCCGTTATGCGGTCGAAGCTTCCGCCCGAGAATTTGCTGTCGAACGACAGCAGGCGGTCGAAGCGCTGCGTCGTGTCGGCGAAGATGGAGTAGGTGCTGTCGCTCAAACGCGAACGGTATTCCGCAATCTTCTTCTGTGCCGTATCGCGGTCTTTCTTGGCCCCCTGCTGGTCGCGCAGCAACTCGCGCAACCGGCTGCGGTAAATATAGGCGTTGGCGAAGTCGGGGTAAAGGTCGATGGCCGAGGTGTAGTCCTCGACGGCCTTTTCCAGCTCGCCCAGCTGGGAATAGACGCCTGCACGGTTGTAGTAAACCAGCACGTTGTTCGGCGAATAGAGCGCCACCTTGTCGTAGTCGTCCAGCGCACGGTTGTAGTCGCCGATTTGAGTGCGCAGCATGGCGCGGTTGAAATAGGTCAGCGAGTTCATCGAATCGAGCTGAATCACCTTGTCGAAATCCGAAAGGGCCTGCATCGGACGGTTGGTATCCGAGTAGACCAGCGCACGGTTGAAGTACGAAAGCAGGTAGGTCGAGTCACAGGCGATGGCCTTGTTGAAGTCGGCCTCTGCCTCCGGATAACGCTTTTGCTCCATGTAAAGCCCGCCACGGCGGTTGTATCCGTTGGGATTTTCGCGGTTGGTGCGGATGGCCGTGTTGAAATTGTCATAGGCCCGCACCGTATCCTTGAGGTGCAGGTAACTCAAGCCCCGGCAGATGAAAGCGTCAGCGACCTTGTTTTCCTGGCGGATGAATTTGTCGAAATCCTCGATTGCCTCCTTGAACTGCTGGTTCAGCAGGCGCGTCACGCCGCGGCTGTAATAGGGCCCGGGCAGGTCGGGGCGCAGTTCGATTGCCTCGCGGAAATCCTGCAGGGCGTCGTCGTAGTTGCCCAGGCGCGAACGGGTGATGGCCCGGTAGGTGTAAGCCTGCGTGTAAACCGGGTTCAGGCGGATTGCCGTCGAGAAATCGGCCTCGGCACCCAGCAGGTCGTCGAGGTTGTATTTGGCGATGCCGCGCAGGAAATATCCCTCGAAAGCGTCTTCGTCGAAACGCAGCAGGGTGTTGAGCGTGCGGATGGCCTCCTGGTAATCGTTGTTCATCATGCACGACCGTCCCACCCAGAAGAAGTACTCCCGGTTGTACTGTGCATATGATTTCGTACCGCACAGCAGTGCGATGCCCGCGATGATTCCAAGAATATATTTTCGCATTTTCCGACTCACTTGTCCCATTAACGTTCTATACGGGCGGTTTATTATTCCGGGTTATTCCAATTCGTATCCGAAACGGCGCAGCTGGCGTTCGTTGTTGCGCCAGTCGTCGCTGACTTTCACGAAGAGTTGCAGGAAGACTTTTTTCCCGAGGAACTGCTCCATATCCTCGCGCGCGGTCTGTCCGACTTTCTTGAGTTTTTCGCCCTTGTGGCCTATCAGGATGCCTTTCTGCGAGTCGCGGGCCACATAAATCGTCGCTGCGATGCGGTCGATGGCCGGCTCCTCCTTGTAGGATTCGATTTCAATTTCGCAGCAGTAGGGTATCTCCTTGTCGTAAAATTTCAGGATTTTTTCGCGGATGATTTCCGAGGCGAAGAAACGCAGCGTTTTGTCCGTCAGCGTGTCTTTCGGATAGAAGGCCGGCCCTTCGGGCAGCAGGGCGAGGATTGTTTTGAACAACCCCTCGATGTTGAAATTCTCCTTGGCCGACGTGGGAACAATCCGGGCTTCGGGCAGCTCCTGCTGCCATTTGTCGACCAAAGCTTCGAGCGCTTCGGGCGTCGTGAGGTCGATTTTGTTGATGATAACGACGGTCGGGATGCCGCTTTGTTTGATGCGTTCGATAATTTCCGCCGAGCGTTCGCTCCGCTCCACGGTGTCGGTGACGTAGAGGATGACGTCGGCGTCGGTCACGGCGCCCGTCACGAATTTCATCATCGACTCCTGCAACTTGTAGTTGGGTTTGAGGATGCCCGGCGTATCGGAATAGACGATCTGGAAATCTTCGCCGCTGACGATGCCCATGATACGGTGGCGGGTGGTCTGCGCTTTGGAGGTGATGATCGACAGCTTTTCGCCGACCAGTGCGTTCATCAGTGTCGATTTGCCGACGTTGGGATTCCCGATGATATTTACAAAACCCGATTTGTGCATTTTCCTTTCAGGATATGATTCGGACAAAGGTAACGATAAAATAAGACCCCTGCAAACGCCCGGGCGATTAATTTACCTGCTTATTCGGCCGGTTCGGCGGTGTTCGGCGTATTTCGGGATTTTTCTTTTATATTTGCCGTAACACGAATCTTATCGGAAACCGGATGAACAAATCGAAATTACTCTTCTTTATGGCGGGCGCCGTTTTGGCGGCCCTGCTGGTGTGGTGGCTGCTTGCCGGCCTGCGCCCGGCGGCGGAAACTCCGTCCGGGGGTGCGCAAACGCCCCTCGACGTGATTCTTACCCGCACGAGCGTCCGGGCCTACCGGGACTGTCCGGTCGGTGCCGATACGGTCGAACTGCTGCTGCGTGCCGCGATGGCCGCACCTACGGCCGTGAACCGCCAGCCGTGGGCTTTCGTGGTCGTGGACGACCCGGAATTGCTGCGTAAGTTTTCCGAGGCCCTGCCTTATGCGAAGATGGCGGCCGGGGCCCCGGTAGCCGTGGTGGTATGCGGCGACCTCGCGCGTAATCCGGGAGCTTCCGGCGACTGGTGGGTGATGGACGCTGCCGCGGCCTCCGAGAACCTGCTCCTTGCGGCGCATGCCGTAGGATTGGGGGCCGTGTGGACGGGCGTATACCCGCGCAGCGAGCGTGTGAAAGCCGTGCGCGAAATTCTGGGTCTGCCCGGAAACGTTGTCCCGCTGAACCTGATTCCAATCGGCTATCCGGCTGAAACTCCGGCGCCCAAACAGAAATGGAACCCGGCGAACGTCCGGTATAACGGCTGGGCGGAGTAGGTCGCACGGACAATACGGAGCACCCCGGCTCCGCGGAGCCGGGGTGCTTTCTGTCGTTTATCGTCGGCCGTGCGGCGGGTGTGCGCTGTCTTCGCACCGGATGGCAGGTCGGGTGCCGGTGTGTCGCCAGTACGGTTCCGTGAGGCCTTACTGCGCCTTAATCCACTCGTATACCGGGTCGATGCCTTTGGTGAAATCCGCAAAACTCATTTCGATTCTGACGTCGGGGGTGATTGTACCGGCCTCGTCGTCCGTGCGCCGGAAGTATTTGGTCGAATAGGCCACTGTCAGCTTCGATGCGGGGAGCTGGAAACTCCGCACTTCGCCGAAATGGTTGGGTTTGCCGGCGGTCTCTTCGCCGACGATGACCGCGTCGGTCAGCTTCTTGAAATCCATCGTGTTCAGGATGGCCGAGGAAAATGTTTTCCGCCCGATGATTACATAGGTTTTTATGCCGGGGTGCTGTTTCAGCATCCCGGCCAGCCTTTCGATGAAGGCTGTCCCCTGTGCCGAATTCCCTCCGCCGTTGTTCCGCATGTCGAAAATGATTTTCCCGACGGGGTTGTCCTGCAAGATGCCGAACGCCTTTTCGCAGAACTCCGTGAATGAGGGCAGCGACGCGGCCTTCTCCCTGCTGTTGAACTCCGCTTCGCTTTCACGGCCCCAGCAGGAGTTGTAGAGGATGTAGTATATCTTTTCTTCCGGGAAGTAGCGATCCGTGAAAAGCACGTTCCGCGCCGCCAAGGCAAAGGGCAGGGAATCGGGCTGGAAGGCGGCCGGCGCTGCCTGCTGCGGCTCGGACGGTTTCAGCGTACGGGTCATGCTCCCGTCCAGCGTAAGCTCTACCTGCCGGTTCCGTGCAAACCCGAAATATTCCAGGAGTTGCAGTGACGGGAACAATTGGGGAATCATGGATTTTACCATCGCCTCGTTGTCGACCGTGAACAGGGTGCTCAAACTGTCGATTACGGTTCTGACAGGCGCCTCTCCGACCGCCGTGAGCCTGTGTCCCAGCAACTCCTTGTTTTCGGCGGTCGTCCGGATGACGTACAACCCGTCGGAAACCCAGAGCAGGCCGAGCGGCAGTATATCCTGCCGGTTTATCAGTTGGTTGAAATACAGCATGGTGTGCGAATCGCCCAGCCTGGCAATCAGCTGCTGGGTTTTCAGCGCCGTCGCGAAATCGCCGTCGTCCCCGGCCGAGGCTTTGATTGCGTCGATTGCGGACTCGAACCGGGCCCTGTCGTATTTCGCAAAGAGGTTGCAATGTTTCGCAGGCAGTTCCCTGGCCAGGTAATCCAGATCGGCGGCCCAGTCGATGCCGCTCGCACCCTGGGAGAAAGCCGCCGGGACTGATGCGAGCCCCAGAAATAGCAGAAATAGTTTTTTCATGGTGGTTTGCGGGATTGGTTGTGTCTGTAAATGTAGCGATTATTTTTCGATTCCGTGCAGGAACCCGTCCTTAAAACTCCTGCCGGTCTAACCCCCGCCTGAACGGAAAATCCCTGCGGACAATAGTCCGCAGGGATTTTCTTTCAGAGGGATGGAGTTTTGTTACTCGACTTTGAAGCCGGCGACGTCCTCCATGCTGTTGGGGAAGATTTGATATGCTCCTTTGTATACCTCCATGATGCCGTTCAGGTTCGCCTTCCTTATTGCGATGGTTTCATTGGCGTATACGGCATAATTGGTCGAACGCGCCACCATCGGCAGGCCTGCATCGTCCGTGAAATTGACCGACGTGGTTTTCTTGTTCACGACCCATGTCGTCGACTCTTTTGCCGGAGTGAGGTTCTTCACCATCACGTACTGGCCTACGTAATCCCCGGCCTGCGATACGGTGATTTGGGGAACGTTCATCGTTACCTTCTCCTGTGTGGGGAAGATGGTCGCCATCCTGATTTGCGGCAGGTCGTTGTTGACGTCGTATTTGGCGTATTTGAGGCTGACGATTACCTTCGTACCCACGGGCAGGTCTTTCTCCGTGTAATCGCTGCCCTTGAGGATGATACCCGAGTTGGCATCCCCGGTGTTGTCCACCAGCGAGATGAGCTGGTAGAAGTTTCCGCCTTCGTTATTGGCTGCCACATAGCCCTTTACGGCGACCAGTTCGCCCAATGCATCGCCTGGGGCCATCGTGGCGAGTTTGGCGTTGAGTTCCTTGACCGTGATGGCCTTGCTCTCGTCGGGCATGGTCTCCTGATCTGCGAATTCGATTGAGGTCGTCAGGGTGTTGAGGTATTTGATGTCCGTGCCCGAAACGCCGACAGTGTAGCCCGTGACGATGACTTTGCGGTCGACGAAGTTGTCGATGTTGAGAGCGCTGGTGGGGTAGGCGATCGAGCCGACGACGTTCGTACCCTCCACAGCGACATTATAGTGCCACTGATAAATCTGGTCGCGGTACGAAGAGAGGTTGCCTTCGTATTTGACATACTTGATCGTCGGGTTGTTGACATAGGCGTCGAAATCGGCAGCACTGAATGCGGCAGGTGCGGGCTGCATGAATGCTTCGTGTCCGTTCGTCGTGATTTCCGAGGTTTCGCCGAACTGCTTCATACCGCCGTATTCCGAGGTGGCGCCTTCCACGGTGACCTTGTCGCCTACGGTCGCGCCGTGCTTTTTCTTGAACACCAGAATCGTACCCGTAGCATCTTTTACGAGGAAGCCCTTGTCGTGGATGCCGATAACCTGTCCTTCGACCTTGTAGACCTCATCGATGGGCGCGGCCAGCACCTCGGCGATTGTGGAAAGGGTAACCTGATCCTCCTTGCCGAATTCGATTGCCTGTCCGCCGTTGCCCGGGAGCAGCAACACGTCGTCGATGCGGTTCACGCTGCCCATTTTAGCCTCGAACTTGATGTAGAGCGTACCGGTGCCGGCAGGCAGGGTGAAATCGGCCGATGCCAGACGCCAGTCGCCCGCCTCGTCCGCAACACCGCCGAAGTCGTAGTCGAGCGCCTGCGACCAGAGTTCTCCGTCGGCCGAGAGGCGTACCACGAAGTCGGATTTGATGAAGGCGTTGCTGCCGCCCTGCGCGTAGCGCTGTGCGCCGAACGAGAGGCGGAGCTTCTGCGACGGAACTGCGATCTTCTGAATCGTGAAATAGGTGGGAAGCGAGCTGAAGAAGATGTTGTTCTTGCCCGAACCGTCGTAGTGCGAAAGCGAGCCTTTCGACGACTGGTTCGTACGGGCGGACATGCTCTTGAAGTCGTAGGTCACGTCGGCAACGCCCGAGCCTTTGTGGTTTTTCCAGCCGTCGAACTGGTCGAGGAACGGCCATTGTCCGCCGTCGCCGTAGGACTGGGTGGCGAGTTTCTTGTCGAACGTGCTGTAGAAGATGGCTCCGTCGGGAACGATTTCCTCCACGGTGCCGTTGTCCGTGATTTCCACGGGGATGGTATACATATAGGTTTTGTACGAACCGAAGAGCCAGCCGGTGATGGTGATGCTGTGTCCGTCGTATTTCTCCTTGAAATCGGCGCTCATGTAGTCGAGGCTGCCCTGTACCGAGGTGTTGTCGATTTCGACATTGACATAGTCGCCCGCGACGAGTACCGTACCCGTGTAGGTGACGTATTTCACTTCCGGGTTTTTCATGTAGGTTTCGATTTCTGCGGCCGCGAATGCTGCCGGCTGGGGATATGCGGCGCTTTCGCTGCCGGTCTTCACGAGCGAGCAGCCTTTGTCGAATTGCTTCAGGCCGTTGCGCGAGGCGGTTTTGCCCGATACCGTGACGATGTCGCCGGCGGCCAGGCCGTGTGCGCTGCCTTTGAATGCATACATGCGGGCATCGCCCTGCTGGAGGAGTACGCCCTGTTCGTTGGTGCCGACGACTTTCGCGCCTTCCACTTCGAATGCCGTACCTACGGCCGCTGCAAGCACTTCGGCGAGGGTGCTCTTGGTTCCCGATACCGTGAAACGTTCGCCGGTCAGCTGGATGTCGTCGCTGGTGCAGGGCATGAGTTGCAGTGTGCCGTTGTAGATGCCGGCGATTCCGGCCATCGAGCCGCTTTTATCGGTGGGAATTGCCGTTCCGGCGAAAGATGCGGTTTCCAGGGTGCGGATTTTGTAGGATTTGCCGTCCTGCGTTTCCATCGAAACGTTGCCCTTGTTGCTGCTGTTGTTCCACGTACCGCTTTCGTTCGATTCGGGCTGCGTATGCTCGATTTTCACATACTGCGATTCGTATTCGGCGATTTTGTCCGCTGTGATTACGACCGGCTGCAGCGGGTCGGTATGCTCTGTGAAAACCGGTTCGTTGTATGTCGAAACCTGAAGCAGGCCGTTGAATAGTTCCGCGGAGGCGTCGCTCAATGAAATGGCGACTGCATCTCCACGCTCGAAGGTGTTGTTAGACTGACTGATGGAGAGTGCAATTCCGGCGCCGCCCTCCTGCGTGTCATCGGCAACAACCAGGATGAAGGGCTGCTGGTTTCCCCCCCCCTTGTCGGAAACTACGATACCCCGGAGGGTCATTGCCTTAATTTCGTCCGTCAGTTCTTTCTTGGCCGACGGCTGGGTCGCCATGATGAGCCGACGGATTTCGGCGACGTTGGTATCCGGACTTTCGGGCAGGCCGTCCTGGGTCTGCTTTACGGTACATTTGCCTGTGGCTGTGATGCCCATGTAGCCGCGGGCCGTCACGGTAATGACGCCCGTGCGCGATGTGGCGTTGGCCGGTACGGTGACTTCTACCGTTGCGGAGCCCCTGCCGTTTTTGCGTTCGAGTCCGATCCATGCGTCGGCTTCGATGGCCCAATCAAGCTTGCCGTTGAGTTTGATTTCAAGGCTTTTCGTCTGTGTCTGTCCGCGGTCGAAGAGCAGCGACTGGGTTACTTCCAGCTCGGGAACCAGCTTGTCGTCTTCGGAATCATCGTCCGAACAGGAGGTGAAAGTTACTCCCAGCGTGAGCAAGAACGCCGTGCAGAGTAATCTTTTCCAGAAAGATAATTGCATCATGTGGATAATTTAATTAAATAAATAAAGTGTAAGGTGAAAATTAATGAAGCTAATATAGTATATATTTAATTGATTCCTGTGAAAAATTGAATAAATCTTTATTTCGCGGCGAAAATCGCATCGCACAAAAAAAATCCCTCATCGCAATGAGGGATTCAGTCGAATGCTGTTTTTTCGTATCAGCGCCGTCCGGGCATTTTCGGCATCTTCATGTTGCCTCCGGCCACGGCTTTCATCATCTTGCGGGTGTCATCGAACTGCTTCATCAGGCGGTTCACATCGGCCATCGTCGTGCCGCTGCCCTTGGCGATGCGCTCGCGCCGGCGGGCGTTGATGATTTCGGGATGTTCGCGCTCGGCGGGGGTCATCGACGAGATGATTGCCTCGGTTTGCTTGAATACGTCGTCGGGAATGTCCACGTTTTTGAGCATTTTGCCCATGCCGGGAAGCATCGAAGCCAAATCCTTGAGGTTGCCCATCTTCTTGATTTGCTGGATTTGCCCGATGAAGTCGTTGAAATTGAACTGGTTCTTGACGAGTTTCTTTTTCAGGCGGCGGGCCTCCTCCTCGTCGAACTGCTCCTGCGCACGTTCCACGAGCGATACGACGTCGCCCATGCCGAGGATACGGTCGGCCATACGCTCGGGGTGGAATACCTGCAGGGCATCCATCTTCTCGCCGCTCGAAATGAATTTCAACGGTTTGTCGACTACCGAACGAATCGAGATTGCTGCACCGCCGCGGGTGTCGCCGTCGAGTTTAGTCAGCACCACGCCGTCGAAGTCGAGGCGGTCGTTGAACTCCTTGGCGGTGTTCACGGCGTCCTGACCCGTCATGGCGTCGACCACGAAGAGCGTTTCCGACGGTTTCACGGCTGCTTTGATGGCCGTTATCTCCTGCATCATCGCCTCGTCGACGGCCAGGCGTCCGGCCGTGTCGACGATTACGACGTTGAATGCGTGCTGGCGTGCGTATTTGATGGCGTTTTCGGCGATTTGCACGGGGTTTTTGTTGCCCTCCTCGGTGTATACCTCCACACCGATTTGTCCGCCGAGCACTTTCAGCTGGTCGATGGCTGCGGGACGGTATACGTCGCCTGCCACGAGCAGTACCTGGCGGCCTTTCTTGCTCTTGATGAACGATGCGAGTTTGCCCGAGAACGTGGTCTTACCCGAGCCTTGCAGACCTGCGATAAGGACTACGGCCGGGTTGCCGTCGAGTTTGACCTCCTCCGCCGTGCCGCCCATCAGCAGGGCCAGCTCGTCGCGCACGATTTTGGTCATCATCTGGCCGGGTTTCACGGCCTTCAGCACGTCCTGACCGAGCGCTTTCTGCTTCACCTCGTCGGTGAACGATTTGGCTACCTTATAGTTGACGTCGGCGTCGATCAGCGCGCGGCGAATCTCCTTGAGCGTTTCCGCGATGTTGATTTCGGTGATGCGCCCCTCGCCCTTGAGGATTTTGAATGACCGTTCGAGCTTGTCGGTTAAGTTTTCAAACATAGTCTGCGAAATTTTGCCCACAAAGATAACGAATAATTCACAAAGAGCAAAGGCTGCGGCGATTTTCGGGGCGCTTGCCGGCGGTGCCTGCACTTTTCTGCCCGGATGTTTGGCGGTGCGGCTTATTATGCTACCTTTGTATTCGGAAGCAAAACGGCAGATTATGGGAAAAACGACTTTTGCGGCCATCCTCGCGCTTCTGTATTGCGTCAGCGGGGCAGCCCAGAACATGAACGAATGGCAGCCCCCGAAAGGCCTGCCTTACGGTAACGAAATCGGGCTGCGCTACAGCGCGCACCTTTTCATGGGCGACGGCCGCGCCCCCGAATTCGAGGCGTTCAGTATAGACTACGCCCGTTACAACTATTACAACATCGGTTTCCGCACGGGACTGAACGTATTCCTCGACGACGAGATTTGCGACTATTATTCGATTCCGATGCTCTTTACCTGGCGGACGGGACGCATTCGCGGTCTGGTCTTTCCGGGCGATGGGGAGGCCGGGTCGTGGGTTGCGGCGGCGCTGCTGTCCGTCATACCCAAGCAGTTCGAGGTGCATACGGGATTTACGCCCGGCATGATGTTCGGCCCGTTGAGCCGCGAGCCTTTTTCCGGAAACTTCCTCGCCAAACACCGGTTCAGCTGCACCTACGACCTGGGCGTGCGGCTGATTATTCCCCTCTGGCGCTTCAACCTGTACGGCGACTTTACCTACCACTGTTACCTGACCGATAATTTCAGGCTCGTATACGAGGGCTACAACCCGAGGCGTTCCTACATGGAACTGGGCGTCGGCCTGTCGTTCAACTTCTGAAAAGGGTGCCTGCCGGAGTGTGCCGCCTGCGTTACGAAGAGAAGCGGCACAGGTAGGGCTGCGCGGGAAAACGGGGTTGCCGCAGCGACCCGGCTCGGGCCTTGTCCGCCTGTTTCCCCTTTTCAGAGGAGGGGGGCCCTATGAAACCGTCGGGCGGCCGGGAGCAAACTTGTCGTGCCTACCGCAGCAGTCCGGCTTCGTAATAAATTACGATTTGCTCGATCATCCGGTCTTCGTTCTCCTTGTCGTATTCCGATTTGAGGTTCTGGCCGAAGATGCGTGACACGCCCTGCCAGAATCCTGCGACGAATCCTCCGCGGAACTCCTTGAGCACCTCGTATGCCGTGTATTCCGTTTCCCGGTCAATGAGTTTGAGCAGCACTTTGCCCTGTGTGCGGGTCATGCGCTTCAGTACGGGCGTATATTCGTCCTTGATTTGGTGATAAACCTGTTTGATGTAGGCTTTCTGGGCTTTTTTTGTCGGCAGGCGGCATAGCTCTTCCTCCATGGCGGCCATTTTGGCTTTGGCGATTTGGGCGATGGGGTAGACCTTTTTCACGGCGTCGACCAGCTTCCGGTACCGGCGCAGGTCTACCGGGCGGCTGAACACGTAGACGGGCAGGATGTGCACCAGAGGTATCGAATCGCCCTTTTCGACGCTCCACTCCTGATGCCAGTAGCCGCGGCCGCCCTGCGCCTGCGCCGCCGAAAGGGCGGCGAACAACGTCAGCAGGAGTAGAAACCATCTTTTCATGTCTGCGAAAAATCGTTATCTTTGTCCATGGATAAACTGCAGCCGGCAGGGCGCGATTCAGCCGAATCCGGGTAACCGGGCGGGCGTTCGCTCCTCCCTCCGCTGCAAAAGTAATTATTTGTGGGATAAACGTAACACGTAAAAGGGATATTATGCTGGAAAAAGGATTGTCGTCCCAGAGCAGGACGACGGTAACGAACGACAATACGGCCCTTGCGCTGGGCTCGGGCGACCTGCCCGTTTTCGCAACCCCCTCGATGGTGGCCCTGATGGAAAACGCCGCGATGACGGCCGTGGCCGCGGCCCTGCCCGGCGGTTCGACGACCGTGGGTGCCGAAATGAATGTCACGCATATCAAACCCTCGGGTTTGGGTGCCGAAATTACGGCTACGGCCGTACTGACCGGGGTAGAGGGGCGCAAACTGACATTCAACGTCGGTGCGCGCGACGCCGAGGGGATGATTGGCGAGGGCGTCCACGTCCGCTACGTCGTGGAGCGCGAAAAATTCATGGCGAAAATTCGCTGACCATGGAGCAGGGAATGCCCCGTCCGCAGCACCGCTCGCCATTGCGCCTGTGGTGCGGCCGCGTCTGGTATACCTGCCTGCGTTACGGGCTGTGGTATTTCGGGGGACTGCGCTTTGCACGGAAATCTTCCGCGCCGGCTTGTCCCCATTCGCATTTCCGACACCGCACACCGCTGCTGCGCAAGCTGAAAGACGTCGATATGCAGTACCAGTACAACAAAATCACGAACCTCAAACTGGCGGCTGCACGCCTCGACGGCATTGTCCTGCGTCCGGGCGAAACGTTCAGCTACTGGCGGCTGATCGGCCGGCCGACGCGGCGCAAAGGGTATCTGGACGGAATCGTCCTGTTCTGCGGCACGTTTCGCCCCGGTGTCGGCGGCGGACTGTGCCAGATGTCGAACCTGATTTTCTGGATGACGCTCCATACGCCCCTGACGGTCGTCGAGCGTTACCGCCATTCGTACGACGTCTTTCCCGACTCGGGCCGTACGCAGCCTTTCGGCAGCGGCGCTACTTGCGTCTATCCCTACCGCGACCTGATGATTCGCAACGACACGCAGACGACGTTCCGGCTGCATGTCACCGTGGGCGAGGAGTTCCTCGAGGGTGAGTGGCGGGCCGACAGGCGTCCCGAATACACATACCGTGTTGTCGAGAAAGACCATTGTATGAAAAGCGAATTCTGGGGCGGGTACAGCCGTCATAATACGCTTTACCGCGAGGTGTACGACACCGGGGGCCGGTGTGTCGATGTGCAGTATGTTACGCGCAACGATGCGCTGATGATGTATTCGCCGTTCCTTGCCGAGAACACGCAGCGCAGAAAAGAGAACTCTGGGAACTGAAACGGACATCCGTTGGGCGCTATACGGTAACAAGGGCGGAGGCCATCGTGCCTCCGCCCTTGTTATTCGCGGGTTGATGGGGTATATTCGCGGTCGCAGCGGATCAGAGCCCGATCAGCAGGTGTTCGAGGAAAATAATCAGGATGCCGGCCAGGTAGCCTGCGAACGCCAGCAGGGTAATTTTCTTGAAATACCACCCGAAGTTGATTTTCTCCAGTCCCATCGCCACGACGCCCGCTGCAGAACCGATAATCAGCAAACTGCCGCCCACGCCGGCGCAGTAGGTCAGCAGGTGCCAGAACAGGCCGTCGGCCACGAACGACTGCATATAGGCGGGATCGGCGCTCGCGGCGACTGCCGCTGCGTCCATGATGGGGTACATGCCCATGCAGGCGGCAACCAGCGGTACGTTATCGATTACCGACGACAGTAGGCCGATAACGCCCGCGATGGTGAATACTTCGTGCACCTGTTTGTCGAGCCAGTTCGCCACATCGGTCAGCACGCCGGCGCTCTGTAAAGCCGCCACCGACATCAGGATGCCGAGGAAAAAGAGAATCGTCGGCATGTCGATGTGTTTGAGCACTTTCGATACGCGGCACTTGATCGACTCCTCGATGCCGCGTTTGCGGTCGTAGATGATTTCCGTCAGCACCCACATCACACCCAGCGAAACCATCATGCCCATGTAGGGCGGCAGGTGGGTGATGCTCTTGAATACGGGGACGAACAACAGGCTGATGACACCCGTGACGAGAATGAATTTGCTCAGGCGGGGGCCTACGCCCTGGGGCAGTTCCGCTTCGAGTGCATTCTCGTCCACGGGGGCCGTATCCTCGTTGCGGACATAGCGGACGGCGATGGCCGTCGGAATGATTACCGATACGATGCACGGCACGAAGAGCGTACCCATAAGCGCTGCCGAAGTGACGTTGCCCCGCATCCAGAGCATAATCGTCGTCACGTCGCCGATGGGCGACCAGGCACCGCCGCTGTTGGCCGCAATGACAATCAGGCTGGCGTAAATCCAGCGTTCCTTCTGGTCGGCGATAATCCGCCGCAACAGCATCACCATGATGATTGTGGTGGTCATGTTGTCCAGCGCAGCCGACATGAAGAACGTGATGATAGCCAGCAGCCACATCAGTTTGTGCTTGTTGCGTGTCTTGATGTGGTCGGTGATGACATTGAAGCCGCCGTGCGAGTCAATCAGGTCGACAATTGTCATGGCGCCGATCAGGAATACCAGTATCTCGCACGTGTCGCCCAGGTGGTCGACCATTTCGTGGCTGATGTTGGCGTCGTGGCCCCAGAGGCTGAAAATCGTCCAGATAGCGCCGCACATCAGCAGGGCGATGGCCGATTTGTCGACCTTGACCTTATGCTCCAGTGCGATGAACGCATAGCCCACCACGAAGAGCAGGATCATTGTAAGGATCATATCATATCTTTTTTAATGGTTATTTTACGTCCGGGAGCGGTTTGACTTGCCTCCGGAAATGTTTTCCGAGAAACAAAAGTAATAAAATTCCCTATTGTATCCGACCTGTTCGGAGGCATTTTTCGACCTTGCAGTTGCTAATTGCGAATTTTTGCTTATCTTTGTCCCGCTTTCGAGCAACGGATTGAGCTGTGGTGTAATGGTAACACAGCAGATTTTGGTTCTGTCGTTCCAGGTTCGAGTCCTGGCAGCTCAACTCAAACCGTATTTTGGCAATAAATCACCTGTTTTCCGCTTTGAGTGCGAAACAGGTGTTTTTTTATTCCCTTTGGAAGGGCGGGGATTTGCCGATAATGAAAAATGCCGCCGGTGATTTCACTGCCGAAAGCAATTATATGGCTTTTTGGCCAGTCTGTTTTACAGGCGTGATTTTCAAAAAGGGAACTTGCTACAAGTTCCCTTTTATCCGGTATGCCGTCTGTGTCAGCCGCCGGTTATTATTGCGTATCGCCGTCGCCGGGAGTTTGTTCGGCGGCCTGTGGCGTGCCCGTCCCGTCGTCCGGATTTTCCCGTCCGCAGTGTGTTGCGGCATCGAGCATTCCTGTCAGCAAGTCCATCGTTTCGCGGTTTTCCGCCTCGGCGGAACCGGTTTGCCTGTCGTTTTCTTTGGTGTCCATGGTCGTATTCGGTTTAACGGATTTTCTTATGCGAGATGGCGGCGGCAATCCACAGCAGTACGACGGCGCCGATGACCGATGTCGCCAGACTGCCGAGCGTTCCCGTGGGGTTCGAGCCGAAAAACGAAAAGAGCCAGCCGCCCAGCACACCGCCGACGAGGCCGACGATAAGGTTGATGATGAGTCCCGAGCCGTTGCCCTTGACGATGAGGTTGGCAATCCATCCGGATGCCAGACCGAGCAGGAGATACCATAGGAAATACATAGTTTGCTGTTTTGATCTTACGGCAGTCCCTATGCAAAATTCGTTCCCTGTTGTTGCAGTCAGTATGCCTTTTTCAAAGCCCGGGCCAGCTGGTCGGGACACGAGGTGCCTTTGCCGCGGCAGTCGATTCCCGCGAGCCGTGCGGCGGCGTCCGATGCCTTCATGCCGCGTACGAGCGCCGCAATGCCCTGTGTGTTGCCGTGGCAGCCGCCCGTGAAAGTCACGTTGCGGATGATTCCGTCTTCCAGTTCGATGTCGATTTGCCGGGAGCAGGTGCCGGTCGTGGGGTAGGATATGTGTTGTGTCATGGGTGTGCACTTTTGTTTCCGGCTGCAAATATAGCGATAAACGCCGAATTGTGTACATACCCGGACGGTTTGGGCCGCAGTCCGTGGCGTTAGGGACGTGGCGGCGGGTTTGCAGGAGCGCTCCGGGCCTTATTTACCGGATTGCGGAGCCGTGTATTCCGTTGGGAAACAGGCATAAAAAAACACTGCCGAGAAAGGGGTAATTCGTAAGAGGCGCTTAAAAATTCCCCCCCCCTCGACAATGTTGTTGGGATTGTGTCCGGATTGCTCCGATTACAATAACAAATATAACTATAAATTTTGAACGGGCAAACAAAAAAGCTGCAAATTTTGCAGCTTTTTATTTTTTGCTCCGGGTTTACTGGCGCTGGAGGTCGCTGTTGTCGGCTACTACCATGTTTTTGTCGATGCGCAGCGTGACGTTGCCGTCGACCTCGATCAGCAGGGTCGTATCCTTGATCTCCTTTACCGTGCCGTAGATGCCCCCTGCGGTGATAATCTTGTCACCCTTTTTCAGCCCCTCGCGGAACGTCTGCATCTGCTTGCGGCGCTTGGCCTCGGGCCGCCACATGAAAAGCCATAATACCAGCACCATGAGGCCGATCATAATGATGAAACTGTATTGCTGCATGAAACCCGGCTGGGGTTCTACGGGCGGTACCTGAAGAAAATTGATCATACGTCGTTATGTTTTAAGTGTTTGTTTCAGTTAACGGAACAAATATACGAAATATTGTCGAATGCGCAAATGTTTATTCCACTTCGGCTTCGACGAACAGCCGCAGGGGTTTTCGGGCGCCGGCGAAAGTGATGTCCAGCGTCTTGAGCTGCCATCCCCGCTCGCCCCGGGTGTCGAAGGTCAGCGTCATCTGCTGCGCCTCGCCCGGTTTAATCGGCTGATTTACATATTCGAGCGTCGTGCATCCGCAGCTGCGCTCGTATTTCGTAACGGCGACGGGCCGCACGGCATCGTTTGCCAGCCACAGCCGGAGTACGGCGGTTTCGCCCGAATGCAGGCGACCGAAACGCACGGTGTCCGTGCCTCCCGTGTCGAGAATCGTGTCCGTGAGGGTGATGATACGGCCTTTGTGTTCGGTTTTATGCTGCCGGGCACCGCACGCGGCGAGCGACAGGGCCAGCAACAGGAATACCGCCGCGCGCACCATCGTGTTTCAGATCAGGCCGCGGCCCGCTTTTTTGATACGGCCCTCGGCGGTCAGCGATTCGACGATTTTGTCCAGCACGCCGTTGATAAAGGTGCTGCTGCCGGGCGTCGAGTAATATTTCGAGATTTCGATGTATTCGTCGAGCGTCACCTTGACGGGAATCGACGGAAACGAGGTCAGCTCGGCCATGGCCGTGCCGATAATCAGGTTGTCCATGAAGACGATGCGCTCCACGTCCCAGTTGGCTGTGAATTTCTCGATGTAGTCCTGATAGGCATTGTAGTTGACGAGCGACTTTTCGAAAAGTGTCTTGACGAACTCCGGGTCTTCGTCGCTTTTGAACTTCGAGGAGACTTTCAGCTCCGTATGCGTCGGGCGCAGGTTCGAAAGCGAGCGCAGGATCATCATGACGATGTAGGGCAGGTCGTCGCTCCAGAGTATCGACATCTCCTCCAGTACGGCGTCCAGCGCTTCGCAGCTTTGCAGTTCCTTGAAGAAATCTTCGAGCACCTTGCGGTCGTCGGCGAACGAGCGCTCCTCGCGCTGCATGTAATCCTTGAAATAATCGCTTTCGGCGAGTTGGGTGTAGAGCGTGCGTATCAGCTCCGGATATTTCGCCCAGCCCAGTTTGCGGGCCGCCGCATGGTCGTTCACGGAGTCGCTGTTGGCGATGATGCGGACGACCTGGTTGTCGATGAACTTGGTATTGGGGTTGAGGTCTTCGTATGTCGGCAGTTTTTTCTGTTTGGCCAGTTCCTGACGCTGTTCGGCGTAACGCGCGAGTTCCACGGGAAGGATCAGTATCTGGAAATAGAGGTCGTAGGCCTTGTCGACGGATGCCATCAGCGTTTTTTCCGAAGCAATCATATTGTCGGCGCCCGATTTGAGGTGGGCGAACAGTGCCTTGACGACCTTTATACGGAGTAATCTTCTGCTCAACATATCTTTTAGAACGTTTTTACGGCCGCAAAGATAGGAAAAAAAAAGCACATCCATTTCGCCGGATGAAAAAATTCAGCCGGCGGAACGGAACTTTGCCTGCGGAGTACCTTTAATATTCCTTGTGTGTCGTATAACTTTTTATCAGCGTACTGCGCGGCGAGAAATTCTGTTCGCCGTCGTCCAGTCCGAAGAACTTCGGAACTTCCGCACCCAATTCGCGGTTGAAACTGTCGCGCTGCGCCTTGTCCATCGCCATGTATTCGTTCATTAGTTGGCGATCGTGCTGGATATAGAGGAAAACGCAATCGGTGATGTCCCTGCGGAAATTTTCGAGGATTTCTGTTGTTTTCATGGTCATGTAGGTTTAGTTTCTGTTTGTGAGGGTAGCGGGTGTCTTTGCTGTGTACATGGAATCCCCGGCAGTCATACAAATATAGAAATAATTCCGGATTCAGCCATTTGCCGTGCTGAATAATTCCCTATCTTTGCACCCGTATGGAACAACAGGAAGCAACAGAAATCAAGCCGTACGACGTGATCGTCGTCGGGGCAGGCGCTGCGGGCATGATGGCCGCGGGCACTGCGGCGCGTAACGGCAACCGCGTGCTGCTCATCGAGAAGATGGAGAAGTCGGGACGCAAGGTTCGTATAACGGGCAAAGGCCGCTGTAATGTAACCAATGCCCGGCCGGCCGAGGAGTTCGCCTCGCAGGTGCGTACCAATGCGGAATTTTTCACGCAGGCGTTTGCCGAATTCAATAACCGGGCCGCCATCCGCTTCTTCGAAAAAGCGGGTGTCAAACTCGACATCGAGCGCGGCGAACGGGTATTCCCCAAGAGCGGCAAGGCGTGGGATATTGCCAACGCCCTGCTGGAATATTGTTTCGAAAACGGCGTCAAAATCATTTACAATACGCGCGTTACGGAAATCATGACCCTCGGGAACAAGGTTTTCGGCGTACGGTATATCAATAAGCGCGGTTTCGAACGCAAGGAAGAGTGTGCGCAGGTGGTTATCGCCACGGGCGGTGTTTCCTATCCCGCTACGGGTTCCACGGGCGACGGCTATGCGTTTGCCGCCGACCTGGGGCATTCGGTCGAGCCGGTGCGCCCCTCGCTCACGCCGCTCGTTTCGTCGCACGCACAAATCAAATACATGGACGGCTTGCTGCTGCGCAATGTCAGGGCCGTGCTTTATGTCGACGATGAACCCGTCCGCGAAGAGTTCGGCGAGCTGGGATTCTCCGAACGCGGTATCGAGGGGGCCGTGGCATTGCGCATGAGCCGCGATGCGGTGGATGCGCTGATCGACGAGCGCCGTGTGAAGTTGGTCGTCGACCTGAAACCCGCGCTGACCGAAGAGGTGCTCCGCGAGCGTATCGCACGCGAGATTGCCGAAATGGAGCCGACGGAGTTTTTCGCCGAGTTGTTGCGCAAACTGGTGCCCAAGCCGCTCGTGATGACTTTGGTGCACGAACTCGATGTCAACGGAAAGAATTACATCAGCAGGGTCACCGAAGAGCAAATCGGCCGCCTGATAAAGACGCTCAAGGGATTTACGTTCCCGATTGTGGACTATGCCCCGTTCGAATACGCCGTGGTGACGGCGGGCGGGGTTTGCTGCGCGGAGGTCAATCCCTATACGATGGAGTCGCTGAAAGTCAAGGGGCTCTACTTTGCGGGCGAAGTGCTCGACCTCGATGCCAATACGGGCGGGTATAACCTCCAGATTGCTTTTTCGACGGGACGCCTGGCCGGTATGCTGAAAAAATAGCAGCTATGGGAATAAGCGGACACAAGCTCGGGCTGAAGTTTTACGGGCGGGTTACGGAGTTGCGCAACCGGTTGTCGCGGGCGCGTTATTTCCGCGGGCACGGTGTGCATTCGCCGTTCGTGTATGAGGTCGTACGCAATGTCTTCATGCGCGATACGCTGTTGCCGGGCGACCGGATGCTGTACCGGGCCCTGCTCGGTGCGGGCGTTGCGGAGCGGCGGGCCATGCAGTTGCAAAACCTGTCGATTTATTGCGGTTACAGCTCCTTTGGCCTGAATCGTGCGGATGCGGAGTTCTGCATTGCGACACGCGACCTTTCCCGGATGGAAACACTCGCTTTGGTGCATGATGCGGCGACGGTGGGTCATACCGTGGCGGTTATGGCGCCCTATGACGGTCGCGAGCGCCAGACACTGTGCCGGCAGATTGTGGCGTCGCACCGTTCGACGACAGTGGACAACCGGGGGTATTTGCTGGTATTCAATAATAATTTGCCGAAACAACATTTCCGCATATGAAAATTTACACGAAAACGGGCGATAAGGGGATAACCACCCTTGTCGGCGGCGAACGGGTTTTCAAGACCGACGCACGGGTCGAGGCATACGGTTCGGTGGACGAACTGGCCGCATTCACGGCGCTGCTCGGCGACAATATGCGCGGGGATGCCGCCCTCGCGTCCTATGTGGAGGCCCTGAACCGCATCCTTTCGCGCCTGATGACCGTTGAGGCCCTGCTGGCCCGGGGTGGAACGGGATGCGAGAAGGTAGCTCCGCTGGCTCCCGAAGCCGTGACGTGGCTCGAGGAGCGCATCGATGCGATGCAGGCGGCGCTGAAACCTATCGACAAATTCACGATTCCGGGCGGCAATGCCGTCGTATCGATGTGCCATGTCTGCCGTACGGTCTGCCGGCGCGCCGAGCGTGCGGCACTGCGTGCCGACCAGGAATACGGCACCGACCCGACTGCCCTGATGTGGCTGAACCGTCTTTCCGACTATTTTTACCTGCTCGGCCGGACGCTTACGGAGCATTACGGGGTGGAAGAAACTTTGTGGATTCCGTAACATTCTCGTTCACAATGTGTTGATTCCTGTGTGCCGATGTTTTATAATTTTTTCTTTGTTTTTCTCGTTTTTTTTATACTTTTGCAAATCAGTGACAGCGGATCGGCAGTTGAAGTTTGGGGCTAATCCGTTGACATTTGGGAACTTAAAAACATTGAGATTATGTACTGGACACTTGAATTGGCATCGAAGCTCGAGGATGCTCCCTGGCCCGCAACGAAAGATGAGTTGATTGACTATGCAGTACGTTCGGGTGCGCCTCTCGAAGTACTTGAAAACCTGCAGGAAATAGAAGACGAGGGTGAAATATACGAATCGATCGAGGATATTTGGCCTGACTACCCGTCGAAAGACGATTTCTTCTTCAACGAGGAAGAATACTGATAACTAATTGACAATCAATTAGTTGTAAAACGATAAAAAGAGCCTCGCAAGGCTCTTTTTATCGTTTTATGACGTTTACTACTTTTACTCTGTATGGTAGTCTCAAAAATGCTGAATCCTTGCGCAAGATGCTATAAGCCGGCTTTTTAAGACTAGCCGTCATTCCCGGTACGGCTGTCCTGCCCAAGCTCGTATTGGCACAAATGCCTGCGGCGCATACTCCTCCACAAAAATGATAACCAATCTGCATATCGCGAAAAAATTACTAAATTTGCGAGGACGTTTAGAATCCTATGAATAGATTTGACACATATCCGGCCAGACCATTTGTCAAGTGGGTCGGAGGAAAGACCCAGCTTCTTGAGGACATCAAGAAAGCGTTGCCTCGGGATCTGTCGCAGCGGAAGAATGTGACCTATGTTGAACCGTTTGTCGGCGGCGGAGCCGTCTTGTTTTGGATTCTGCAGGAGTATCCTAACATAACAAAAGCCGTAATCAATGATATCAATGCGAAGCTTATCTGTACCTATCGCGTAATAAAGTCTGATGTCGAGAATCTGATTATAGAATTGAGCCGGCTTCAAGGGGAATATCTTCCGCTTGAAGAGAATGCCAGAAAAGATTATTTCTATACCCGGCGTGAACGCTTCAACGAAGGAGAAATTTCAGATGTTGAAACAGCCGCATTATTCATTTTCTTGAATCGCACCTGTTTCAACGGCCTGTACCGTGTAAATTCCAAGGGTAAGTTTAATGTTCCGCACGGAAAGTATGCGAATCCAAGGATTTGTGACGAAAATACATTGAGAGCCGATTCTGCGCTTCTTCAGAGAGTTGAAATTCTTTGCGGGGATTTTGCACAGACCGGCAGGTATGCTGGCGACAATGTACTGTATTACTTCGATCCGCCGTATCGTCCGCTGACAGAAACTGCGGCATTCACATCATACTCGAAAGACGGTTTTGACGATGCTGAACAGACGCGACTTCGTGATTTCTGTGACCAAATTGCATCCAACCGTTCCTCGTTTGTAGCGAGCAATTCCGACCCTCAGAATGTGGACAATGGCGACGATTTCTTTGACCGTCTTTATAAAATGTTCTATGTCAAACGCGTGTCTGCTGCGAGAATGATAAACTCAAAGGGAGATGGGCGTGGCGCCATTTCCGAAATAATGATTTCAAACGTTGCTGATGCCACTGATATGAGAGATTGCGACATATGACTTGCTGCCTTTAAGCCTTCCATAGCAGGTTATTACCTTGTAGTCAGGCCAAAAGTCATGTCAATGGCTCCATCGGGGCACTTACAGATCCTCCGACCATATACTGGACAATCCTTCATACAGCATAATGCGCCCGCTCCTGTTCCAGTAGGTTACGTCCTGCTCAATGAAAAGCCACTTCAGTGATTTGAAGATTATTTCAACGGAATGCCCCGAGGTAAATGAGAAGGAAGCATATTCTGCATCATCAATTTGCATACAGTTGTACGTCTTATCCAAAAGGCCTCTTAAACGTGTAAACTCCGTGAGATTCTCGGCTTTCTTCCGGGTTAGATCATACGCGATATCATCATGGCTCGGACGGTTGCCGGTTGAAATGATATTCTTGTGCACACCATATCTGAATTGTGTATTCTCGACTCTGACCTCAAAATCAACACCTTTGTTTAAAGCTGTCGGGCGCTTGAGATAAATGCGATTGCCATCCTGCAATGTGTCAACGAAATAGCAATATTCTGTGACGGACGTGGACGTGCCGGGTTGTTCTTTGAGAAACTCGCATATAAGCTGCCTGCGATAAGAGGCCTTATCTGTAGCCACAATATTCAAGGTGATGTTTGTCGCCATATTATTGCTGTAAGAGATCCTGAATTTGCACTTTCAACGCCATGGCAATTTTTTCCATATTGCAGAGCGTAATATTTTTCTCGGCACGCTCAATCATACCGATATACGTACGATGGACGCCAGCGAGTTCCGCAAGTTTTTCTTGCGACAGCTCCTGGGTTTTGCGGTATTTCTGTACGTTATGCCCGAACAGAAGCAGAATAGGTTCTTTACTCATTGATAACTTGCTTGTAATGCCTGTCTTGCTGGTTCCTATACAAAGATATGGATGCTAATCAGAGTTAGCAACATACTACAATTAGCATAATCCGCATCTATTGTTTCTGACAAGTTATGCCTGAATCCCCTAAAACGCTTTTGGCAGGATAGGAACAATCGGCATTGTGAAAGAATCCGCATACGAGTGTCAGGTACGCAGGCAGGCAGCCGTCCGCGCTCCATTGCAGTTCGATGCCGAACAGTTCGGCGGTCGTTTTGCCGATATCGAACCCGCAGGCTTCGAGCGAGGGGCGGACCAGTTCGGGGTGGCGGCAGGGTTTGCCGCCGGGACGGGTGCAGCTGCCGCCGGGGCAATAGAGGCACGTCCCGACGTAGGCGAACGAACGGCCTTTGAACCGGCGCTCCATACCGAGCAGTTTGGCCTCGAGCCGCTGCCGTTCGGGACGAATCAGACGGTCAGCCTGCGAAATCGGAATGCCGGATTCCTCCGGGGTTATTTTTGTCGCGGTAATCAGCGCCGTGGCGTATCCGGAGAGGTATTTTTCCATGTCGAACCCGAACGGGGGACACCCCCAGCTGCGGCCGTAATTCGGGCAGGAGCGGCAGTAGTCCCCGATCCGGTCTGCATCGCGGAAGCGGGCGATATAGTCCGCTGCGGGCAGTTCGGCCGTGAAATCTTCGGCCGTGTATCGGAATGAAAAATCCATAGGACAAAAATAGTCGTTTTACCCGGTTGTGCGGCCGATTTTAGAAAATAATTCAGTTCCATGTGCAGTTTTTCGGGATTATCTGTTATATTTGTAACAGATTCGGTTTCCCCCTCTTTACGCGAGGAGGTGGGATGAAAAGGGAATCGGGTGAAAATCCCGGACAGTCCCGCTGCTGTGAAACTTCGCGAAGTTCCGAATATCTCCGCCACTGACCCGCCCGGGTCGGGAAGGCTTCGGAACAGGAGTCAGTCAGAAGACCTGCCGGATCGATTCGATGTCAAAGGACCCCGTGGATTGGGCGTTTGATTTCGGTTGTGTATTGCTTGGTAATTTTAAATTCGACGCTACGGTCAGGATTCGGTATCCTTGCCGGTACAGGGAAATTTTCCCGGAAGGCGTCGGTAAAACAGGACTCGGTATGGTGCAGGTCGAAAAACGATTTACGGGTTTTCTGTCGCTTTCAGGCGATGGTGCCCTCTGCCGGATACCGGTTTGCGTTTCGGTTGTTGCTGTGGGGAACATACGTTTCCGGCTCAACTTTTGATATTTACTTTCGGTATTAACCCATAAAAAGGCGTGGCAGGAAAGACACGTTACTGCCATAACAGGTCAAGGAGATTAGTTGACAGCCGCGCCTTTTTTCAAAAAAACGACAGCTATGAATATCGTGTTGTATGGAGTTCCGGCGGCTATGGCCGGAAAAATCGCCGGAAAATACGGCTTGAAACTGGTAAATTCACCCGATAAGTTCCGACCGTCGGGTTCCCTGGTACTCGTCCCGCCGATGGGCACTCCGCGGCATCTGCTTGCGTTCTACAACGCCATGCTGCGCCATGAGGACGATGTCGATGCCGTCATTATCTGCGGTATCGAGTCCTGCGAGGCCGCCAGCACGGTGCAGTACTGTACGCCTCCGGGAAAATTCTTTTCGCTGAACGGCGAACTGGAAAACGAAGAACTGCTTTCGGAACTGTGCCTGATTATCGACTCCATCTTCTCGGAGGGCAACCAGCTCAATGTGTGAGGCGGAGTGCCGAGCGGACATTTTTTTGACCGAAGTAGAGCCGGCCTGAACGGGCCGGCTCTACTTTGCTTTCCGGACGGGGCGCCTTGCCCCGTTTCTTATTTGTCCCGGCTTTTCGGGTGCGTTATTTTTCCGCGATATAGAACAGGTCGAAACTGTCGTCCGTCACCGGGCCGATGCTGTAATCGTCCATGCGAATCGAGGTCGTGAGGTCGGTGTTGGCTTTCAGTAATTTGCGGCGGTTTATCCGGTTGAGGATGTCGTACGGAACCTGGAGCAGGCGGCGGGGCAGGCGGTGCTGCAGGTCGAGGAGGTCGAAGCGTGTGATGCGCTCTACGCTGCGGCGGTTCTGCGCATAATAGGCCATGACTTTTTCATTGCCCCGTACCCCGAGTGCCTCGACCGACGAAAATTCGCTTTCCAGCAGGCTGCGCAACTCCCCGGCCGTGTATTCGCGTACGTGCCACGGGTTGCGGGTGAGCGACATCGGGGCGTTGGGCGTCGTCACGATAAACTTCCCGCCCGGCCGCAGTACGCGTTTTACCTCGTGCACCAGTTCGACATCCTGTTTTATGTGTTCGATGACCTGAAACGAAATCACGTAATCGAAACTGTCGGCTGCGAAGGGCAGCGGCGGCACTTCGGCCCGGTGGAATTCTACGTTCGGGAGTCGGAACAACTCCTGCGAGGGGGCGAATTTGTCGACGGTGATGAATCTTCGGGCGTGGGGTGCAGCCACTTCGATGCCGTATCCGGCTCCCGTGCCGATTTCCAGCACGTCGCCGCCGATACGCTCCGCCGCCGCATGGTAGGCCAGCAGCGAACGCTGGAATACAAAATTGTCGGACGCTTCCCTCGAAACCCGTTCCGCCGTAGTTATCCTGGACATCGTTATCGCTTTATCTTTATTCCTTCATCCCCGATTTCGACGGCCCCGCGCTTGAGCAGCATGCCCAGCGAGCGTTTGAAGACTTTCTTGCTCATCTGCGTCAGCCGGTTGACCTGCTCCGGGGCGCTGTCGTCGTTCAGCGGCAGGAAGCCGCCGTTGTCGCGCACGAGTTGCAGCAAAACCTCTGCCGAATCTTTTACCTGTGCATATCCCTCCTGCTGGAGGCTTACGTCGATGCGGTTGTCCTCGGTGATTTTGCGGACATATCCTTTCATGCGGTCGCCGATGGCTATCGGGCGGAACACCTGGTTGCGGTAGAGCATGCCCCAATGGCGGTTGTCGACAATCACGCGGAATCCGATCGGACTTTCCGAGGCTACGAGCAGGTCGACCTCCTGACGGGGCTCGACCGTGACGAGGTCGTTGTTGATGAATCCCTTGAGTTTGGTGGTCGCGACGCAGCGGCCCGTAACATTGTCTTCGTAGAGGTAGACGATATAGCTGCGTCCGGCGATGATGCCGCCCTGCTGGTTGCGGTTCGGCAGGAAAAGGTCTTTGCCCTGCAGGCCCCAGTCGAGGAATGCTCCGTGCACCGTTTTGTCCACGACGCGCAGGTATCCCGCCTCGCCGGCGCGGAGCAGCGGCGTTTCGGTCGTCGCCACGAGCCGGTCTTCCGAATCGTGGTAGACGAAAACCTCCTTTTCGTCGCCGGGTTTGTCCGTCAGGGAGGTGTAGCGGTTGGGCAGCAGAACCTCGTTCTGCTCCTCGTCCGCGAGGTATACGCCGTAGTCCGAAACACGGCTTACGGTAAGTTTCTGGATGCGTCCTGCTTTGAGCATAATGTCGTTTGTCGGAATTGACCGCCTGCAAAAGTACGTTTAATTTCGCGGGATTGCAACTTTCGCGGGCAAGTTCTCGCCGTGCATGCCGGCAGCCGCGCACCCGGAATCCGTACGCCTCCTGCCCGGATTATATACCGGCCCGACAGGCCGCCGGCCAATCTGCCGCGGGATACTCCGGGCGGCGGCGGGCCGCGGCCGTATTTCCGCCGCAGGAGAATGGAGGCGGATTGTTCGCCGTTGCTGTCCCCTTTGTCCTCCGGTTTTTTGGCGTTTGCGGAAAAAACGCTAACTTTCGAAAACTAACCGAATCTCCCGATCATGAAATTACGCGGATTTTTCGCACTCCTGCTTGCAGGACTGCTTGCCGTCGCTGCGGCATACGGACAGCCTGTCGGCGAACTTTACCACAAAGCCGAGTACCGCATCGCCATGCGCGACAGCATAAGGCTCTATACGGCGGTCTATTCCCCCAGGACGGCGTCCGGTAAGGCGCCCGTCATTATTTTCCGCACGCCTTACGGCTGCGGCCCTTACGGCGAGGGGCAGTTTCCGCGGAATTTCGAGAAAGGCTACATGCGCAGTTACGTCGACCGCGGCTATATCATCGTCATGCAGGATGTCCGGGGCCGTTATATGAGCGAGGGGGAGTTCGAGCATGTCCGTCCGGCGGGTTCGGGCGAAACCGACGAAACGACCGACAGCTACGACACGGTCGACTGGCTGGTGAAACACGTCGCGGGCAACAACGGACGCGTGGGATTCGCCGGGTGCTCCTATCCGGGGTTCTATGCCATGATGGGCGGCCTGTGCGGCCATCCGGCCGTGAAAGCCGTTTCGCCGCAGGCCCCCGTCACCGACTGGTTCATGGGCGACGACGTGCATCACAACGGCGTGCTGATGCTCACCGATTCCTATCGCTTCTTAAGCGGTATGAACACGCCGCCCGACCGGGTTCCGGCCGAAAAGATGCCCTCCATGTCGAAGCAGACGCTGCCCGACGAGCGCACGTTTTTCCTGGAGCATACGACGCTCGCGGAGCTTACCGCACTGCTGAAACCCAACGCGTTCTGGGAGCAGATGTCCGCACATCCCGATTACGATGCGTGGTGGCAGGAGCGCGACCTGCGCCGTGCCTGCTACAATGTCCAGCCTGCGGTGCTCGTCGTCGGCGGAACGTTCGACGCCGAGGATTGTTTCGGCGCGTGGAACCTCTACCGGGCCCTTGTGCGGCAAAGCCCCGCAACACCCTGCCATCTGGTCGTAGGCCCGTGGGCGCATGGAGCGTGGCGTAACGGCGGACAAACGCTCGGGGCGTTCGATTTCGGCAGGGATGCATCGTGGGAATACTATATGGAGCATTTCGAGGCGCCGTTCTTCGACCATTACCTGAAAGACGGGAATCCGGACGAAGCGGCTCCGCTGCCTGCCGCTGCGGTGTTCACTTCGGGCGACAACCGCTGGCATACGTTCGACCGCTGGCTGCCGCGCAGTGCGGAAAAACTGACGCTTTACCTCACGGAAAACGGGGGCCTCGATACCCGCCGTCCGACGGCCAAAAACTCGGCGACCGCATATACCTCCGACCCGTCCGACCCCGTGCCTTATGTCGAAACGTCGGCTGTGCGCCGCCCCAAAGAGTATATGGTCGCCGACCAGCGTTTCCTGTCCGGGCGGCCCGACGTGCTGACGTTCGTTAGCGAGCCTCTCGAAGAGGATATGACACTCGTCGGCCCGGTCGATGCGGGATTGGAAGTGATGCTCTCGACCACCGACGCCGATTTGGTCGTCAAGCTGATCGACGTTTTCCCCGATGACGACCCGATGCCCGGGTACCGGATGCTCGTGCGCGGCGATGTGATGCGGGGACGCTACCGCGAGGGTTTCCCGCGACCGAAAGCTTTTACACCGGGTGCGCCTGCCGGAGTGCCGTTCCGCATGACCGACATTGCGCATACGTTCCGTGCCGGCCACCGGATTATGGTTCAGGTGCAAAGCACCTGGTTTCCGCTTGCCGAACGCAATCCCCAGCAGTTCGTCGATGTGTGGAATTGTTCGGCGTCCGATTTCGTGCCCTGCCGGGTGTCGGTGCTGCACCAGCGCGGCAATGCCTCCTCACTTACCGTCTGGCGGCTCGGTGCGCGCTGATGCGCCCTGCGCCCGGCCGCCTGCCGGTGTCGCACACCCGCACGATGCTTTCCGCCGGTGCGGAGTTTTTGCCCCGAATTTGCGGGATGTCTTACAAGGCATCCCGATTTTTTGTTCCGGGATGCATGGACTGTAAGAAAATTTTATATATTTGCTTATAAAAGGTAAGTTTTATGAAAATACGCGTAGCAATCTGCCAGGTCGATATGGAGTGGGAGCACACTGCCCGGAACCTGGAACGTCTGGAACCGATCGTCGCAGCGGCCGATGCAGAGGTCGCTGTGTTGCCCGAAATGTTCGCCACGGGTTTCAAACTGCGTCCGGCACGGGTCGCGGAACCCGCCGACGGACTGGTCGCCACGACCATGCGGCGCTGGGCGGCGCAATACGGCAAAGCCGTCGTCGGCAGCGTCGTCGTCATGGAAGACGGTGCGTATCGCAACCGGATGTTCTTCGTAAAGCCCACGGGCGAGGTGGCGTGGTACGACAAGCGCCACCTGTTCCGTCCCGGCGGCGAAGCGCGCGACTACACCCCCGGCAGCCGCCGCGTGGTGGTGGAGTATATGGGTTTCCGCTTCCTGCTGCTGGTTTGCTACGACCTGCGGTTTCCGGTGTGGAGCCGCAACCGCGGCGATTACGATGCCATCCTGTGCAGCGCGTCGTGGGCCGATGACCGGCGCGAAGTGTGGCGGACGCTGCTGCGTGCCCGGGCCATCGAAAACCAGTGTTATGTGGCGGGTGTGAACCGTGTGGGCACCGATCCCGACGCAAGCTATGCGGGCGACTCGGCGCTGGTCGATTTCACCGGGGCCACGATGGCGGATGCAGGCGACCGGGAGCAGACGCTTGCAGCCGAATTCGACACCGATGCACTGGCCGCCTACAAGGAGGAATTCCCGACATGGATGGATGCCGACGCTTTCGAGTTGAAATGCTGAATACCGCAAAATCTGCAGATTGCTCCCGGCCCGGATTTCAGGAGTTTTGATCCCGCATTTTTCCATGTTCTCCGCGTTTTCGTGCCCTCCGTGTTTTCCGTGCTCTCCGTGTTTTCCGTGCTCTCCGTGTTCTCTGCGTTCTCCTACACCGTTCCCCTTTGTCCTTTCTGGGAGGGGCGATAGCTTTCCGGACTTTTTTCGGGTATTTTCCCGAAGTTCCTCGCGGGCGTATGTCCGTTGGCTTGCGCCGGACTTTTTTGCATTTTCAGGCCGGAGCCTTTGTTGCGCTTTCCCGGCGATATAGCGGGCATCCTCCCTGTATCCGCCACGATTTCCCCGGCTGAAATCTGCCGCCGGTTTTTCTCCCGGTTGCGGGGCGGTATTTCCTGTCCGGTGCGCCGCGCCCCGGCAGAGCCGGAATTTCAGGCGTTCGTTTTGTTTTGCGCCGTATATGTCGTATCTTTGTACGATATTCGCGCCGGAGTGCCTGCACACTAAACAGGGCTTTCGGAACGTTTTGTTACAATGATGAAAGAGGAAACAATCAAAATACTTGGTGCCCGGGTTCACAACCTGAAAAACGTCGATTTGGAAATTCCGCGCCGCAAACTGGTGGTTGTCACGGGCCTCTCCGGCTCGGGCAAGTCGTCGCTCGCGTTCGACACGATTTACGCCGAGGGACAGCGCCGCTATATGGAAACGCTTTCGACCTACGCGCGCCAGTTCGTGGGAACGATGGAGCGTCCCGACGTCGACAAGATTACGGGATTGAGCCCCGTGGTAGCCATCGAACAGAAAACCACCAATAAGAATCCCCGCTCGACGGTGGGCACCGTGACCGAAATCAACGACTTCCTGCGCCTGCTTTTCGCGCGCGCGTCGCGGGCCTATTCGCCGGTCACGGGGGAGGAGATGGTGCACTACACCGACGAGCAGATTGCCGAGCTGATTCTCGGGGGATTCGCCGGTCGCAAGATCGCCCTGATGGCTCCCATCGTGAAAGGCCGCAAGGGCCACTACCGCGAGTTGTTCGAAACGCTGGCGAAAAAAGGGTATATCTATGCCCGTATCGACGGCGAAATCCGCGAGATTTCGTCCGGCATGCGCCTCGACCGTTACAAGATACATACGATCGATTTGATCGTCGACCGGCTCGTCGTGGGCGATGAGTCCCGCGACCGCCTGATGACCTCGCTCAAGGAAGCCATGCGGCAGGGGAAGGGAACCATGGCCCTGTACGATTACGGCACCGAACAGCAGCGCTTCTATTCACGCCATTTGATGTGCCCTTCGACGGGCGTGGCGTTCGAAGACCCTGCGCCGCATACCTTCTCGTTCAACTCGCCCAAAGGAGCCTGTCCGCATTGCAACGGCCTGGGCGAGGAGGCGGTGTTCGACATCGAGAAGATTATTCCCGACATGAAACTCTCGCTGCGCGACGGGGCTGTAGAGCCGCTGGGCAAGTACCGCAACAACATGCTCTTCGCCATCCTCGAGATGCTGGGCCGCCGTTATGACTTTACGCTCGACGATCCCGTCGAATCGCTGCCTGAAACGGGGCTGAACGCGGTGCTTTACGGCGATTCGGAGCCGCTGACAATCAACCTCTCGGAGTTCAGTTCGTCGGGCGGCAACCATCTCGTGTCGTGGGAGGGCGTCGCCGAATACATCGGCCGTACCGAGGACGAGGATTCCAAGCGCGGCCAGAAATGGCGCGAGCAGTTTCTCATCTACCGCAAGTGCTCCGTCTGCGGGGGCACGCGCCTCAAAAAGGAGGCACTCCAATTCCGTATCGGCGGCAAGAGCATCGCCGATGTGTCGGCCATGTCGATTTCCGAATTCTCGGAGTGGGTGGAACACATCGAAGAATACATGACCGACAAGGAGTGGAAAATCGCGCAGGAGGTCGTCAAGGAGATTCGCGAGCGTCTGCACTTCCTGATGGACGTGGGGCTGGGCTACCTGTCGCTGGCGCGATCGTCGCGCTCGCTGTCGGGCGGCGAGAGCCAGCGTATCCGCCTTGCCACGCAGATCGGCTCGAAGCTGGTCAACGTGCTCTATATCCTCGACGAGCCCTCGATAGGCCTGCATCAGCGCGATAACAAACGCCTGATTCGCAGCCTCGAAGAATTGCGCGACGCAGGCAACTCGGTGATTGTCGTCGAGCACGACGAGGATATGATGCGCGCCGCCGATTTCATCGTCGACGTCGGGCCGCGCGCCGGCCGCAAGGGCGGACATATCGTCGCTGCCGGAACGATTGACGACATCCTGCATTCCGACACCGTCACGGCCGACTACCTCACCGGACGCCGCCGCATCGAAATTCCCGAAACCCTGCGCAAAGGTACGGGACAGGCCATCGTAATCCGCGGGGCGCGGGGCAACAACCTCAAGAACGTGACCGCCGAATTCCCGCTCGGCAAATTCATCTGCATAACGGGCGTCAGCGGCTCGGGCAAGTCGACGCTCGTCAACGAAACGCTGCGGCCGATTTTGAGCAAGGCGCTCTACCGTTCCTATGCACAGCCCCTTGAGTACGACAAAATCGAGGGGATAGAGCTGGTCGACAAACTGGTCGTCGTCGACCAGTCGCCCATAGGGCGTACGCCGCGCAGCAATCCGGCGACCTATTCGAATGTCTTCTCCGACATCCGCAAGCTTTTCGAGATGACGCCCGACGCCCAGATACGCGGCTTCAAGGCAGGCCGTTTCTCGTTCAACGTCAAGGGCGGCCGCTGCGAGGAGTGCCGCGGTGCGGGCGTGCAGACCATCGAGATGAATTTCCTGCCCGATGTCTACGTGCGCTGCAAGGCGTGCGGGGGGCACCGCTACAACCGCGAAACGCTCGAGGTGAAATACAAGGGCAAGAATATCGACGACGTGCTGAATATGACGGTCAACATGGCCGTGGAGTTTTTCGAGAATATTCCGAATATCTACCAGAAACTCCGCGCCATCCAGGAGGTGGGGTTGGGGTACCTTACCCTCGGCCAGCCGTGCACTACGCTGTCGGGCGGCGAGAGCCAGCGCATCAAACTCTCGTCCGAACTTTCGAAACGCGATACGGGCCGTACGCTTTACATCCTCGACGAACCTACGACGGGACTCCATTTCGAGGACATCCGCCTGCTGCTGGACGTGCTGAACAAGCTCGTCGACCGCGGCAATACGGTAATCGTCATCGAACACAACCTCGACGTCATTAAGGTCGCCGACCACATCATCGACATCGGGCCCGAGGGCGGAGCCGCCGGCGGGGAGATTGTCGCGACGGGCACGCCGCACGACATAGCCCGCGCCCCGCGCAGCTACACGGGCGAATTCCTGAAAAAACTGGGACTTTAGGCACAACTTTAAGTAGTTAGGCACCGTATTTGCACTTTTCATAGCCGTATAAACATTTTATGTGCTATGAAAAAAACAGTCATTATCGTCGTGAGCCTGCTGCTGTGCGCAGTCTGCGCCACCGTAATCGGACAGAAAAAGATTCTGTCGCCCAAAGAGGAGCGCCGCGAGGTGCGTGAGAAAAGACGTGCGGAACGTATCGCCAACTATGAAAAATTCATGGACTCGGTCATCCTTTCGCGCAACTTCCAGTTCAACCCCCAGACCATGCAGCGCCAGCCGGCCGGCCCCATGCGTCAGATTATGAACCCGGCGTTCAATGTCGGCATCTGGGACGGTACGGTCGACATCTGCCTGCCTTACATCAAGGGTTATGTGCCGCCTTACTACACGACCATCATCAACTACACGGTGCCCAATGTGAGCGGATATACGACCGAACAGACCCACGAGGGCTGGATGGTGACTTTCTCGACCTCGCTTTTCTCCGCGTCGACCTACACCTTTACGTTCGAGATATTCACCCGTACGGGCGGTGCCAACCTGACGATTACCAATCCGTGGTACAATCCGGTGCAGTATTCCGGAACCATCTCGCAGCTTTATTAGTATGAATCCCGGATTGCATAACACGATGAGGCTCCGGGCCCGTGCGTCCGGAAGTCGGGACGTGGGGCCGGCCGCCGCGTCCGCCAATCCGGTCTGTTCCAAAACCCCCGCTTCGGCGGGGGCTTTTGTCCGGTTGCTGCCGTACTTCGCCGCGCTGCTGCTCGCGGCATTACCGGCCGCTGCCCAGTCCCCGCAGTTCTCCGTGGGCACCTCCGCTGTCGACAGCGTGCCGCAGACTACGGTGGTTCCGGTGCAGCAGGCCCCGGTGCAGCTCACCGAGCATACGACCGTCTATGAGGAGCCCTTGCGGGACATGACCCGTCCCGAACGACGCGCTTACCGTGCGAAGCTCTATGCGCAGAAAATCGACTCGCTGGTGCAGTCGCGCGACTATATGTTCTTCCCGAACAGCATGCAGGAGATGCCCGGCGGTATGATTCGTTCGATTTATACCGATTACTTTTTCTTCGGCATGTTCGTCGATCACGTCGAGGTGCACCTGCCTACCGAGCGCGGCGTCACGCAGTATGTCGAGATGCTCAACTTCGATTCGATGTCCATACGCCGCTACCAGGCCGCGCGCCTGCAATGGGGGTGGTGCATTTCGTTCGACATCGCCGATGGGGATGCGCTTTACCATGCCGATTTTGCGGTTTCGACCGCTACGGGCGAAACGGTGCTGACGCTGATGACACCCAGCCTCACGATGCGCTATGTCGGCTGGCTGTGGAACAAACGGGTCAACGACCCGAAATTCCGGCGGATAAACTGACGCGGAACGGGAATTTCCCGGGCCTATGAAAAGCATAGCGGACCGCATCCGAAAGATGCGGTCCGCTATGTCGTTTGCCTGTGTTATTCCGATACGAGGAAAAGCGAGCGTACGGTGGGAAGCGTCAGGTTCAGCCTGGTTCCCGCCGGGGCGGTTTCGGCCTCGAACGGGGCGCTTTGGCCGGTGTGGGGATCGAAACTGCGCAGCTTTACCCGGTCGCGCAGGCGTATTGTGGCTTCGGCCGTTTCGGCGCCGGTGTTGGCGAAGTAATAGATGTGGCGCCTGCCGCATACCCGGTGGATATAGCGCAGCCCCGGGGCGCCGTCGACCATAACATCGGGCGTAAATCCGGCATCCAAAGCTTTCGACAGCGTTCCCGTGTCGGGATCCGGCAGGAAAAGCGCCGGATTTTTCCGTGCGGTGAGCATCTCCTGCACACGGGCCGAAACCTCCGCCGACGGAACGCCGAATTGCGTGGAGCATTCGGGCAGTGCGGTGGTGAAAATCACGCGGCCCCCGGCGCGGCGGAACCGCTCGGCGGTGCGCAGACACTCCGGTGAAATGCACTTCACGCCCGGGAGTATCAGTACCCGGTAATGCTGGCTGTTGACTTTGTTGTCCAAGTGCAGCATTCCCTTGCGCACGGGACAGCGCTCCAGCACTTCGGGATGGAGGTAGGTGAAATCACGCGAAAGGGTGTCGTTGAGCATTGCCGCCACCCGGATATAATCCGTGTCGGGAATCTTCACGCCTCCGGCGTAATATCCCTCCGGGCCGTCGAGGTAATGCCCCGCCTGCAGAGTCTGGATAGGGTAGAGCACAGCGATGTCCGCCACCGTGCGGCCTGCGGGCTGCAACAGGTAATTCAGGCGCGCCAGAAATCGGTTGAAATCGGGCAGTGCCTCGTTGTAGAGCGGGTTGCGGTAGGAGAGCTCGGGCAGGAACGCCACGTCCCTGTCGTTGTACCACACGGCGTGGGGGATAAGCTGGTTGATTCCCTTGGTGTACTGCTCCATGGCGGTTGTATAGAGTTCCCGCACGGGAATGTTGCCCATTGCGCCGAACGTTTCCGACATGACGAGCTGTTTGTCCCAGTTGGCTGCCGACGAGGATACGACCTTGTAGAAGAGTTCCGCCGGGCGGTCGCCGCCGATTTTATCGATGCCGGGCACATCCATGTACTTGCCGCAGAGCATCAAATCGCCTGAAACACTCACCGGGTTGAGCACCTCTTCCTGGTCTTGGTGTCCGGTGGAGCGGATGCCGTGCGCGGCGGCCCATTCGTGGATGGTCTTCATAAATCCTTCGGCATAGAGCTGCGCCCGTAGTCCGAAGAGGTGGTTGCGGGCGGCCGCAGTTTCCGGGCCGATGTCGTACCACAGGGCGGGGTAGAGCGCTTCGGGCGAAAACCCGTAGGCGGCCTCGAAACGTTCGTTGAACCGCTCCGTCCAGATGCGTCCCTGTGCGCGGTAGAGCGTGGGCTCGTCGCAGAACGTTTCCGTGATAACCTTTCCGAACGCCTCCGGAAAACGGTCGTAGTAACGCTGGTGGGTATCTTCGACGAAAAGCCGCACGGCATCCGGATCGAGGTAGTCGACGTTCGGGTCGCCGTCCTTTACGCAGGTGAAGCAGAGTAGTTTCCACGATCCGGCAGGCGGTGTCCAGCGGATGCGGCCATGGGCGATGCGACCGGACAGGGGCCGTATCTCCAGCGTGAGGCTGTCCATCGCCACGAGCGACATGATCCGGCCCTCATGCGGCAGTTCGATGTCGCATGAGGCACCTGCAGTCAGGGGATATTCGTGTTTGTCGAGGCGTTTTATCGTCGCTTCCGGGTGGCGCTGCATGAAACGCGGTGTGCCGTCGCCGTTGATGGCGCCCATGCTGCCGCTCGGAAAACCGTACTCGTCGTAAAGCGACAGCGTAAGCCCTGCATCGCGCGCTTCGCGGACAATCTCCCCGTAGAGCGCGAAATATTCGTCCGAAAGGTACTCTGGGGCGAAGTTCCCGCCGAACGGGAGGACGGCGCAGCCGCCGTAGCCGTCGCGCTGCGTAAAAGCGCGGAACTGCTTCACGGCCGCCGGCCGTTCGATGCGGGTGTTGTTCCAGAACCAGAGCGGTACGGGCCGGTATTCCGCAGGCGGATTGCGGAATCCGTCCGCCGTCTGCGCCGCAGCGCCGGTTGCAATGAGCAGGGCGGCGAGGACCAGCAAATTTTTTCTCATAGTGTGAACCCTGTCATTATGGGAAGAGGAAAATCCGGATTGCCGTCCGGAAATCTTTTTCCCGTTTTGGCTTATTTTTTGTATATCAATGCCACGGCCGAAACGGAAACTCCCTCTTCGCGCCCCTCGAAACCGAGATGCTCTGTGGTCGTAGCTTTGACCGATACCCGGTCATCGCCTACACCCATTGCACCGGCTATCGCGGTCCGCATGGCATCGATATGCGGCCGCAGTTTGGGCTTCTGCATCCGTATCGTGCAGTCGACGTTCCCGATTTCAAATCCTTTTTCGCGCAGCAGCGCCGCGATTCTGCCGAGCAGTAGCTTCGAGTCGATACCTTTGAAATCGTCCGACGTGTCGGGAAAGTGCATCCCGATGTCGCCCAGCGCCGCGGCACCCAGCAGGGCGTCGCAGACGGCATGTATCGCCACGTCGCCGTCGGAGTGCGCGACGAAGCCTTTCGTGTGGGGAATTTCGATTCCGCCCAGTACCAGCGGCAGCCCGTCGGCCAGCGCATGCACGTCGTATCCGTGTCCTATCCTGAAATCAGTCATGGTCGTGTGTAATTTCGTGTAAAGATAGTGGAAGCCGGGTGCAAAAACAAATTTCGACACCTGCGGCTTGGTGGATGTGTAAAAAAACAGTGTGATATACCGTGAATTATGCTGTTTTTGCTATATTTGTGAAAAATCCCCTGTATTATGTGGAGCCGAATCTGTTTTGCCCTTTGTTGTACGTTTCTGTGCCAGCCTGTTGCTGAAACCATTGCGCAAAGCATGGATGTCAAACAGAAGGTCAGGGCTGCTGTCCGGCTGATGGATGACGGCCTTTACGACGAGAGCGAGGAGTTGCTGGCGGCCGTGTTGACTATCGAACCGGACAATTACCTGGCATCGTATGAAATGGCGTATCTGCATTATCTCAGGGAGGATTACAAGGCCGCTGCGAAGATTCTGGAAAAACTGACGGATTCTCCGGATGTCCGGGACAGGGCCTATCAGATGCTGGGCAACGCCTACGACCTTATGGGCAACCGGAAAAAAGCGGAGAAGGCTTATAATCGCGGGCTCGCCAAGTTTCCCCGTTCCGGGCGGCTGTACCTTGAACTGGGCAATGTGGCTTACAACAGCGGTGAATACATGTCTGCATTGCCGTATTATGAACGCGGAATCGATGTCGAACCTTCTTTCGCCTCCAATTATTACAATGCGGCCAATGTCTTTTTCCGTTCGTCGGAGGTGGTGTGGGGAATGTTCTACGGCGAAATTTTCATGAATATGGAGCGTGGCAGCGATCGCACCCGAATGATGAGCCGATATTTGTACGAGGCCTACAGGCGCGGTATCACCGTCGGTCGTGACGCCGAGTCCGGCGACCGGACGCTCGGTATCGACTTCAGCCGGCAAAACGAGATGAGGATGACCTCTGACAGCCTGATAGTTCTGCCTTTCGGTACGGGCATCTATGAAACGGTGCTCGGGTTGTCGTTTCCGATGGATGCCGACTCGGTGAATATGGCTTCGCTCAACCGGATGCGCTGCAATTTTGTGGACAACTATTTCTCCGCGATGGACGAGTTGCGGGGCAAGGTGTCCGGGATACCCGATACGCCCAATGTCCTGCTGGACTATCAACGCCGCGTCGCCCGGGCCGGACACATGGAGGCTTATAATTACTGGATATTGATGGAAGGCAATCCCGATGACTCCGGTGCCTGGATTGATGCCCACGGTGACGAGTGGGATGCATTTTTCGATTGGTTCCGTGAAAATCCCATGGAAATCGACCGGACGCACCGTTTTCACAGGTGCATGTACGGGGAGGTGCCGTTCGATGAGTAACTTTTATATTTTTACGATATGTCTGAAATAGTTACTTTGGAGCCCCGCATCGTGTGGGAGCAGTTCGATGCCATCACGCGGGTGCCGCGTCCCTCGAAAAAAGAGGGTAAAATCATTGCGTTTCTAATCGATTTCGCCCGGAAACACCAGCTCGAGTATAAGAAAGACGCCATCGGCAACGTGGTGATGCGCAAACCCGCCACGCCGGGTATGGAGGGCCGCCCGACGGTTATCCTCCAGTCGCACATGGATATGGTATGCGAGAAGAATTCCGATGTGGAGTTCGATTTCGACAACGATCCGATTCGCACGCGTATCGACGGCGGATGGGTCAAGGCCGAAGGCACGACGCTGGGCGCCGACTGCGGCATCGGCATGGCCGCCGCACTGGCCGTGCTGATTGACCCTGCGGTGGAGCACGGCCCCGTCGAAGCGCTTTTTACGGTCGATGAGGAAACGGGGCTCACGGGGGCTTTCGAACTGGGTGAGGATATGCTCACGGGCAAATACCTCATCAACCTCGACTCGGAGGACGAGGGGGAAATCTTCATCGGCTGCGCGGGCGGCATCGACACCATTGCCACGTTCCGTTATACGATGGAGGCGGCTCCGGCCAACTATACGTTCTTCCGTGTCGATGTTTCGGATTTGCAGGGCGGACACTCGGGCGATGACATCGACAAGGGCCGCGTCAACTCGAACAAAACCGTGGCGCGCCTGCTGTGGGACGGCATGCAGTCGTTCGAGCTGAAGTTGAGCTATTTCAACGGCGGCAACCTGCGCAACGCCATTCCCCGCGAAGCCTACGCCATTTTCGGCATCCCGAATAAATTCAAGGCTGAATTCATCAAGCGTTACAACCTTTTCGCCGCCGACCTGGAGGCCGAATTCCGGTTCCGTGAGCCGAACTTCAAGATTACGCTCAATGAAATGCCGCAGGTCGACCGGGTACTCGACGCAAAGACGCAGTTCGGACTGGTCTACTCGCTCGTGGGTGTTCCCAACGGCGTAATCGCCATGTCGTTCGCCGTTCCGGGACTGGTCGAAACCTCGACCAACCTCGCCTCGGTGAAGTTCGAGGGCGACGACCGTATCGTCGTTACCTCGTCGCAGCGCTCGTCGGTCGAAAGCGCCAAGACCTACGTCATGCAGATGGTCGAGTCGGTGTTTGCGCTGGCCGGTGCCGACGTGGCCCATTCGGACGGCTATCCGGGCTGGTCGCCCAATCCGCAGTCCCAACTGCTCGAAAAAACCGTCGACGCCTATAAACGCCTGTTCGATACCGACCCCAAGGTGCGTGCCATCCATGCCGGCCTGGAGTGCGGCCTGTTCCTCGAGAAATATCCCGAATTGGAAATGGTGTCGTTCGGACCCACACTCCGCGGCGTGCATTCGCCCGACGAACGGCTCGAAATCGCCACGGTTCCCAAGTTCTGGGAGTTGCTGCTCGAAATACTGAAAACCGTCTGACGTACGGCCGGTATGTTCCTGCCGGATAAATGCGACGGCGGCCCTTCCACTGGGCCGCCGTCGTTCGCAATCGGCAGTGCCGCTAATTCTCTTTCGGATAGATATATCCGGTCAAATCGGCGATGGAGTATCCGTACAGGTCGTTCGTGACCCGGACATAACATTTGTTCGTGTCCCGGAATAAGGTGATTACAACCTTTCTGTTCTGGCTGTTAAACCCTCCGTCCATTTTCAGGCAGAACTGCATGTCGCCGTTTCGTTTTTGTTGCTCTTCGGTCAGTTTGGCGGCATGGTCCGTGATGTTCAGGCGGTCGAAAGACGGACGGGTCGCGAGGTCGGGTGCGAACCTGATGACCGCCCTGTCGCCTTGCAGGGAGATGTAGCTGCTTACGGCAGGCTTTACAGGAGCCTTTTTGCCGGGCATGTAGAACTCGCTGACTTCAATAATAAAACATCGCTCTTCCAGCGCCCGTAATGCCATTTCGTGCCGTGCACGCGAGGCGCTCGTTTTGTCGGCCTTACCGGCCTGTTTCTGCGCGACACAACCTGCTAACGCCATAGTCAGCATAATTGCGGCCGATAGTTTCAATGCGGTTTTCATGGCTGGAGTGATTTGGTTGATAACAAGGTGGGAACGCGGGAGCCCGCATGCGTGCTAATCGATTCCTGTCGTCGGGAGCACATGTCCTTTGATTCGGATGGTTTCGACCTCGGAATCTCCGCCTTTGACGCGCACGAAGCATTCGTTCGTATTCTTATACAAAGTGAGTTGCAGCAGGGTATCCTGCCATTTCTTGGCTCCCTTAACCTTTATGTCGAATCGTGCATCCCCGTTTTTCGTGCTTCTCTCCCTTGTCATTTTCGCGGTAGCGGCCTCGATATTCAGGTGGTCGAAAGGACGGTGCGGAGCAAGATCCGGCGAGAGGCGGATGACGACACGGCTGTCTTGCATGGAAATGCTGCTGTCGGTGGCGTAAACAGGCGGTTTCCCGTCCGGAAACTGGAATTCGCCGACTTCGATGGTGAAATGCTGCTCTTCCAGCGCCTGCAATGCCTGCCCATAAAGCGCCTGCGAAGCGATTGCCTGGTCGGTTCGCCCGACCTGTTTCTGTGCTGCACAACCGGTCAGAATCGCTGTCAGCAAGATTATTCCCGGTAATTTCAATGCGGTTTTCATAACTGGGATTGTTTTAGTTGGGTACTTATCCGTATGCGGCAAACACCGTTGCCGCGGTCTTGCCTGTATTTTTATTCCCTGTCAGTCGCTTCGGCTCTCGTGACAATATAATAAAATAAATTCATATTTCATAACAATATATTAATATGTTGATTTGTTTTATTTTATTTGTGCTGACGATAATTTAAATTCACAAAAAAAGGACGAGAAACCAACGGGTTCTCGTCCTTTTTGCAACAATGCTTCCGGGGAGGTGCACCGGTTCCGTGTTTATTCCGGGCTGTGCCTGCTTGCCTGTCGGGTTCCGGCAATCCTTTGCCGCACAGGCCGGGCTTACTGGGCCCCGCCGCCCTGCGAGGCTCCTCCTCCGCCGCCCTGTGCGCCGCTGCTCATATCGTCGTTGCTGATCGAGCGGGCCGTGCGTTTCACACCGACATTCTGTTTGCCGAAGCGGTAACTGATGCGTAAATAGAGGCTGCGGCAGGCATACCGGTATTCGCTCCAGCCGCCGTAGGTCGGGGTGTCGGTCGTGCTTTTGTTCTTCCGGTATTTCTCGAACGGATTGCTGCACGTGATGCTCAAGTCGAGTTTCTTTTTGAGGAACTGCTGTTTGACGCCCATGTAGTAATAATAGTAGCCCTTCGATTTGCTGCCCAGCCAGGAATACCCCGTCGAGTAGTTTTCGCCGAGCATGAACCGCGCCTGCTTCCACAGCGCGAAGTCGAGGTTGAGGTTCTGGCTGAACGTAAAGTTGTCGGTGTGGATGTCCATGGCGTCGAAATCGTTCTGCGAATATCCGCCGTTGTAGCTGAACGAGAGGTTGAGCTTCTCGGAGGGGCGGAACGAGAACGAGCCGTTGAACCCGTAGCTGCGCGAACGCACGTCGTTGCTGTACGTGCTGTTCGTGATGCCTTCGGTGTCGGAGAACGAGTACGACGACATGTTGTTGTTCGACAGGAATGTATTGAGCGAGAAGGTCATGCTCCATTTGGCCGCATAGTGGCTGTATTGCAGGTTGAGCGAGTGGTAGACCGCCGCCTCCAGTTCGGGATTGCCGTAGGAGAGGCGTGTGGGGTCGGTGTCGTCCACGGCGGGCGAAAGCATATAGATGCCCGGGCGCTGGAGCCGCTGCGTGTAGGAGAGCGACAGGTTGTGGCTCACCTTGGGGATGAACGTCACGCTCAAATAGGGTACGACGTTGAACTGGCGGTTGGAGAACGAGTAGGCTTCTTTGCCGGTTTCCTCCACGTCGGCGTCGTTCCACGTCCGCTCCATGCGCGCGCCAGCGCGTCCCGACCATTTGGTATAGGTGAAGCCGTATCCCGCGTAGATGCCCAGCACGTGTTGCCGGTAATCCATGCCGGTGAACCTTTTCTTGTCCTCCGGAAATGCGCCCTCGTCGTCGCTCTCTTTGTTGTCGGTGTCGGATGTACTGTTGCGGTAGATGTGCTTGAGTCCCGCCTCGATTTTGTGGCGTTTCGACAAGGGATTGGCATAGTCGATTTGTACGGTATTGCCTGTCATGCGGCTGTCCTGGTCCTGCAATGCCCTGTAATTCAGTCCGTCGTTGTATACGCGGTCGGCGAATCCCGTGCTGGGGTTGGCCTGCACCTCGTCCGAAACGGTCAGCGTGTGCCCTTCTTGGCCGAACGTATGCTCGTAGTTGAGCGCGACGCTTCCGCCCGTGTAGTTCCACTTCTGGAGGCTGCGGCTGCCGTATTCCAGCAGCGGGTTCCTGTCCGGGTCGAGTATCGAGGTCGTGCCCAGCGACTTGTAGCGGCTGCGCCCGAGCCACAGCCAGCCGTTCAGCGTAATCAGGTTGAGCGTGTCGGGCTGGTAGCTCATGTCCAGCCCGACGTTGCCGTAGCGCGAACTGCCCCTGTTCTCGGTGTAGCTCCGGTTGTAACGGTTGTCGGAATTGTAGTTCTCCTGCCACGACTCGCTTTCCGACGGGGTGCGCCCGCCGTCGTAATAACCGACGTAGCCCATGATGCCCGCCGCAAATTTCCCGGCTTGCACCGAAACGTTGGCGTTGCCGTTGTAGGCGGGGTTGTCCAGTACGGTCACGCTGCCGCCCACGCTGCCGTTGTAGCCGCGGAACTGTTTCTTTTTCTGGGTGATGAGGTTGATGATACCGCCCACGCCTTCGGCCTCGTATTTGGTCGAGGGATTGGTGATGACCTCGATGCGGCTGATTTGCGAGGCCGGCATGCTCTGGATTACGTCTTTGAAATTGTTGCTCATCGTCGCCGAGTTGCGGCCGTTGAGCAGTATTTTGTAGTTGCTCTGCCCGTTGAGCAGGACGTTGCCGTCGCCGTCGAGCGAGAGCTGCGGCACCTTGCGGATGATTTCGTCCAGCGTGCTGGTCGACGCCTGCGGATCGTCCTCGACCGAGTAGGTCGTTTTCTCGGCGTCTGCCATCACCAGCGGCTTCTGCACTTCGATTACCACGTCACCGACATCCACGCCCTGTGTGATGGCGATTTTGCCGAGTGCCTTGCCCGATGCCGGAACTTTCACGTCTTGTTTGTAGGGGGTGTATCCGACCATGGTGATACCGAGCGTGTAGTCGCCCGCTTCGGGGGCTTTGAGGGAAAAGCGGCCATCGGCGTCGGCGGCCGCTGCGGCCACGACGGTGGTCGAGTCGCGCAGGAGCGATACGGTTGCATAACCTACGGCATTGCCGGAAGCCGCGTCGGTGACCGTACCGGTCAGGGTGTTTGTTTGTTGTGCGGCAGCCGGATGCAGACACAGGAGCAAAACTGCCGACAGCAGGAGATAGTGGATTTTTTGCATGTCAGAGCACGTTGAGGTTTCACAAATATGAGGTTTGTTTCGCTATTTTCCAAATTTGCGGAAGAGGATTACCCCCCCCCATGTGTCGTCTGACGTAATGTGTTGCATGATAGGTAATTACCCGCTGTCAAAAAAATGTAAAAAAATTTTGTCGGCACACTGCCATAATAAACGTAATTCGGTGGTTTTTATTGCCGTAGTGATAAAATTGGTTATATTTGTATTCCGAAAAGCCACTTTGCATGTCCCCGAAATACGGTTGCCTGCTGCTCTGCCTGTTCGCCGTATGCGGCGCTGCGGCCCAGCAGCCTGACGACGAATACTATCCCTATGCCCCCGTGCAGGAGGAGCGCATGCCCCTCCTGCTCACCGATTCCACGCTTTTCTACCGTGCCGTGCAGGCCATGCCCGACCTTTATGCCGAATATACCGCTTTCAACCTGCCGTACGTGGCTGTAAAACGCCGCGGGCAGGATTACCGTGCCGAGGCGGCCACGGTCGACGGACTCGGCATCCCGTCGCGCTATTTCCCGGCGTTGCGGCTGCTCGGTGCGCAGGAGGAGTCCTCCGCAGGCGTTGTCCCCGTTGCCGGCATTACGGGCCGGACGGGCGGTATCCGTATGTTCCGGTTTCCGGACGAGTTCGTGCAGGCGGCCCGCCGCGTATCCGTTCATTTTACCGACCGCAACTACCTGGCCGGGACGAAGCTGGCCGTCGCGCGGCCGCTGGGCCGGGGATGGAGCGGAGCCGCCGCCGTCGATGCCCGCACGGGGCGCGACATGCATGTCGAGGGTGTTTTTACACATGCGCTGACCGCAGGTTTCCGGGTCGCAAAACGCTTCGGTGACGGCCACGGCCTGCATCTGCTGCTTATCGTTCCGCCGTCGGTGCGGGGCACGCGCCTCTCCTCGGCCGAAGAGGCATTCCGGCTCACGGGCGACAACCTGTATAATCCCGCCTGGGGATTCCAGGACGGCCGGGTGCGCAATTCGCGCGTGCGGCGCGAGTTCGTACCGCTGGCCGCCGTCTCGTACCGGGTGCGGTTGTCGCCGGCGACTTCGCTCGCTGCGGCTTTCGGGGCCGAATGCGGTATCCGGAAATACAGTGCCCTGGGGTGGTACGACGCCCGTACGCCGATGCCCGACAATTACCGCTACCTGCCCTCCTATACCGGCGACCGTGCAACGGAAGAGGCGTGGCGGGCGAACGAGCCGCATTACACGCAGATACGGTGGGACGAGTTGATTGCGCAGAACCGCATGGCGGGCGGCCATGCAGTCTATGCGCTGGAAGACCGCGCCGAGCGCATCCGCAACCTCGGGTTCGATGCCCTGTTTACCTCGGAGGTCGACGAGCGCCTGACGCTTTATTACGGCTTCTCGTACCGCCATGCCCGGACGCGCAGCTACAAGCAGGTGCGCGACCTGCTGGGGGCGGAATATATCACCGACATCGACCAGTACCTCGTGGACGACGACACGTACGGCAACCTGCTGCAAAACGACCTGCGGCACCCCGGCCGTAGAGTCCGCGAAGGCGACCGCTTCGGCTACGATTACCTGCTGTCGACGCGCGAAGCGGAGGCCCGCCTGCATGCCGAATACCGTGCCGACCGGTTCCGCGCCGACATAGCCCTTTCGCTGTGCGATGCCGCCGTCTTCCGCGACGGCCGTTATGAAAAGGAGCTTTTCCCCGGGACGCAGTCCTACGGACGCTCCCGGCGAATGCGGTTCACGCCCTATGCCGTGAAACTGCTTGCCGGATGGGCTTTCTCGCCCCGCAGTTACCTCGAAGCTTCGGCAGCCGCAGGTGCGCAGGCGCCCGCTGCCGCCGACCTCTTCTACCAGCCGCAGTACAACAACCGCACGGTGGACGCCCCCGTGGCTGCGGGCTTTTATGCCGCCGAACTCAATTACAGCCTTACGGGCGACCGCCTGACGCTGCGTTTGTCGGCCTTCGCTGCGGCGACGCTCGACGGCACCGAAACCCGCCGCTATTTCGACGATATGGCGGGCCTGTTCTGCGATATGGCCGTGACGGGCATCGGACGCATGGCCCTCGGTGCGGAAGCTGCCGCCGACATCCGCCTCGCGTACCGTTGGAGCCTGTCGCTCGCAGCCTCGGCCGGACGCTATAAATACATTCGCAACCCGCGTGTCACGGTGCTTTCCGATGTCGACAATTCGGTCGTCGACACCTGTGCCGAAAGTTATATGGGCGGCTGTGAAACGGGCGGTGCACCCGGCCTGACGGCTTGCGTGGGTGTTGCCTACTTCGGGCCGAAAGGGTGGGGATTCCGGGCCTCTGCAGGGTATGCCGGGAGGCGCTATGTCGAACCGATGCCCCTGCGTCGTACCGCGCGTATCGCGCGGCAGGGCGGCATTACGCCCGAGGCATTCGACGAGTTTACCCGGCAGCAGCGGCTCGGCGACGCCTTTACGCTCGACGCCTCGCTTTTCAAATCCTTTTATTTCGGCCGTTCGCGGCTGACGGCTTCGCTGATGCTGCGCAACCTGACGGGCGGCAGCAATACGGTTTACAGCGGTTACGAATCCCTGCGCGTGCGGCGTATCAGTTCGGGCGACGCCCTCTTTTATACGCCGCATGCCACCCGTTACACCTATACCTATCCCCGTTCGTTCTATCTTACAATCTCTTATAAATTTTGATGCGGGTGTAAAAAATCGCCGGATTTTTTTGGAATTCGATGTGAAATTCGTACTTTAATAGGCGAAAAAACCTTTAAAACTTCAAAAATCCATGATTATCGGTATTCCAAAAGAGATTAAGAACAACGAAAACCGTGTTGCTCTTACCCCCGCGGGCGCCCAGGAGCTGGTCAAACGGGGCCATAAAGTTTATGTGCAGGCTACGGCCGGTGTGAACAGCGGTTTTGCCGATGATGCCTACACGGCGGTAGGGGCGGAGATGCTTCCCACAATCGAGGAGGTCTATGCCCGTGCCGAGATGATTATCAAAGTCAAGGAGCCGATTGCTCCCGAGTATAAACTTATCCGCAAAGACCAGTTGGTCTTCACGTTCTTCCATTTCGCCAGCAGCGAGCCCCTGACGCATGCCATGATCGACAGCGGGGCGGTGTGCTGCGCCTACGAAACCGTCGAGCGGGCCGACCGTTCGCTGCCGCTGCTGATTCCGATGTCGGAGGTTGCGGGCCGCATGTCGACGCAGGAGGGGCGTTACTTCCTCGAGAAGCCCCGCGGCGGCAAAGGCAAGTTGCTGGGCGGCGTGCCGGGCGTGAAGCCGGCCAAGGTCTTCGTCATCGGCGCCGGAGTTGTCGGAACCGCCGCTGCGCGTACGGCAGCCGGAACGGGAGCCGACGTGACGATTTGCGACATTTCGCTGCAACGCCTTACCTACCTTGCCGACGTGATGCCCAAGAACGTCAAAACCCTGATGTCGTCGGAATACAACATCCGCGAGGAGCTCAAACATGCCGACTTGGTGATCGGCTCGGTGCTTATTCCGGGCGCCAAAGCCCCGAAGCTCGTTACGCGCGACATGCTCAAAGAGATGGAACCCGGCTCGGTGATGGTCGACGTGGCCATCGACCAGGGCGGCTGTTTCGAAACGTCGCGTCCCACGACGCACGAAGACCCCGTTTATTATGTCGACGGCATCCTGCATTACTGCGTGGCCAATATCCCCGGCGCCGTGCCTTACTCCTCGACGCTGGCGCTCACCAACGCCACGCTTCCCTATGTCGTCCAGTTGGCCGACAAGGGCTGGCAGCGCGCCTGCAAGGAGAACCGCGAGCTGGAACTGGGGCTCAATATCGTGCAGGGCAAGGTGGTCTACCGGCCCGTTGCCGAGGCCTGGGGGCTTCCCTACGAGCCGCTGGCGCTGTAATATCCCGGTAAATAAAAGGGCGGAGGGTCGTGACTTTCCGCCTTTTTTCATATCTTTGGGCAATGGCCCGCAAACTCCTGCTCATACTTCGTTTCTATTACTCGACCATGTTCTATTTCTGCACGGCCGTGAGTATCGGGTTTGCCTGGGTGGTTAAAAACCACGGGCCGGAAACCATCCCGTGGTGCATGCTCGGCAAGGCGGTGATCTATCCCCTGTACCTCTATGTCTGGATTGTCCAGCGCTACGGCGATGAATTTTTCTACTACCGCAACCTGGGCATCCGGCGCCGCGCGCTGCTGGGCGTCAGCTGCGCTGCGGATTTTATCTGGTGTTACCTGCTGCTGAAACTGACGGCTGTTTTCCTGTATGGGCTACTCTGAACAACATCTCCTCGAGATCGATTCCGTCGAACTGTCGTTCGGCGACCGGCGCATCCTTTCGGGCGTCTACCTCGCCGTCGAAACGGGCGGCGTTACGGCCGTGCTCGGCCGTAACGGCTGCGGTAAAAGCTGTCTGATGAAGATACTTTGCGGTTCGCTGCGTGCTGATTTCCGCTCGATGCGCATCGACGGTGTGTGGCACGCGCACTTCCGGGCCGACGAAGTGCGCTACTTAACGCAGCAGGGGTCTATTCCGGGCTGGATGAGCGTCGACCGCGTGCTGCGCGATTTCGGCCTGCCGTGGGACGACCTGCTGGCGTGGTTCCCGCTTTTCGGCGACCTGCACGACACGAAAATCCACTCCATGTCGGGCGGCGAGCGGCGGTTGCTGGAATGCTACCTGATCCTGCGCAGCCCGGCGCAGTTCGTCATGCTCGACGAGCCGTTCTCGCAGGTTGCGCCGCTGCACGTTGCAACCCTGAAAGAACTTATCCGGCAGGAGAAAGCCTCGAAAGGCATTCTGCTGACGGATCATATGCACCGTCATGTCACCGATATAGCCGACCGCCTCTATGTGATGGCCGATGGCCAGACCTACCTGACGCACGGCCCGGAGGATTTGATCCGCTACGGCTATCTTGCACGCTTATAATTCCGTCCGGAATTGAGCCCGAAAATCACCCCGTGACCCATTTTTTGAATTCGGCCGCCCGGTTTTTGCTCAGGAAAACGGGTTCGGGCGTTTCCACGTCCATGGTAATCAGCAACCGGCTGTTCGACCATACGACGATATTTTGGATATGTTGCTTGGCGATAACGTATTGCTTGTTGACCCGGCAGAACGACAGGGGATTCATGTCGTCGCATATGCTGTCGAGCGTCTTGTTATAGGGGTAACTCTTGCCGTCGGCAAGGTATACCTTCGAGGTTTCCTTCGTCGAGTAGAAGAAGGATATGCGTTCCGTCGGGATGGGCAATAATTGGTTTCGGTAAGCGATCAGGATGTTCTTATGGCTGTTTGTCCGCTGTTGTGCGAACATCTCGTAGAGCCGGTTCAGGTCGGGAACGGCCGGCTGCCGGTTGAGTTTCCGGAATTTTGCCAGTGCATGCTTCATCTCTTCGACGCAGATCGGTTTGAGCAGGTAGTCGATTGCATTGACCTTGAATGCGTGGATGGCATATTCGTCGTAGGCGGTCGTGAAAATGACGGGCGATTCGACGGACGTGTGTTTGAATATTTCGAATGCCGAGCCGTCCGATAAGTGTATATCCATGAATATCAGGTCGGGGGCGGGATTCCGGTCCAGCCACGAAACTGTCTGCATGATGCTTTCCGTCGTCCCTGCAACCTCTATGTCGGGGGCCACTTCCGTCAGGATGCTGCTCATGTCGTCGAGTGCTCCTGCTTCGTCTTCTATGATCAGTACCTTCATTTGGATTGTTTAAAATTCATTTCCACCATCGGCAGGAAGACCTTGAAATCTTCTCCCCCCCCCTCGGCTTTCTCGATGCGGATTTCCTTGCCCAGTAGCAGCCTGTATCTGTTGCGCAGGTTGGTGAGCCCGATGCCGTTCGATTCGGGCGGCGTGAGTCGGGGATAGACCGGGTTGGCGACGGCCAGTTCGTTGCGTTCGTTGAACGAGATCGTAATACGCATGTGGTGTTCGCTGTCGATGACGTTGTGCTTGACGATGTTTTCGAACAGCGGCAGCAGTGAAAGGCTGGGCATGCGCATGTTGAGCGCCTGCTGCGGGACGTCGATCCGGCAGCTGTAGTTTTGGGCGAAACGTACGTCCATCAACTGCCGGTAAGAGGTGATGAAATTGAGTTCCTCGCCCAACGTGGTCAGCGAGGGGCCTTTGAACCGGATGATGTAGCGGAATACGCCCGACAGGTTACCGATGTATTCGAGGCTTTCCTGTTTTTTATTGCTGCGTATCAGCGATGAAAGGTTGCTCAGCGCGTTGAAGAAAAAATGGGGGCTTATCTGGTTTGCGATGGCGTTGTACTGGCTGCTGAGGTTTTCCAGCCGGAGCATCTCGATCTCTTTTTCGTGCTGGCGTTCTTTATTTATCATCAATACGATACTCCCGATTAGCAGGCATATCGTGTAGGTGATAATCAGGTATCCGAATTCGTCGTATCCGAGCGAGAGCCATGCGTGCTCCGACTGGAAATGGATGATGGCCATGGCGGTGAAGGCTACCCCCGCGATGACGGCTGCACCCAGCAGGCAGCGCATCAGGAAAGAGAGACGCCTGTTCAGGAATATCTTCAGCATGACGATGGTTGCCATCCAGAGGAAGCAGAACCACGCGACCGATACCGAGGCGCGTTTCGACCACCATGTAATGGTCACCAGCGTAGCCCAATATTGGCTCAATTGAATCAGGAATGCCGCCATCGGAATGGCCCAACGTGAGCGAACGGCCTGTTTTAAATAGCCCATGTGTGTTGTGTGCGTAGTAAGCGGGTGTGACGTTTCCGGACAAAAATAATAAAAAAATGCAACAATCGGGCATTCCCGATTGGCGCCGGTTTTTTCCCGATTAGACGCCTGATTCGCCTTTTTAGCGTATTATGAGGACTTTGATGTGTGCTTTGTGACGATATTTACGAAAACCGATTCAGTTGTTCCATACCCATTTCTGGCAATCTTTTACGGGGTTTACACGCTTTGAATCAGCAGGTTGATGAGATTTTGCAGCAAATTTTTTAACTTTTTCAGCTTATGAAGAAAAAATTACTCTTTCTGACTTTTTTAGTATCGGGTACTCTCCTTGCAGGCTGCTCGGATGACGAGAAACCCGTGGACCCGGTAGCTTTGGACACCCCTGTCCTGGCAGAGGGTGTTGTGACACAGGTGTCGCTTGGCGTAGTATGGGATGCCGTGGCAAATGCGGCCTCTTACGTATGTACGCTCGATGACGGCGCCGCAACTCCCGTAACCCAGCCCGAGGTGCTGTTCGACGGGCTGGAACCCGGTCGCAGCTATACCGTGAAGGTGAAGGCGGTGGCGGGGCAGAAACAATACCTGGATTCGGAATTCGCCGGCATCACCGTGGCGACCCTGCCTGCCACCCGGCTTGCCGCTCCTGTGCTGACGGCGGGCGACGTGACCGAGAGTTCCGTTGCGATTGTCTGGGAAAAGGTTCCCGATGCGACGTCCTATGTCTATACGGTCGACGGCGGTGCGGAACAGGAAACCTCCGCTCTGACGGCTGTCGTTTCGGGACTGGAACCCGGTATGCCGGTTACGGTGCGGGTGCGGGCCGTTTCCGAGCTGGTTCAGCACCTCGATTCGGAAGTCGCCGAATTGACTGTCGCTGCGGCTATGGAGCAGGAGTCCTTCACGCTTTCGCTCACGGATACCGGGATGAACAGCATTTCCGTATCCGTTTCTCCTAAAAGTCAGACACGCACCTATTACTGCGGTTATGCGCTGAAATCCGATTTCGACAAATACGCTTCGCAGGACGAGTTCATCGTTGCGGTGCGCCGCAAGCTCAACGCCTCGGCTCTGTTTGCAGGGGTGAGCTTCGAGGAATATCTGGCCGCGCAACTCGTACAGGGCGACCATCCTTTCGAATTCACCGGCCTGAAACCCGAAACCGACTACGTCGTTTATGCAGTGGGGTGGTATGCCCCGGGCGACCTGCTCACGACCCGCCTCATGTCGGTACCCGCCACGACCCTTCCCGATGCGTCGGGCGAGGTGGCCGTAGCCATCGAGAACGTCACTGCCAACGGGTTCGACGTCGTCTGCACGCCCGATGTCGCCATCGAGAAGTACTATGTCTATGTCACAAAGACCTCTTCGTTGGGTATGGAAGTATTGATGGCCGGTGGAATGAATGCGTTCAAGGAGCAGGTGATGCCTACCAAGGACGAGTATACCGGGACGCAGACCATCAGTAAGAGCGGACTGGCTGCCGGAACCGCCTATTCGGTCTGTGTGCTGGGCATCAGCAAGAGCGGATCCGATTTCTGGATTGAGAAGACGCAGAAGACCGCAAAGGCCGAATAAAATCACGAATAATTTTATAACGATAAATACAATGAAAAAGATCAGCAGAATTTTGATGTGCGCTTTCCTGTTGCTGGGATTTGCCGCTTGCAGTGATTCCGACGACGACGGGGACAATGGAAACAACAACGGGAATAACAACGGGACGCAGCTCGCCGCCCCTGTCCTGGCCAAGGGAACGGTCGAGGAGGAGGCTTTCGTCGTGACCTGGCAGCCCGTCGAACACGCGGATTTATATATCTATTCGCTCAACGGAGGCGCCCAGTCCAGCACATCGGGCACATCCGCCCGTTTCGAGGAACTGGAGCCCGGAACCGAATATACGGTTGCGGTCAAAGCGCTTTCGAGCGGTTCGGAGTACACGACTTCCGAGGCGGCCGAGATTAAAGTCACCACGCTCGAAGAGGATACTTCCGGAATGATTCAGTCGGCCGAGTTCGACGCCCTCGTCGGTTCATGGGTCGGCAAGCAGACCGTAAAATACGCTACGGGCATCGATGTTGCCGGGGGCGGTTTCTTCTACCAGACCGAGGAGTGGACATTCGATGTCGACATCGTGGCGCAGGTCGGATCGCGGAAATTCCGCAAGGAGAACTACCTCGTCTGTCAGGGACTCGGTGACTTCAAGAAAGAGGGCAGCGCCCGAACCTATGAAGCGCTTATCAAGGAGGGCTTTACCGAAGAGCTGGCCGTTGAAGGATTCGGCCCCAAATGGTTCCTTCAGCTCAAGGAAGACGGTTCGATTGTCGTCGATGCGACCACCAAGTTCAATGTGATGAGCTGGTTTGCTACCGATGAACTCGGCCCGTACTACCTGCTCGGCGGTGCTGACGACAAGACTTTCTCCGATTGCGAATGCGAACTTCCCGTCACGATAAACGGCGACGAACTGCGTGTGGGGTCGACCGTCATCTCCAACAAAACCTGGACGCCCTCCATCTTCCAGTGGAATCCCAAGCAGGGGGCCTATGCCCGTTACTACCTCGGTGAGTCCGACATCGTGCTGACGCGCAAGAAATAAGCCGGTTCCCGGTGATCAGGGCGCCCGTGGAAACCACGGGCGCTTTTTTATCGCCGCAAAGTGCGAGGACGCCCGCTGTCCGGGAATATCGCTTCCCGGGGTGCCTTGCCGGAAGATGCGGCCGGGCAATTTCCAAATAAATTTGGTTCTCCCCCCGGCTTGCACTATCTTTGCACCTTAAACAGTAAGGTATGGCAGGATCTAACTTTGTAGATTACGTAAAGATATTTGCCCGTTCGGGACACGGAGGGGCCGGATCGGCGCATTTCCGCCGTGAGAAATTCGTGGCGTTCGGCGGCCCCGACGGTGGCGACGGCGGCAAGGGCGGCAGTATCGTCCTGCAGGGCGACAGCCAGTACTGGACGCTCATCCACCTCAAATACCAGCGCCACCAGTTTGCCGAGGATGGCCAGAACGGTTCCGGCGCCCGGTCGTCGGGTAAGGATGCCAAAGATATTGTCATTCCCGTGCCGCTGGGCACGGTCGCCCGGCGCATCGTCGAGCTGGAGGACGGTACCACAGCCCTGGAGGATGTAGGCGAGGTTACGGCCGACGGCGAGCAGCTGGTGCTGCTGCAGGGCGGGCGCGGCGGCCTCGGAAACTGGCATTTCAAAAGCGCCACGAACCAGACGCCCCGCTATGCACAGCCGGGTGAGGAGGGCGACGAGGGGGCTTTTATCCTCGAACTGAAAGTGCTGGCAGACGTGGGGCTGGTCGGTTTCCCCAATGCGGGCAAGAGCACGCTGCTGTCGGTGGTTTCCGCCGCCAAACCCAAGATTGCCAACTATGCCTTTACGACGCTCGAGCCCAACCTCGGCATCGTCGAAGTCCGCGACCACAAGTCGTTCGTCATGGCCGATATTCCCGGCATTATCGAGGGGGCGCACGAGGGCCGGGGCCTGGGAACCCGCTTCCTGCGCCATATCGAACGCAATTCGGTGCTGTTGTTCATGATTCCCGCCGACAGCGATGACATCCGGCACGATTACGAGGTGCTGCTGGGCGAACTGACGCAGTATAATCCCGAGTTGCTCGACAAACAGCGCCTGCTGGCCGTCACGAAGTGCGATATGTTGGACGACGAATTGATCGGGCAGATGAAGTCCCATCTTCCGGAGGGAGTGCCGTCGGTGTTTATCTCGTCGGTTTCGGGACTGAACATCATACAGCTCAAGGATATGCTGTGGGAAGCCCTGCACCGGTAGCGAAGTCGATTTCGCGGTTGGTGACGCGGAGCGTGTATTTCCCGTTGAAATAATCGATTACACCATATATGGAGCCTGTACCCTGCGGTACGGGCTCCGTTGCGTATGTGCAGGTGCCTGACGTCCGCACCGGGAGTGTGCGGCCGGTGCCGTCGGCCAGCAGCCGTTCGGTCGTCACGGGACGGCCGGTTTCCGGGTCGGTGTCGCACCAGTTGCCCGTTTCGGCGAAATGCACGCCGTTGAAATATACGTAAGTGTCGATATGCCGGGGGCCGATTTCGCCGAACGTGAGTGCCGCGGGACGCAGGGGATTTTCCCCGTCGCCGCTCACCCGGAGATAACGACCCAGTTCCGCACGGGGAATGCGTCCTGCGCCGTATGCGTCCGCAGGAGTTGTGCCGAGCTGTACTTTCCCTCCGTAGTCGCACAACGTCAGTCCGTTGCAGTAGACGGTCACGGCCGCGCCGACCGGATAATCGACATAGAGTTCCGCGCCGTCGACGGCGATGCAGATTCCGCCGCTTTCATCCTGTATGACGAGTGTCTTGTGGAATTCGCCGTACAAATTGTTGGCCGTGACCACGCCCCCGACGGTAATGTCTGCGGTTACGGGGGTGCATTCGCCCGTACAGAGGGATTTGAGTCGTGCAATCGTACTTGTCGCCTCTTCCCCGCCTTCGTTTCCGAAGCGGGGCTCCGACGACTTGTCGCAGGCCGGCAGTGTCAGTGCCAGCGCTGCGGCCATCGCCGCCGATACGGCCCGTGCCGTCAGCAGGAGCCGTTTAATGCGTGCAGTCGTTTTCATCGCGCAGTTTGAGGATGTAACGGCCGTCACCGGCATCGTCGTATTGCAGAATCCCCGTAAGCGTACAGCGCCCGACGGGCACTTCGTCGCCTGCAAACCGGGCATAGTTGCGTACGTACGTGTGGACTTCGGCCCCGTTGTCGTCCGTAAAACGCTTGTATCCGGCCCACGTGCCGGGCGTGAGGTCTTCCGGAGTGTACCGGAGCGCTTCGAGCCGCACCAGCGTGCCGCATCGCTCGGGTGTCAGTTCGCGAATCGTCAGCAGGGTGGGCACGAGTGGATGCAGCTGCTCTCCGTTGCGTGTGAGCGCAGCGTCCAGAGCCGGTTTCGAGCCGATGTAATCCGTTACGAAACCGCTTCCGGCGGCGGGTGTGCGTCCGGCCTGCAATATGCCGCGGCTTTCGCCCAGCGCCAGCCCCTTAAGCCGCAGTGTGACCCGGCATCCCATCGGGAAATCGTTGTGCAGTTGGTCGATGCCGGCCATGATTTCCATGCCGGCGCCCTCGTCCTCGATGCAGAGCGTGCGGTAAAAGTTTCCGCCGAGGTCACTGGTGTTCACCCGGCCCGAAACCACAATATCCCCGGTCACCGGGAATGTCGTGCCCGCATATTTTGCGCGCAGCTCGCCGATGGTCGTCGTGACGGGTTCCGGCGGTGTATCCCCGCCGGGTTTTCCGAACCGGGAGTCGTAACACCCGGCCAGCAATATCACGGCGCAAAGCAGCGGAAGGCGGCGCATACGGCTATTGTTCGATGCGGGAATCCTTGAGGCCGAGGAAGTAGAGGATACCGTCCAGGCCGATGGTCGAGATGGACTGGCGTGCCGTCGCTTTGACTTTGGGCTTGGCGTGGAACGCAATCCCGAGGCCTGCGAGGTTGAGCATCGGCAGGTCGTTGGCGCCGTCGCCGACGGCTACCGACTGGGCGATGTTGATCTCTTCGAACTGGCACAGCAGGCGCAGCAATTCGGCTTTGCGGCGTCCGTCGACCACCTCGCCGACGTAGCGGCCCGTGAGTTTGCCGTCCTCGATTTCCAGTTCGTTGGCGTAAACGTAGTCGAAACCGTATTTTTGGCGCAGGTAGTTGCCGAAATAGGTGAAGCCGCCCGAGAGGATGGCCGTCTTGTATCCCACGCGCTTGAGGATGGTCATCATGCGCTCCAGCCCCTCGGTGATGGGCAGGTTGCGGGCAATCTCCTCCATGACCGACACGTCGAGTCCTTTCAAAAGGGCCACGCGCTGCGTGAAACTTTCGCGAAAGTCGATTTCGCCCCGCATGGCGCGTGCCGTGATTTCGCGCACTTCGTCGCCGACCCCGGCGCGCTCGGCCAGTTCGTCGATTACTTCGGTTTCGATCAGCGTCGAGTCCATGTCGAAGCAAATCAGCCGGCGGCTGCGGCGGTAGATGTCGTCTTTCTGGAACGATACGTCGAGTCCGATTTCCGAGAGGTTCATGAAGCCCGCCTGCATGGTGCTGCGGTCTTCGTCCGTGAGCGAGCCGCGTACCGAGAGTTCGATGCAGGCCTTGGCCGCGCGGTCGTCCTCGCACAGGGGCATGCGGCCCGTGAGGCGTTTTATGGCGTCGATATTCAGGTCGTGCTGCGCCACGACTTTGGTCACTTCGGCGATGTGGCGCGCCGTGACGGTGCGGCCCAGCAGGGTGATGATGTAGCGGTTCTTGCCTTGGCGGCCCACCCAGTCATCGTATTTCTGTTCCGAAATCGGTGTGAAGCGAATCATCACGCCCAGTTCCGATGCCTTGAACAACAGCTCTTTCATGATGTTTCCCGACTTGTCGGAAGTGGTCTTGAACAGGATGCCGAGTGTCAGCGACTGGTGGATATTGGCCTGTCCGATGTCGAGGATGAAAGCGTCGTAACGCGCGAGTATTTCGGTGAGTGTGGAGGTCATTCCCGGCTTGTCTTCGCCGGAGATGTTGATTTGGATAATCTCAACGTTGTTCTGCATTGTATGTCGTTTTTCCTGTTTCCTTTCCGTAAATTCGTTGACAAAGTTAGTAAACTTCTCTTTTTTTTGGTTAATTTTGCACTCAAACTTTAAATATTGAACTTTATGTGGCCTCTTTTTACCGGTGCCGGTGATACGGCGCCGCTGATGCTGCCCGACAGCGTCCAGAAAGCCAACCTTGCCGAAGCAGTCAACAAAATCGCGAACATGGACTTCGAACAGGTGCTGCAGAATATGCTGTCGGAGTCTATCTGGATTTTGTTGAAGATTGTCCTCGCGCTGGCGATTTACTTCGTCGGCCGCTGGGTGCTGCGCCGTATCGTGAAACTGCTCGATTTGGCGCTGGAGCACCGCCACGTCGATATTTCGCTCCGGTCTTTCATGCGCAATACCGTGCGGGTAGTCTTCACGCTGTTGCTGGTGCTGATCGTCGTGTCGACGCTGGGCGTCAACGTCACGTCGCTCATCGCCGTCTTCTCGGCCGCCACGCTGGCCATCGGTATGGCTTTGAGCGGTACGGCCCAGAACTTCGCGGGCGGCGTGATGATTCTGCTGATGAAACCCTATCGTGTCGGCGATTTCATCTCGGCGCAGGGACAGTCGGGCACGGTACGTGAGATTAAACTCTTCTCCACGGTCATCACCACGGGAGATAACCAAACAATTTACATTCCGAACAACGCGATTGCCACGGCGATTATCGACAATTACTCGACCTCCGAACTGCGCCGCGTGGACTGGTCGGTCGGAATCTCCTACGGCGACGACGTGGATGTGGCCCGCAAGGCGATCCTCGACATTCTCGCCGCCGACAGCCGTGTGCTGAAAGACCCTGCGCCCGTGGTATGGGTCGCGGCGCTTGCCGACAGTTCGGTGAACCTCTCCGCCCGCGCGTGGGTGAACAATGCCGATTACTGGAATGTATTCTTCGAGAACAACGAGAAATTTTACAAACAACTGCCCGAAAAGGGGATTAATTTCCCGTTCCCGCAGATGGATGTACACGTGAAAAATAATTAACCGAGAAAATCAAGATGAAAAAGCTGTTATTACTGATTGCCGCAGCCTGCTGCATGGCGGCCTGCAACAAAGAGTTGGGCCCGGAGTACAGGACCCCCCCCCAACTCGGTGAGGTTACCTATACGCCGACGGACGTGCAGGCAGACAATGTGGTTACCGTACGTGTCCCCATAACGAGCACCTACGGGCTGTACAGCGGATGGATCGTGTACTGGCTGGGCGAGGACCAGGAGAATGCGAAGTCGACCACGCCTTATTTCTATACCAAATCCGATACGTCGGTAATCTTCGAGGGGAAAATACCTGCCCAGGAAGCCGGCTCAAAGGTATCTTTCGTGGTCGCCGCCATGAATCCCTACAGCGTGCTCGCTTCGACGCAGGTGTATAATTATACGGTAGCGGGTGGTTCCGAACCCGAACCGGACGAGAATTAATTTACCAGATATAAGATAAATATGGAATTGAAAGAAATCCTGGCCATTTCGGGCCAGCCCGGACTTTATAAGTATGTCGCGCAGTCTACGAACGGCGTGATTGTCGAATCGCTGCTCGACGGCAGGCGGATGAATGCCTCCGCCTCCTCGAAAGTGAGCTCCCTGACCGAAATATCGATGTTCACCGAGGGCGACGACATTCCGCTGGCCGATGTATTCACGAAGATTTATGCCCACACGGGCGGCAAGGAGGCCATCAGTCCGAAAGAGGCGCCCGAGAAACTGAAAGCGTATTTCGCCGAGGTGCTTCCCGAATACGACCGCGACCGGGTGCACGTGTCCGACATGAAAAAGTGCTTCGCGTGGTATAACACGCTGGTAAATGCCGGCTTTACGGAGTTCAAACTTCCTGCCGAAAACGAGTAATGCGACAGTCCCGCCCCGGCGGGACTTTTTTGTGTTACATCCCGGTTAAATTCACCGGCTTTCCTTGCCGTTGTTACCGGGTTTATGCTATCTTTGTTCGAGGAAAAACAATTTGCGTTATGGATAAGAAGACAAAAGTACTGGCATTGGTCGCCCACGACAATATGAAACGCGATTTGGCCGAATGGGTCGACTGGAACAGCATGAAATTATGCCGCCACCACCTCGTATGTACGGGTACGACCGGCAAGATGGTCGAGAAGACGCTGCGCGACCACAAGGAGGAGCATGAAATCGGGGAGGAACATGGTGAGGTGCTCGACCTGAAGATTACGTTGCTCAAATCGGGCCCGCTGGGCGGTGACCAGCAATTGGGCTCGCTGATTGCCGACGGCAAAATCAACGCCCTGATTTTCTTTTGGGATCCCATGTCGGCGCAGCCGCACGATGTCGATGTCAAGGCCCTGTTGCGCCTCGCGACGCTTTATAACATTCCGACGGCCATCAACCGTTCCTCGGCCGACTTCCTGATATCCTCGCCGCTTTTCGAGGACGACGATTACGAACCCGTCGTAAAGGATTACAAAGCCTACATCGAGCGCGTGCTGAAATAGGGTAGTGCGGGATAGGATTTAAAGGGGCTGTCGAAAACAGCCCCTTTATCGTATCTCGGAACTGCCAATCCGGTATGGCGGAGGTTTCCCGCCCTGTTACTATAAGTCGTGTGAAAGCGGAGCCGGAACGGTGCCGCTCACGTCGAAGTCGCCCCAACGCTGGGCAATCGAGTCGAGTGTCGCGAACAGCTCCTCAATGTCGAGCGACGTGACGAGTTTCAGGCGTGTTTGCTTGAAATCGGGCAGTCCCTTGAAATAGTTCGACATGTGGCGGCGCATCTCGAGGATGCCGACGAATTCACCTTTTATTTCGAGCGATTTGCGCAGGTGCTCCTTGGCAATCTCCACCCGTTCGCAGACCGACGGCTGGGGCATCACCTCGCCCGTTGCGAGGTAGTGCTTCACTTCGCGGAATATCCACGGACGTCCGTAGGTCGCCCGTCCGATCATTACGCCGTCCACGCCGTAGCGGTCGAACATTTCGGCCGCTTTCGGCCCCGAGTCCACGTCGCCGTTGCCGATAATCGGAATATGAATCTGCGGGTTGTTTTTCACCTTGCCGATTAACGTCCAGTCCGCCTCGCCGCGGTACATCTGCGACCGCGTGCGGCCGTGTATGGTCAGTGCCGCGATGCCCATGTCCTGCAACCGCAGGGCGATTTCTTCGATATTCTTCGACTCTTCGTCCCAGCCCAGGCGGGTTTTCACCGTCACGGGCGTCTTCACCGTCGCAACGATTTGCCGTGTCATCTCGACCATCAGCGGCACGTCGCGCATCATGCCCGACCCGGCGCCGCGCCCGGCGATCTTCTTGACCGGACAGCCGAAGTTGATGTCGATGATGTCCGGGCCGGCCGCTTCGGCCATGCGTGCCGCCTCGACCATCGGTTCGATCAGGTGCCCGTAGAGCTGAATGCCCACGGGGCGTTCAGCATCGTCTATTTCGAGCTTTTTGAGCGACTTCGCCGCGTCGCGTATCAACCCGTCCGACGAGATGAATTCCGTGTAGACCACGTCGGCGCCGAAGCGCTTGCACATGTAGCGGAACGACGGGTCGGTCACGTCCTCCATCGGCGCCAGCAGCAGGGGTTTCTCCCCGAGTTCTATATCGGCTATCTTCATGATGCGCTTTCCATGTCGTGTGTTACCAGTATCTTGTCGATGCGTACGCCGTCCATGTCGACGATTTCGAGCTCGAACCCGTTCCATCGTAGCTTTTCGCCCGTGGCGGGGATATGCTTCAGCTGGTCGAGCACCAGGCCGCTGATTGTGTTGTAGGCGTTGCGCGGAAAGGTGTTCTCGGCTCCGAAGAACGCCAGAAAATCGTAGAACGGGCACTGTCCGTCGATAAGGTAGCTGCCGTCCTCGCGCCGTATGATGTCGGGCTCCTCGTAGCTGTCGGGGATTTCACCCACCAGCGCCTCGAAAATGTCTTTCAGGGTGATGATGCCGCGCGTCACTCCGAACTCGTCGCACACGATGCCGTAGCCGAGCTGTTCGCTGCGCAGCTGCTCCAGCGCGCTGTAAACTTCGAATCCCTCGTGGAAGAATTTTGCCGGCGAAAGGCATTTGCGGATGTCGAATTCCGGGTCGTCGATTTGACGGAACAGGTCTTTCAGGTAGACCACGCCGATGAGTTTGTCGAGGCTTCCCTCGCCCACGGGATAACGGTTGTGGGGCTCGCGGGCGACCCGTTCGCGGATTTGCTCCGGAGTCATCGCTGCGTCTATCCAGACCAGTTCGCTGCGGAAGGTCATGATGGATTCGACCGTCCGGTCGCCCAGCGAGAATACGCGGCCCATGATTTTCTGCTCCACCTCCTGCACTTCGCCGTCCTCCGTGCCCTCCTGGATGATGGAGCGTATCTCCTCCTCGGTCACTTTCGAATCCGATTTTTTGAGTCCCAGCAGGCGGGTTACGCCTGCCGTGCTGCGCGACAGGAGCCATACGAACGGCGAGGCCAGCAGCGAGAGCAGGCGCATGGGGCGCGCCACGAACTTGGCGATTTTCTCCGCCGAGTTCATGCCGATACGCTTGGGTACGAGTTCCCCGAAGATGAGGGTCAGGTAGGTGACGACGATGACGATTGTAATCTGCGCCACAATTGTCGCCGTGCGCAGGGATATGCCGAGCGCAGCGAGCTCCCTGCCGAATTTTGTCGCCAATGCATCGCCCGAGTAGATACCCGTGAGGATGCCTATCAGCGTGATGCCGATTTGTATGGTCGAGAGGAATTCGTCCGGATCTTCGATGAGCTTCTGTGCCTGCCGCGCCCCTGCGTCGCCCTGCCGGGCCTGCATCTCGAGGTTGGAGCGGCGCGCCGAAATCATGGCGATTTCCGACATGGCGAAAAAGCCGTTGAGAACTATCAATAACAGAATAATAAGGAACTCCATGTATGTGGGGTTTGTTTGCCTGCAAAGATAGCATATGGCAGGGGGAATGCCAAATTTATTTGCGTGCTGCGGGAACCTGCGGCAACTCTGCGGCGTGCCGCTTCCGCCCGGTTTGAAGAATATGGGCCCTGGAAATTGAATTATTCGCTGAAAAACATTAAATTTGCAGGCAAATTCGACAAAAATTATGAATATTGAAAACTTTATTTCGGATGCAGTCCTCCGTTGTGTGGAGGCACTTTACGGCCCGTTGGACGGCGAACAGTTGCAGATTCAGAAAACCCGCAAGGAGTTCGAGGGCGATTATACGCTCGTGACGTTCCCGCTGCTGCGACGAAGCCGCAAATCGCCCGAGGCCACGGCAGCCGAAATAGGGGAGTATATGACGGCCAATGTCGCGGAAATCAAGTCGTTCAACGTTATCAAAGGGTTTCTGAACCTGGTGCTCGACAGTGCTTTCTGGGCTGCGCGCTTCGCCGAGCTCGCCGCCGACGAAAATTTCGGACAGGCTCCGGCCACGGGCCGTACGGTGATGGTCGAATATTCGTCGCCCAACACCAACAAGCCCCTGCACCTCGGTCATATCCGCAACAACCTGCTGGGTTATTCCGTAGCACAGATACTCGGGGCCAACGGACACAATGTCATCAAGGTCAACCTGGTGAACGACCGCGGTATTCATATCTGCAAATCGATGCTGGCGTGGAAACTCTACGGCAACGGCGAAACGCCCGCATCGTCGGGCATGAAGGGTGACCACCTCGTGGGCAAGTATTACGTCGAATTCGACAAGCACTACAAGGCGCAGATCAAGGAGCTGATGGCGCAGGGACAAAGCGAGGACGAGGCCAAGAAAAACGCTCCGGTGATGCTCGAAGCGCAGGAGATGCTGCGCAGGTGGGAGGCCAAAGACCCCGAGGTCTATTCGCTCTGGGAAACGATGAACGGCTGGGTTTACGAGGGCTTCGACGTGACATACAAGGCGCTGGGCGTCGATTTCGATAAAATATACTACGAGTCGCAGACCTACCTGCTGGGCAAAAGCCTCGTCGAGGAGGGGCTCAAAAAGGGCGTTTTCTACCGCCGTCCGGACAACTCGGTCTGGATTGACCTCACGGCCGACGGGCTGGACGAAAAACTGTTGCTGCGCGGTGACGGCACATCGGTCTACATGACGCAGGATCTCGGCACGGCCTACCGCCGTTTCGAAGAGAATAAGCTCGACGACATGATTTATGTCGTGGGCAACGAGCAGAACTACCATTTCCAGGTGCTCAAGCTGGTGCTCAAAAAGCTGGGCTACGCCGACTGGAGCGACCACATCACACACCTGTCGTACGGCATGGTGGAACTGCCCGAGGGCAAAATGAAGTCGCGCGAGGGTACGGTGGTCGACGCCGACGATTTAATCGCGGGCATGGTAGCCACGGCCCGCGAAATGTCGGACGAACTGGGCAAGCTCGACGGCTGCACAGAGGCGGAGGCCGATGCCGTTTCGACGATGGTCGGACTGGGAGCGCTCAAATACTTCATCCTCAAGGTCGACCCCAAGAAGACGATGCTGTTCGACCCCCGCGAGTCGATCGACTTCAACGGCAATACGGGCCCGTTCATCCAGTATACGCACGCACGTATCTGCTCGATTCTGCGCAAGGCTGCGGAAGCGGGCATCGATTTCTCCGGTGAGGTGCAGGCGGATTACCTGCCCGAGGAGATCGATTTGGTCAAGTCGCTCACGGAGTATCCCGCCGTAGTCAGGGCTGCGGGCGAGAGTTTCGCCCCCTCGATTGTCGGTGCCTACGTATACGAACTGGCAAAGCAGTTCAACGGGTACTACCACGACCACTCGATTCTCAAGGAGGAGAACGCCGAAACCCGTAAAATGCGCCTCCGGCTGGCCGAACAGGTCGCCCGCGTTATCCGCAGCGGCATGAAGCTGCTCGGCATCGACGTGCCGGAGCGGATGTAATGCCGCCGTATCCGTAAATATCTGATATTACAGACCGTAAAGGCCGGACTTCATCGAAGTCCGGCCTTTACAGTTGCCCCTTCCCGGGTGCGGTTTATCGTCTTTCGGGTGTGCCGGGTTTTCCGGAATTGCTCTGCAGCCGTTATTTCCCGCCGATGTTGATGAACGGCATCGCTCCGCCGCCGCTGTAGGTCGGGAGTTTGCCGTCCCACTTGTTTACGGCGTCCTGCTGCACGAGCAGTGCGCTCAACGACTGTGCAACGACCCGGTTGTAGTAGGCTTCGCCGTCGCCCTTGATGCGCAGGGCCTGCGCCTCGCCCTGTGCCTTGGCGATCTCTATCTTCGCGTTCGCTTCGGCCTCCTTGACCTTGTTCTCCGCTTTCAGCGCATTCTGCACGGCTTCGTTCTTGGCATTGATGGCTTCGGCCAGCGACTGCGGCGGCGTAATCTGCGAGGTGAACTCCTCGACGATAAATCCTTCCGCCGAAAGGCTGACTTCGAGCCGCTTGCGCACTTCCGATTCGAATTCCCCGCGGTGCGACATCAGGTAATCCGACGTATATTGGTTGGCGCAGGTGCGGTAAGCCTCGTATATGCAGGTGCGGATGTAGCCGTCCTCGATTTCGCCGAGGGTCTTGCGGTATTTGGTGAATACGTCGGTCGCCTTGTCCGGGTCGAGCCGGTAGGCGATTGTCGGGTCCATCGTGAATTCCGAGGCGTCTTTGGCATTGACACGGAACGGCTCGTAGGTCTTGCGCTGCACATAGACTGGGTATTCGAATATGTTCTGCGTGATGGGATTGAACCAGACCCAGCCCTTGCAGGTGCCGAGTACGCCGCCGTACTGGCTGGCGTCGGACGACCATTTCTTGAAGCGGATGCCGACCGAGCCGCTGTCGATTGTTTTGCAACTCATAAATGCGATTCCCAGCAGTAGCAGGGGAATGATTGCGAACAGCAGGTGACGCGGTTTGACCTGCTGGATTTTGGGATTGTCGAGAAGATCCATGTCCGGATAATTTTAATGGTAAATACGGTTTCACAAATATAGGAAAAAATCCGTATTTGCTTCCGTATACCGGTATTTACTGCGGTCGGCATCCCGCAATGGCGTTGCAGGCCGATGCGGTCGCTGTGCGGAAGCGGTCGGTATATATTTGTGCCGTCTTGTGTATTGCCGTAGCCGTTGCTGCCCGCGAATAGCCGTTGCAGGCCCCAAAGTATATGAAATTGCCGGATACGACTGTCCGGATTGCCGGGTGAAACGGCTGGTTCTCTGGTACGAATCTTGCGATGTTGGTGGCGAGAATTAACCAACACAATTTTTGCGTGAAAACAATCTTTACAACATTCGCTCTATCTCTTGCGTTGTGTGCCGCTGCCGGAGCGACGGCCCAGGTCAGGAGCGCGGCACCGGTGCCTGCGGCCGATACCGTGATGCTTTCGGAGACTACCGACGGCGATTACCTTGTCCGCAGGTTCATCGTGAAGCGCCAGGACGATACGGATTATAGGATTCGCTATCAAATCAACCTGGCAAAGCTCTCCTCGAAACTCGACGGCAATACACGGGAACTCGACGGGCTGAACAACTTCGTCGCCAACCTGATGCAGGATACGCTGATGAATGTCAAATCGGTCGAAATCACAGGTTATTCGTCGCCCGACGGTCCGGTGAAATTCAACCGGACGCTGGCTGAAAACCGGGCTGCGGACTTCAGGAATTATGTGGACAAGAAGTATGGTTTCTCGAAGAAATACGATGTGACGGTGAATTCCGTGGCCGAAGACTGGGAGATGTGCCGCGCACTGGTCGCGCAGTCGGCCGTTCCGGACAAGCAGGCCGTGCTGAACATTCTCGACGGCAGTCAGTCGCCCGATGCCAAAGAGCAGGCGCTGAAAAAGATGCCGTCGGCCTGGGAATATATGGTAAAGAATATCCTGCCGCCGCTGCGCCGGGTCGAGCTGACAATCAACTACGGCGCGGGCAATATCGTCGAGCAGCGTACGATGATTCCCAAACCCAAAGTGGTGCCGCAGCCCGAACAGGCCTGCGAGCCCTGCAGGTGCGAAGTGGTCGATGAAACGATCACGGGCATCATCGTCGAGATGCCCGGGTCGGATGTCGATTTCCGGAAAGATATGCGGGATGCCGGCAGCTACTCGAAAAAGGAGCTCCGCGAAGCGGGACGGATTGCAAGGGAGCAGGAGCGTGCCGCCCGCAAGATAGCCAAAAAGGAGGCCAAGGCCGCCATGAAAGCCGAAAACGCCGCTAAAAAGAGTTACAGGGAGCTTGAAAAAATGTAACCGGCGCCACATATACAGGAAAGGGATTCCCGGCGAGGGAATCCTTTTCTTTTTTTGAGTTCATCGTGCCCCGGGCTTGAATATATTTGATAATCCGAAACGTTTTATTACCTTTGTCGGAGCATATTTTAAAAATACACGATAATATGGCAAATTTAAGGAACCTGAAGAAAGAGATCGATTACCGTCTTGAAGAGGTGGTTTTCGACTGCGATATGGCTATTTGTTTCCAGCCGTCGAAAGAAAACGAGATTTTCGAAGTGATGCAGGAGGCCGTCGCCGTTCGCAACGACCTTTTCGCCAAGGCCAACAATCCCGCCGAGCCGCATAATCCCTCGCTCGTGCGCAAGCACTATGCGGCTTTGCGTGCCGAGATGATCGGGGCATACGACAAACTTTTCGAGAAGTTGAGCAAAATCAACGAAACGAAATAGGGCAGCCCTGTCCGGCTTGAAGACGGTTTCCGTTTCCAAAACACCGTCTCGCAAATAAAAAAACCACTCTTCGGAGCGGTTTTTTTTGTTGCCTTTCTGTCACTTTCTTTTGGATATTCCGAAAAGTTTGTATATTTGTTGAGCTGCAAAAGGAAATAAGTATATTTCATTTTAAAATCCTTTTGTTTGCTTTGTCAGTAAAAAACCAAACTACGCATGAACCAAACTGTTTTTGACAAGATCGGCCTGCCCAAACACCTCGCATGGGCTTATCTGGGTATCCTTATTTTTATGATGGGCGACGGCATCGAGCAAGGGTGGTTGAGTCCCTATCTTGTCGGGCGTGGACTCTCTCTGGAGCAGTCTGCCGGGCTTTTCACCATGTACGGTGTTACTATTGCCATATCCGCCTGGTTTTCGGGCGTTCTGGCCGAGGCCTATGGGGTGAAACGCACCATGTTCGCCGGACTTGTCATGTACCTGCTGGGAACCTGCGGTTTCGTCGGGCTGTCGCTGCCCGGGCTGGATTATCCGATGATGCTCGTCACGTACGCCCTGCGCGGGTTCGGTTATCCGCTGTTTGCCTATTCGTTCCTCGTATGGATTGCCTACGCCGCGCCGAAAGAGGGGTTGGGGAAAGCCGTCGGATGGTTCTGGTTCGTATTTACGGGCGGCCTGAACGTTCTTGGCGCCTACTATTCCAGCTGGGCCATCGAGCGGATTGGCAATATCAATACGCTGTGGACATCCGTGTTCTGGGCTTTGCTGGGGGCGTTCTTCGCGCTGGTGATGAATAGGTCGCAGAACCGCCCCTCGGTTGCCGGAGGCACCCGGGAAAAGATGAAGGAACTGCTGAAAGGCATCACCATAATGAAAGAGGAGCCCAAGGTGCTGCTGGGCGGTATCGTCCGTGTGATTAATACGACGGCCCAGTTCGCTTTTCCCGTTTTCCTGCCCATGTACATGGCGGAGTACGGTTTTACGACGACGGAATGGCTCCAGATTTGGGGTACCATCTTTACGGCCAACATTGTTTTCAACCTTATATTCGGATTTGTCGGCGATAAAGTGGGGTGGCGCAATACCATCATCTGGTTCGGCGGCGTGGGCTGCGGCATTACGACGCTCCTGTTCTACTATTCGCCGCAGTTTTCGGCGGGTAACTTTTGGGTGGTCATGGCCGCCGGCATACTCTGGGGCGCTTTGCTCGCAGGCTATGTCCCCCTGTCGGCGCTGATGCCGTCGCTCGTCAAAAAGGATAAGGGGGCTGCCGTTTCGGTGCTGAACCTCGGCGCCGGGCTTCCGGTTTTCGTCGGGCCCGCCATCGTCGGCCTGTTCTATCAGCTGGTCGGGGGCGAGGGTGTCGTGTGGATACTCGCGGGACTCTATTTCTTCGGGGCTTTCCTGACCAGGTTCATCACCCTTCCGGGAAACGCCAAAACCGCGTAAGCGGCGGCTTGCCGGCCGTTTATTCGTGGTCGCGGCAGCAATCTCCCGGATGGTGCTCCAGCACGGTGTGGGGGATATGCCCGTGCGATACGATTTGGATAGGACAGTCGTAATTGCGCAGCTGTTCCTCGGTTATTACGTTCGAATGGTGGCGGTGAACGCGGCGGTTGACGCAGACAATCTCCTTTACGACGCTGGTGATTGTGCCGATATCGTGCGAAACCATCACGATTGCCATGCGGCGGTTCAATTCATGCAGCGTACGGTATAGTTCGTTCTCGAACTTGTTGTCCACGAAGTTCGCAGGTTCGTCCAGTATCAGCAGTTTCGGATCGGAAATCACAGCCCTGCACAGCAGTGCCCGCTGCATCTGGCCGCCCGACACTTCGCCGATCGGTTTATGTGCCGTATCTTCTATGCCCGATGCCGCGAGCAGCCCGAGGACTTTTACCCGGTCGGCTTTCGTGTAACGGGATACGAAGCCCTTGCGGCCCTGCAAACCCGACAATACCACCTCGAGTACCGAGATGGGAAATGCCCGGTCGAAATCCGAAATCTGGGGCATGTAGCCGATCAGCCGCTCTTTGCCGCAGAACAGTTCCGGGGCCAGTTTTACCTCGCCCGTGTGCGGTACCGTGCCGAGTATGGCCTTTACGAGCGTCGTTTTTCCGCCTCCGTTGGGGCCGATAATCCCCAGGAAATCGTCCGGTGCGATGTCCAGGTTAACCCCGGCCAGCGCTTCGTAACCGTCGTAGGATACGCCGACGTTGCGTAATGTCACCAGGTTCATTTGCTTGTAATTATACCGGTTATGCCGTCGATATTGGCGATTACGTCTTCGCGCAGCGGGTCTATCTCCACGTATTCGGCGTCGATGTCGCGTGCGATGACCTCCACGGTCGATGCCGGAAACTGGTTCTGGTAGAGAATGCGCCGCACGCCGTCCTCACGGGCCTGCCGGATGATTTGCGTCAGCTGCCTGGCCGAGGGTTCCTTGCCGTCGGCCTCGATGGCCACTTGGCGCAGACCGTAATCCCGGGCATAGTAGGTGAGGGCCGGGTGGTAAATGATGAAGTATTCCACGCCGCTTTCTGCTATTTGCTCCTTCGTCCGCTTGTCGAGAGCTTGTAATTCCTGCTGCAGGTGCCGGTAGTTGGTTTCGTACTTCACCGAGTCGGGGTATGCGCTGCGAATGGCTTCGTATGCGTTTTCCGCCATTTTCTGCAGGGCTTTGGGCGATGTCCAGACATGGGGGTCGACGCCGTGGGCATGCGTATGGCCGTGGCTGCAATGCGAACAGGAGCCGGCAATCAGTTCGATGCCGTGGCTTAAGTCCACGACTTTTTCCTGCTCTTCGACTTTGGACAGCAGCGTGGTTTCGAAGTCGATAAGTCCGACGTTAAAAATCATGCGGGCTTTGTTCAGGCCGACGAATTGCCGGGGCGTCGGCTCGAAGGTTTCGGGGCTTGCACCCGGCGGTACGAGCACCTCGATGTCGAAATCATCGCCGACGATACCCTGTACAAGGCTTCGAAGCGGCAGTATCGAAACGTACAACGTCTTCTCCTCCGTTTGCCGGCGGGGTGTACAGGCGCAGGTCAGCGCAACTGCGAGCAGGACGATACAGATTTTACGCATTTTGTATTCTGTTGTAAATTAATGTTTTATAAGTGATGCAGTAGGGTAGTCCCCTTTTCTTCTTATAAGCAACAGTCAGGCCGATGGCAAGTGCTATTGTGCACAATCGCAGCGCATTGGCCCAGACATCGCCGACGGAGCCGGTCGTACTTACGCGAAACAGGATCCACGGCAGGTTCATCAGCGTGTGGAGCCAGATGACGCTCCACAGGTTGTAATTCCATTCGACATAGAGCCAGCTGAAGAAGAAGCTTCCCAGGGCGGTAATGCCGAACGCGGAGAGTGCGGACAGCAGGTCGTGGCCCTGATAGAGGTGGAGCGAGCCGAATGCCAGCGCCGTCAGCAGGGCCGCAGGCAGGAAACCCCACGCGGCGTAGCGGAACAACTGTCCGAAAACAAATCCCCTGTATATCAGCTCTTCGAAAAATCCGGCGACGAATATCCACGTAACTGCCGCGTCTATCGAAATTTCCCGGTCGAACGTTCCGATAACGGCGTAGCCGGTGAGCATCGGCAGTACCGTAAGTAGGGCAAAAAGCAGACCTATGCCGAATCCGTGTGCGAGTCCCATCGAGGCTGCGATGTCGCGGCGTTTGTGCAGCAGGAACAGCGTTCCGAGCGGAATAAGCCCCGCCAGTAGATAGTTTGTTGTGTAATGTGTTGATTTATATATAATTAATGCATTGCCGAATGCCTGCGTGGGAAGATTGAAATACCATAATACGAAAAACAGCCCGAATGCGGCCAGGATAATCAGCGTGCGTATTATATAACGGTCATTTTCAACCATTTGTTCGGATTTAATGCTACAAAATTAGCAAAAAATCAGATAAGTTTGATGTCGCCGTCACTTGCGATAGCTTTTGTTTTTTATAATGTACTGAATAGTAGTGTCTTATAATCGTAATATTTATAATCACAATTATAATTTAACATAATGGTAATATTATTTCATAACTTGTAATTGGTATTGGTTCACTCCAAACCGTCAAAAACCGCTTAAACTTATGATTTCAAACCCTATAACCACATCCCGAGCAAAAACCCTGCCTTGTTCGGGCACACCTCCGAAAGCTGAACGAATATTTCAGCCGCATGCAAGGATGTTCATTTCCCTCATTGGCTGGCCCGGAAAATTTCCCGGATAAATTGAACCGGATTTCCCTTGCGGGTCAAAGCAATTTTTTTTGAAAATTTCTATCTTTGCATGGGCTGTGTATCCGATGTTGTGCAACCGGCATGATTTGCCGAATATACAGTGCGGTAGTAAAACGACAGAATAAAATCGAACGATATGAAGAGGATAACGAATCCCTGGCGCGGCATGGAGGGTTACCATTGCTACGGCTGCGATCCGAACAGTCCGCAGGGGCTGCGCATGGAGTTTTACGAAGACGGTGACGAAATCGTGAGCCTCTGGCGTCCCCGTCCCGAATATCAGGGCTGGGTAAATACGCTGCACGGAGGTATTCAGGCGACCTTGGCCGATGAAATCAGCAGTTGGGTCATATTCCGCAAGTTCCAGACGAGCGGTGTAACCTCGAAAATGGAAGTCCGCTATCATAGGCCGATTCATACGACAGACGACCATATTGTCCTCCGCGCTGCCGTGTTGCGGCAGCGGCGCAATATCGTCGATATCGGAGTTCGTATCTATGATTTGAATGGCGAATTATGTACCGAGGCCGTGTGTGTCTATTTTATGTTTCCACAGGAAAAAGCGCACTCCGACTTCCATTTCTGCGAATGCGGCGTCGAAGCGGAGGAGGCGAATCCTTTCGGGAAGTAGGTGCTCTAAAGGTGATATGGCAAGGCAGGTTCGAACGACCTGCTTTATACGTTTTTATATAAAATAGGTATTTCCGCTTTTTTGACGATACCGGTCTTGGGGCTGATATGCCTCGGGGAGGGAGAATCGCACCGGTTCATATCGTTCGCCGGAATCCTGCGAAATGGTCGTATTTGTTGTCTGCTGTCCGAATGCCTGCGTTCTATGCGGAATCCCGGTGGAGAATTGCCCGATGGCAGGCTGCGCTGCGTCGGATTCCTGAGTTGTCGTTGAATTTATCCCGTTGAGAATCGAATATTTCGGACTGGCCCCCGCGCGGAATTTTTTAGCGCATTGTCGGCGTGAAACTTTCGAATGTCTGGTCGTCGTAAAGCACGATGATTCGTTTGACATTTGCCTTGTCCGTCAACAGAGCGGATGAGATTTGCGAAGCCGCGTCCTTGGGTGGGTGTGCCGGTTCCCTGTCGTTCGATTTTTCTCCGTCCTGGAGTTTGCCGGAGACGACTGTGCCGAAAAGGTCGGCACCGGATGCTGCTGTTTGCGATGCCGGGGATACGGCGGATGGCTGTCCGGATTGCATTGCCGACCCGTCACGGTACATCTTATCTGAATCGAGTAGCAACCAATCCGGATTGATTCGGGGGAACCTCTTGAGAATCTTTTGGAGCATATCGAAGCCCGGTTTGTTTCGTCCGGCAAGAATATGGGAGATTCCGGCGGGATTGATTTCGAGCAGTTCTGCGAGCTGGCTCGGCTTCAATCCCTCGTTTTTCATCAAATCGAGCAATTTTTCCCTCATTTGTGTAATTTTTTACAAATATAAATATTTTTCTTTTGTAAAACAAGAAAAATCTACATTTGTAAAATGTTAATAGTTGTTGAAAAAGTTTACATCTGTAATTTAGTTAATATTGTTAAAACTTACCAGATAAGCTTTGTTGAATCTAAAGTTTATATGGATATATGTATATAACTGATTATTAATCTATAATTACATTTAATGCGGGCTGTGGCAGTCCTTATGGCGAGTTGTCACTACCCCACGACCTATGTGCTGAAATTATTTTGTAGGTAATCGCTGTAAATAGCTGGATTATAGTACTTCGTTTTGTATTTGTTTAATCGTTTAACCGGCTGCGGACTGTATGTGAAACGCATTTTATCCGCACTCGCTCCCTGTTTTACAAATGGATTAATTAACAGCTCTACCAACGATTGTTAATTTACATATGTAATTACAAATGGAAATACAAGGGCAGATGGATGTTTACAATTGTAAATCCACCACCCTATTAAGTAAAAATTTCAGACTTTTTCTAATATTTCGAACTGTTGACAGACTAATTTATTAACAGCCCGATATTTCCTATGTATTATGTTAAATAAAAAAGAACGGATAGTGTTAATAACCCACTATCCGTTTGTAATTCAAACGATTGTATTTTTGTAAACAGCCTTCTATTCAGAGAGTTTCGTTGCGATTTCCCGGAACTCATCCGGCGTTAATTTAAGCTTTTCGCGGCGGAAATCCACGTCATTTTCGCTTTGAATGGGGATTAAATGGATATGTGCATGGGGAACTTCGAGGCCTAAAACGACCACAGCTACCCTTGCGCATGCTATTTCCTGTTTGATTTTAGCTGCTACACGTTTCGCAAAGAGCATCATGCCCGCCAGTGTCTGGTCGTCGAGATCGAAAATGTAGTCGATTTCTTTCTTGGGGACAACCAATGTGTGCCCTTTTGTCAGCGGATTGATGTCGAGGAATGCATAGTAGTTCTCGTCTTCGGCGATTTTATAGGACGGAATTTCGCCGGCAATGATGCGTGAGAAAATGGATGCCATATTTTATCGTTTTTAATTTAGTGTAAATTATTCGTAGGATGCGGGCCTGTGCTGGTCGTTGACTTTCGGCCTGCTGCAATGCGCCTGCCCTCCATGACCTGTTTGACAGCGGCGGCGCAGTTGATAATAATCGTTATCAGGAAGAGGCTGTCCGTGAACGAAAACTTCCTGTCGGGTGCCGTGAAGAGGCATATAAGCCATGCGATAGCGAGCAGGCACCAGCATCCCAGTGCGAGATAGCCTCGTTTGGCCTGTTTCTGCGCCTCCTGCCGGTGGTATTCCGCCAGCCATTGTTCTTCTTCGGGTGTCATATGTCTGTCGTCTAAAGGTTGATTTCCCGGAAGCGGGGCTTTTATACCGGGATCAGATGTCGCCCCACGGTTTTTTGCCCGCCAAAACACGTTTGTTGTTGACAATGCCCAGAACCACGATTATAAATCCGCACACCAAGGTGATTATCGATGCCCAGCCGGGTATTTCCCTGTTCAGGCATATGAGTACGACCAAACCCAGCGTCAGGACGCTCCAGCATCCGAGTAGGATATACTGCAGTTTTAAGTTCCGTTTTATTTTTTCCGGATTGCAGGCGCTTGCCCGCCAACGCACTTCTTCGGGTGTCATCGGTCGTTCCATCGGAATTCGGGACGTTATTCGTCGAATTTGGGCTTGAGTATCTCCGAGTATATAACGGCCTTGCGCAGGTCGAAATCCTCCGTAATTTCCGCTGCTGCGTCCTCTGTGGCCTCGGCATGGGCCCGGGCAGCCCGTCCCGCAGCGGACGAGCCTTGCGCGGTCATTGTGGTGCTGTTGGGGGCAAGGCGTTCGGACTGCATGAAATCGGTCGCTTTGCCCGTTGTTTCTCCGAAACCCTCCGAGGGGACGGTCGGTGCCGGTACAGGACGTAATTCGGCTCTTTTCGCGCTCCTGGCGGCTTCTTCGGCTGCCGGACGCTGCATATCGGCCGATGTCTGGGCATCCCACGAGGGCCATGCCTCGTTCCCGGCGTGTTTACCGGATTGTCCGGCGTGCTTTTTCGCCTGTTTGCGGGCCTGCGATACTCCGTTGAATACCATGGCCGCAACGATTGCGATGATCCATATTACGGTCGAGAAGTCTTCCATATCAGCTTAAGGTTCGTTTAACGCTTTCAATGCCTTTTATCTTGCGCAGCTTGTCCATGACGTCATGCAGGCCCTCGGCATCCTTCACGTAGAGGCTTATGCTGCCTTCGAAGATGCCGTCGTGGCTGTGGATGCTGACCTCGCGGATGTTGATGCTGAAATCGCCGCTTACGACTTTCGCCAGGTCGAGCAGGATGCCCATGCGGTCGATGCCGCGCAGGTCGACTGTCACCAGGTACGACATGGCCTTGTGCTGCGACCATTTGATCTCTTCCTTGACGATGTTTTTGCCGAATTGCGCCGCGAGCCTGTCCAGCTCGTCGCAGCTGGCCTTGTGTACGATGATATTGCCCGTCGCAGGGTCGCGGTAGCCTACCACCTTGTCGCCGGGAATCGGCTTGCAGCATTCGGCGATTTCGAACTGCGGTTCCGGCGGAACCTCCCCGGTCGGGGCGATTTCACCCGGAAGGGCCGTGTCGTCGCCCTCTTCCTCCTCCTTTTTGGGGATGAAGAGCGTCCAGAACTTGAGTATCTTGCTTTTGGAATTGACTTTCAACGCCTTGTCCAAATCGTCGAGCTTGATGATGCCGGCGCCGATTTTGCTGTACAGTTCCTCCTTGTTGTTGCTTTCGTAGATGGGGACGATTTTGCGCAGTACGCGGCCGCTCAATTTGATATTCAGCGACTTCATCTTCTCGTCGAGCATCTGCATACCCCGCTCGATATTGTTTTGCCGCTCGCGCTTGAGGAAACTCTTAATCGACTGCTTGGCTTTGGCCGTGGTCACGACCTCGAGCCATTCGGGCTTGGGGCGCGCATTGTCGGCCGTGATGATTTCAATCTGGTCGCCGCTGTTGATGCGCGTAGTGATCGGCTCGAGTTTGTGGTTTATTTTGGCGCTGATGGCGCTGTTGCCTATTTTCGAGTGGATGTCGTATGCGAAGTCTAACGCCGTGGCGCCGAACGGCATTTTGCGGGCTTCTCCCTTTGGTGTAAATACAACTATTTCAGATGTATATAGCGACAACTTGAAGTTGTCCAGGAAGTCGACCGCATTTTCCGTCGGGCTGTTCAGCGCCGCGCGTATCTGTTTCAGCCACTTGTCGAATTCATCCTCGTCCTGCGAGATGGTAGCGTGCTTGTATTTCCAGTGCGCCGCGAAACCCCGCTCGGCGATGTCCTCCATGCGCTGGGTACGGATTTGCACCTCGACCCACACGCCGTCGGGCCCCATCACGGTCGAATGCAGGGCCTCGTAGCCGTTGGCCTTGGGCATCGAAATCCAGTCGCGCAGGCGGTCGGGCTTGGGGGTGTATATGTCCGTAATCGTGGAATATACCTGCCAGCACTGCGTTTTTTCGGATGGAAACGGCAGGGGTTTGAATACGATGCGGATAGCGAACAGGTCGTAAATCTCCTCGAAAGGAATCTGTTTGCGCTGCATCTTGCTCCATATCGAGTAGACGCTTTTGACGCGGCCCGAGATTTCGTAATTGATGTTGTCGCGGTTGAGCGAGGCGATGATCGGGGCGTTGAACTTGTTGATGAACTCCCGGCGCGAAGCCTCTGTTTCGTTGAGTTTCTGGGTGATTTCGGCGTATTGCTGCGGGAAGCGGTACTTCATGCAGAGGTCTTCCAGCTCGCTTTTAATCGAGTAGAGGCCCAGCCTGTATGCCAGCGGGGCGAACAGGTAGATTGTTTCGCCCGTGATTTTAATCTGTTTGTTCATCGGCATCGCTCCCAGCGTGCGCATGTTGTGCAGGCGGTCGGCGATTTTGATGAGGATGACCCGCACGTCGTCCGAAAGGGTCAGCAGTACTTTGCGGAAGTATTCGGCCTGCTCCGAGGTTTCGGCATTGAAAACACCCGACATCTTCGTAAGGCCGTCGACCATCGAGGCGATTTTCGGCCCGAAGATGCGTTCCATGTCCTCCACGGTGTACTCCGTGTCCTCCACGACGTCGTGCAGCAGCGCCGCCACGACCGATTTCACACCCAGTCCGATTTCCTCGATGACAATCTTGGCTACTGCAATAGGATGCAGGAGGTACGGCTCGCCGGAGCGGCGCCTTACCCCCTGATGGGCCTCTTTGGCCAGGAAAAAAGCACGTTTGATGAAATTCCAGTCCTCGTCGTTCTTGCATATCTTGGTGCACGAGAGGAGCAGGTCGTCCCACTTTTCCTTGATTATGATTTCATCCTCGGCAGTATAATCCATACCTTATGCTTTAGGGTTCTTCATGGCCTCGCGTACCTTGGCCTCGATTTCGCTGCGGAGCTCCCCGTCGTTTTTCAGCAGTTCCTTGACCGCGTCGCGCCCCTGTCCTATCTTCCTGTCGCCGTACGAGAACCAGGAACCGGCTTTCTTGAGTACGCCGTAGTCGACGCCCAGATCAACAATCTCGCCGATTTTCGAGATGCCTTCGCCGAACATGATGTCGAATTCCGCGCGTTTGAACGGCGGTGCCACCTTGTTTTTCACCACCTTGACCTTGGTGCGGGTGCCTAACTGGTCTTCGCCGTCCTTGATGACCGACATGCGGCGGATGTCGATACGCACACTGGCGTAGAACTTCAGCGCATTACCGCCCGTCGTGGTTTCGGGGTTGCCGTATACGATGCCGATTTTGTCGCGCAACTGGTTGATGAAGATGCAGACCGTCTTGGTTTTCGAGATGCTCGAGGTGAGTTTGCGCAGCGCCTGCGACATCAGCCGGGCCTGCAGACCCATTTTCGAGTCGCCCATCTCGCCTTCGATTTCGGCCTTGGGCGTCAGCGCCGCTACCGAGTCGATAACGATGATGTCGATGGCGCTCGAACGAATCAGCGAGTCGGCGATTTCCAGCGCCTGCTCGCCGTTGTCGGGCTGCGAAATCAGCAGGTTGTCGACGTCTACGCCTAACTTCTGTGCGTAGAAACTGTCGAAAGCATGCTCGGCGTCGATAAACGCCGCGATGCCGCCCGCTTTCTGGGCTTCGGCGATGGCGTGGATGGCGAGGGTCGTTTTACCCGATGATTCGGGACCGTAAATTTCCACGACGCGGCCTTTGGGATAGCCGCCTACGCCGAGGGCCATGTCGAGGGTGATCGACCCTGTCGGGATAACCGGCACGTCGTTCACCTCCTGCGAGTTCATGCGCATGATCGAACCTTTGCCGAAGTCCTTTTCTATTTTTTCCATTACTGCGTTAAGCACTTTGAGCTTATCCGCGTTTACCTGTACTTTTTCTGCCATTGTTTTGGTTGTTATTTTCTTTTATTTTACGCTTATCTGCCTTGCCGCCGCATCCTGTCGAGGGCTTTCATCTGGTCGGTGCGTTTGTCCGCCCGTGCGTCGCGCGGAACGGGGAAGCGTATCGTCCGGGCGTCCAGCGCACGATCCTGAAAAGGACTCCAGTTGTCGACCGAAGTGTTGCCGATGCTCATCCGCCAAGAGCCGACCTCTTTGTTCAGGTCGCGCTTCTGCGTGTGCCGGTGTGCTTTTATCACCGACTCCTGCGTCATGGCGCGGTGCTGCATCTCCTCTCTTATCTTGCGGCGGGCCCGCTGTATCGGGTCGACCTCCTCGCGCAGCCATTGGAGGCTGAACTCTTCGGGCGGGAGCATCCGCAGTTCGCGGGCCGCGGCATGCGCCTTGGCCGCGAAATCAGCCGGGAATTCCTGCTGCGGTGCCGCCGGCCGTTCTGCTGCTACTCCCGCAGGGAGTTCCTGTGCGGGGTGCTTCGGAGAGCCCTGCGCCGGTTCCGCCGGGAGCTGCCTTGCATGCGACTGCAAGGTGCCGAACAGGCAGCCTGCTGCCAGTAATATGCTCCCGAACCGTTTCATTCGCCTATTTGTATGCGTCCAGAATCTGCTGGTAATGGTTTGCGGTGTTTACCTTCGTAAACAATTTCTCGATACGCCCCTCGGCGTCGATAACGAACGTCGTGCGCAGTACGCCCATGTATTTGCGGCCGTACATCGATTTCTCGGCCCAGACCCCGTAGGCTTCGCAGACGCTGTGGTCGGTGTCGGACAGCAGCGTGAAATTCAGGTCGTGCTTCGCACAGAAGTTTTTGTGCGACTTTTCGCTGTCGGGGCTCACGCCGATAATGCGGAATCCCATCCGCGCTAACTCTGCCTTGCCGTCGCGCAGGCTTTTGGCCTCGAGCGTGCAGCCCGACGTGTTGTCCTTGGGATAAAAATAGAGTATCGTGCGCTGTCCTTTCAGGTCGGCAAGCGACAGGGGCTCACCGTCTTGTGTCGTGGACTTGAAATCGGGGGCCATATCCCCTACCTGCAACTGTGTCATCGGTTTGCGAAAAATTGTTTTTTGTTTCCTTAAAAATAGTACGTGCCGTGCGCCGCGCCGATTTTTCGGCGTAATGCCCGGGCAGGGCGTATTTTGTGTAAAGATATAAATTTTCCGTGGATTTCTGCGCCTCCCGCGCCCACTTTTTTGCGGCTCAATCCCACATGTAGGTCACCTCTATCTGTTCGTTGAACTCCTCCTTCGAGGTGTTGAGTTTTTTCAGGCATGCCGGACACCGGATCGCCGTTTCTGTTTCGACGTATTCGCCGCATCCCACGCACATCGGCAGCATGCCGTAGCCGGGCTGCATGTAGTGCTCGAACTGCGCTCCGCAGTGCTTGCACCTGATTTTGTAAGCTGTTCCCATAATTGTTTTCTTTTTAGGTTCACGATACAAAGGAACGGCTCTGTTGTGACAACTTGTGACACACAAAGAAAAAACGTATGTTTTTTCGGAAAACATACGTTTTTTTCGGGAAAGCCGGGCGGCCTAATGATGGTGTTCGGCCTCCATGGCCTCCTGCTGGGTCTTGTGCACGGTGCCGTGGGGATGCTCTGCGGGGGCGTAAATCGAGTAGATTTTCAGCGGCGTGTTCCCCTTGTTGACGATGTTGTGCCATTTCCCGGCGGGAACGAAAATCGCGAAATCGTCCGAGGCTTCCCGCACGAAGTCGAGGTTGTCCTCGCTGTCGCCCATCATCACCTGTGCCGTACCCTGTTCGATGCGCAGGAACTGGTCGATGTCATGGTGCTGTTCCAGCCCGACGTCACAGCCGACGGGAATCGCCATTACCGTGACCTGCAGGTTATTGCCCGTCCAGAGCGTAGTCCTGAAATTCTCGTTCGACAGCGTATAGTCTTCGATGTTCAGCACGGTCGGCCCGGCTCCGTAATCTTTGAATACGACCTCTCCGGTCGTTTTTGCGCCGGGCGTTTCCGGTGCCGGGGCCTGCCGGCAGCAGGAGCCGGTCGCAAGTGCCGTGCACAGCACTCCCAGCATTATTGCGGTGTTTGTTTTCATGGTGTCGGTGTTTTGTTTTACACAAATATAATGAAAAAACCGTGCTAAAAAATGTTCGCGTCGATATATTCGCGGATATATTTCGCCAGTCCCGGCGAATCGACGATGCGGATGTCGTCCAGCAGTCCCACGACGAAGCGTCCCACTCCGGCGTATCCTGCGACCTCCGTGTCGAGCAGCCAGCGTCCCCGGCCCGACGGCCGGACGTCGCGCTCGGCCAGCGGATACTCCTCGCACAGCAGGTTGTAGGCCAGTAATCCCAGTTCCAATTGTACCCGGTGGCGTGTTTGTCCGTGCATGCGGAAAACGTCGATGAATCCCTCGCAGTGCTCCTTCCCGTGCTCCCATGCGGCTTCGGTAAGTTCCACCGCTCCGATGCGCGAAGTCTTGAATAACTTGCAGGCGCCGGCTTCCGGGTCGTAACACCACACCTGCACATAGTTGGTGGTAAAGGCGAACGGCTCTACCCTGCGGTCGCGGACTTCGCCGCCGTGTGCCGACTGGTAGCTGTGCAGGACGACCTGCCGCTGCTCGCCGATGGCCTCGATCAGCGTGCGGATGTTCGGGGCGTTCTTGCCCCTGACCACCGTGTCGGCCAGCGTTTTGTTGTCGTAGACCGAGTAGAGTTTGCGCTTGAGGTTCTGCTTCAGCATGTTCGTGTCGTCGATGTTCTCGATGGCGCTTTTCAGGATTACGGCCTCTTCTTCGGTGAAATGTACCAGCTGCGAGATGTCGCGGAAATGCGGCGATTCCTTGTCGAGGCGGATGCAGTCGCCCGATTTTTTGATGACGAAGCCCGCCTCGCGGAACGTGTCGATATAGCGGTATACCGTGCGGCGCGACATGTCGAGCCGTTCGGCCAGCTGGTCGATGTTGTACGTGGTATTCGCCGTCAGCAGCTTCATCAGCCGCAGCAGGCGTTCGAGTTTGGGTTGGTCCATACTGTTATTGTCCGTATTTTTCGAGGTATCGGCAAAGCGTTTTGTATAGTTCGTTGCGTTGGCAGCTGATTAAATCCGGCGAGATGTTTATCGCGGATCCCGTCAGGCTGCGGTTCCATTTGGTCAGTCGCATGCGAAACCGGTTGCGTTCCTGCCTGGCCTCTTCCGGGATTTCATACGTGACGACTGCGATAAAAGACTGGCTCTGGAGTCGGATTTCATTGAAAACCCGGATCTCGCTCCATTTCAGGTCGTATTGTTTCCCGTTTGGCTGGCGTATTGTGATTTTTTCCGGTGTGAGTATCAGGGCTTCGCTGTTGCGTGACAATTGTCGGAGAATGCCGAGTCCGTAGATGAAACAGGCTCCGAAGAAAAGGCTCCCCAGACACCCGATTATCCAGATAAGCGGATTTTGCGGCCGCAGGCGGATGAGCAGCACTCCGCATGCGACGAATGCCGGAGCGCACAGCAGCAGCAATGCTGCCATCCGCAGAACCTTGAAACGATAGATTCTTTTCATGGAGACAAAGATATAAAAAAAGCCGTGACAAAACCTGTCACGGCTCCCTGTTTGGGTATTACGGTATGCAAAGGCGCGCAGCTTTTCGGAAGATTTCCGTCTTCCGCGAAGCTTACTGCGCCAGTACTTTCTTTTCTATTTCTTCGACCTGGCGGCGGAATGCCTTGTCGGTTTCAATCAGGTTCGATACGGCCTTGCACGAGTGGAGTACGGTCGCGTGGTTGCGCCCTCCGATTGCCGAACCGATGGTCGTGAGCGGCGCCTTGGTGTGCTGCTTCGAGAGGTACATCGCGATTTGGCGGGCCTGCGCGATTTCCCGTGTGCGCTCGGTGGAGTTGAAGCGGGCGAAATCGAGGTTCAGGTATTCGCATACGACCTTGATGATATGGTCGATCGTGATTTCCTTCTGGTAGAGCTGGACATACACTTTGAGTATCTCCTTTGCCAGCGATGTGGTGATTTTGCGGCCGAGGAACGAAGCGTTCGCCACCAGCGACGAGAGCGCACCCTCGATTTCGCGCACGTTGGCCGAGATATTGTCGGCCAGGTAGGCCACGACGTCGTCCGAAATCTGCGCCCCGAGTTTCTGCGCCTTGACGCGGATAATCTTGAGTTTCGTATCGTAGTCCGGCGTATTGAGCTGTGCCGAAAGTCCCCACTTGAAGCGGGTCAGCAGCCGCTGCTCGATGTCTTTCAGCTCCACGGGCGGCTTGTCCGAAGTGAGAATCAGTTGTTTGCCCGCCAGCTGCAGGTGGTTGAAGATATTGAAGAACGCGTTCTGCGTACCCGTCTTCCCGGTCAGCTCCTGAATGTCGTCGATGATCAGTACGTCGATCATCTGGTAGAAGTGGATGAAATCGGGGATTTCACCGTTCTTGTAGGCGGTCTGGAACTGTGCCTGGAACTTGTTCATCGACACGTACAGCACCTGCAGTTCGGGGTGGCGCTGGCGCACCTCGTGGCCGATGGCCTGCACGATATGGGTTTTGCCCAGTCCCGAATCCCCGTATATATATAAGGGGTTGAACGGATTGTTGCCCGGATTCACCGCGACGGACATGCCCGCCGAGCGTGCCAGCCGGTTGCACTCGCCCTCGATGAAAGTCGCGAACGTGAGGCCCGGATTGAGCTGCGGGTCGATAATTATCTTTTTGAGTCCCGGAATAACGAAAGGATTCTTTATATTTGCCGTGTTGGTCTGCGTGTTGAAACGCGAGATGGCCGTGGTGTCGGCGTCGGCGGTAACGGGTACGACCGGAGTGACCGAGCGGGGCACGGCATAGTGCAGCCGGGTCTGTTGCCCGTAGAGTTGCGAGATGATCGGGCGCAGGAACGGAATGTAGTTCTTCTCGATCTGGTGTACGTAACTTTCGTTGGGGACACGCAGGCGCAGGTTGGTGCCGTCGAATTCGAGCGGTACGATAGGCTGGAACCACTTCGCGAACTCCTCTTCGGAAGTCTGTGCCTTGATGCGGTCAAGGCAGTTCTGCCACATATCGCTATATGTCTGCGTGTTGTTTAACATGATAAGGGTTGCACTGTTTTTGATGTGACAAAGTTGTGAATAATTTTGCAAAAAGATTTCCGAAAATATGTTGCAATTTCACTTTTTTTATATATAGAAAAACAACGGTTTCCGGATGGTCGATTTTAACTCCCTGATATTGAATAATCGAAATATATTTTATATATTTGCATATAAATTTTTTGAATCATCTTATAACTAAATTATAAATAAAACTAATAAGACTTATGGCTAACGAATTGGAGCAAATGGTGCTGAAAAAAGCACAGACATGGCTTGACGGCCACTACGATGAAGCCACTAAAAAACAGGTTAAGTACCTGATGGATAACGATATGAAAGAGCTTGTCGAAAGCTTTTACAAAGACCTCGAATTCGGCACGGGCGGCCTGCGCGGCATCATGGGTGTGGGTTCCAACCGCATGAATGTCTATACCGTAGGCGCTGCGACACAGGGGCTTGCGAACTACCTCAAGAAGAACTTCGCGGGCGAGCAGATCCGGGTTGCGATCGGGCACGACAGCCGCAATAATTCGCGTATGTTCGCCGAGCGTGTCGCCGACATTTTCGCCTCGAACGGATTTACCGTTTTCCTGTTCGACGCCCTGCGTCCGACGCCCGAATTGAGCTTCGCCATCCGCGAGTTGAAATGCCATTCGGGCGTGGTGGTTACCGCCTCGCACAACCCCAAGGAGTACAACGGTTACAAGGCCTATTGGACGGACGGTTCGCAGGTCACTGCGCCGCACGACAAGAACATCATCGCCGAGGTGGAGAAGATTACCGACGTGAACATGATTCTAACGGGCAGGAATCCGGAGAACATTCAGGTGCTCGACGAGAAATTCGACGAAATCTATTTAAATAAGGTACACGAACTGTCGCTCTCGCCCGAAAGCGTGAAGAAGTACCACGACATGAAGATTGTCTACTCCCCGATGCACGGTGCGGGCGTCCGCCTGGTTCCTGCGTCGCTGAAGAAGTTTGGTTTCACGAACGTAATCATGGTTCCCGAGCAGTCCGTCATCGACGGCAACTTCCCCACCGTCGAGTCGCCCAATCCCGAGGAGCGCAAAACCATGTCGATGGCTATCGACCTCGCAGCGAAGCAGGGCGCCGACCTCGTGCTGGCCACCGACCCCGATTCCGACCGGATCGGCGTGGCGCTTCGCAACAAGAAAGGCGAATACGTGCTGCTGAACGGCAACCAGACCCTCGTGCTGCTGTTGAGCTACCAGCTGACCCGCTGGGCCGAGCGCGGCGAGCTGGACGGCAACCAGTATGTCGTGAAGACCATCGTTACCTCGCAGATGGCCAACGCCGTGGCCGATTATTTCAAGGTGAAGTGCTACGACTGCCTCACGGGTTTCAAGTACATCGCCAAGATTATCCGCGAGAACGAAGGCAAGGCCAAGTATATCGGCGGCGGCGAGGAGTCGTTCGGCTACCTTGCGGGCGACTACGTGCGCGACAAGGATGCCGTGTCGGCCTGCTCGCTGGCAGCCGAGGCAGCCGCATGGGCCATGGATACGATGGGCCTGACGCTCTACGAGTGGCTGCAGGAACTCTATGTGAAGTACGGTTTCTACCGCGAGGGCCTCGTTTCGGTCGTCCGCAAGGGCAAGGAGGGCGCCGAGCTGATTCAGAAGATGATGGTCGACTTCCGCGAAAACCCGCCCAAAACGATTCTCGGTTCGCCCGTAGTGAAAATCAACGACTTCCTTTCGCTCGAGCAGACCGATGTGAAGAGCGGCGCCAAGACCCCAATCGTGCAGGATCAGAGCAATGTGCTCCAGTGGTTTACCGAGGACGGAACGCTCGTTTCTGTTCGCCCGTCGGGTACGGAGCCGAAAATCAAGTTCTATTTCGGCGTGAAGGCTCCCCTGCAATCGGTCGCGGACTTCGAGCGGGTGTTGGGCGAACTCGACGCCAAAATCGAGGGTATCAAGAAAGACCTCAAACTGGAGTAGTCGCTACCCTGCCGTGTTTCTGAAAAACGTCCCGGACTCATACGAGTTCGGGACGTTGTCGTTCCGCAGGTTTCAAGGCGTCTATCCCTGCGCTTCACTTCCGCATACTGCTCTTGCCCTGCCTCCATGCGCTGCTGTCATACTCCTGCTGCCGGTTTTTCCGTTCCGGCAGCGGCTGTGCCCGGGGAGTCGCGTCGACGATCGTTTCGGGAATTGTTGTTGCCGGCGTGTTATTACCCACAGAAATTTGCACATCTAAATTTTTAGTTCTATTTTTACTAAAATTTTAGTAACAGACGTATGAAAAATGTCTTTATCCGGACAGCGGCCCTTGCGGGCGCTTGCATGGCGATAGCCGGGGTGTCGGCCCAGGAACCGCAGAAACCCGAGGCGCAACTTCGTTTCGATCAGGCGCAGCGCGAGGAGGTGGCCGATCAGGCACCCTACTCCGACCTTGCAGCTGCGGCTGCCGGACGGCCGTTTGCCTATAAGCTCAACAAAAAACGCACTACGGAGGCCGTAGCCTACGATGCCGTAACCTTGTGGAACGTGCGCAAGGTACGGGTTAAGAACCGCCGCATGCGGCTTTCGGATACGACACGGCGTGAAAAGGTACGGTTGCTGAAATTTTTCACCGAACGCAGCCGTAAAAAGGGGGTGCGTCCTCACCTGCTCGGCAATGTTGCGGGCTACAACTGGTTCGGGGGCGAGCAGTACGACCCGAAGAGCCGCAAAATGCGCTATGTCCCGAAATATATTGGGTCGTACACCCTGCGCGACGAATACGAAGCGGCGCGCAAGGCGCTCGGGAACGAACTGATGTTCAAGGTGCCCGACGAACTGTGGCGCGAGTTGTCCGACAAGGCCGTCTATGAGCTCGACGGCGTGCGTGTTCCGGGCAGTATTTTTCAGTTTATCGACGGATTGGTGCTGCGCACGCTCGAGATACATACCGACGATGAAACGATGGCCCGCTACGGCACGGACCAGGGAGTCGTTATCGGGGATATTTATCCCGATCGCCGGCCGCTCGTGATTTTCGACGGTGAATTCTCCACCCTCGAATCGTGGCTGAAGATGTGCCATACCAACGCATTTTCGATGGCAGCGGCAGTTCCTATGCGCTATTTCTACATGCTGCCCGTCGAAGCGGTGCAAAAGTACGGCAGGCCGGGAAAATACGGCGCGATATGTATCGAACTTGCCGAGTAGCGATTCCGGCCGCGTACGATTGCCTGTCCTTCCGGAATGACTCCTTACCGAATAGGTGCTACCCTGCTCTCAAGCCGTTGAGAGCGGGTTTTTTACTTTTCCGGAAAAATAATTAAAAAAATAGTTGTATAACTAATATTTTAGTTTTACCTTCGTGTCAGGATAATCAACTAAATATATAGTTATGGCAGAAACAGCGAAGAGCCGACCGCAGGAACTGACCCGTGCAGAACTGGAAATCATGCAGGTTTTATGGGCCAAAGGAGCCGTCGTCGTACACGATATTCTCGACGAGATGGACGAACCCAAACCGGCCTACAACACCGTTTCGACAATTGTCCGCATTCTCGAAAAGAAAGGTTTCGTGTCGCACAAGGCCTATGGCAAGACCCACGAATATTACCCCCTTATCTCGAAAGACGACTATGCGCGCCGTTATATGGATACCGTGCTGAACAACTTCTTCGGCGGTTCCGTGAGCCGGCTGGTGTCGTTCTTCTCCGAAAACAAGGCGATTTCGCTGGAGGAAACCGATGCTATCCTGGACATGCTCAAAAAACGCAAGTGATGAAATCCCCGGCCCTTTACCTGCTTGAAGTGCTTTTTTGCAGCGGTTTGCTGCTGGCTTTTTACCGCCTGCTGCTCGTCCGCAAGGTTTCCTATGCGGCCTGCCGCCGTTATCTGGTGTTCGCTGTGTGGCTCTCCGTCGTGATTCCGGCACTCAACATTCCCCTCTACCCTGCCCGCACGGTGGTTTATCCGCTGCCGCTGATTGCAGCCGTGCCTGCGGCGGAGTTGCCGGAGCCTGACGGCATCGGTGTCGGGACGATGGCGGAAATAAGGGTGCCGGACGAATTTACGGCTCCGGCTGTCGATTGGGGACATGTCGCCCGCGTCGCACTCCTTGTATTGTATGTGCTGACTGCGGCCGTGTCGCTGGGAATCCTCGCTGTGCGCATCGCCGGTATCCGGCGCCTGCGCCGCCGTTCCCGGATTACCGAGTGCGGGGAATATGCGGTTGCGGAGAATCAGCAGGTCGAAACACCCTTTTCATTCTTTCGTACGGTCTTTCTCGGCGAGGGCTACGAGGGGCGCAGGCGCGGAATCGTGCTTTGCCACGAGGCGAGCCACATTCGCCATCGCCACACCTGCGAGCGTATAGCCGTCGAATCGGTGCGCTGTATCTTCTGGTTCAATCCATTCGTGTGGATAGCTGCACGCTGGCTCTCCGAGGTGCAGGAGTGGGAAGCCGACCGCGACGTGCTCGACGCGGGATACGACCTTACCGAATACAGAACGATTATTTTCCGTCAACTCTTCGGTTATAATCCGGATATAGCCTGCGGGTTGAATCATTCACTCACTAAAAACCGATTTGCCATGATGACACAATTCCGAATGCGCCGATTCGCGTTCCTGCGCCTCGGTGCAGCCGTCCCGATAGTGGCGGGAATGATACTCCTTTGCAGTTTTACGACCCGGACGCCCGATGCCGAAGCCCCTGACGGAACATCCGTCCATATCGGCGAAAACGGCGCCATCACCCTGAACGGGCGTTCCGTTACCCGCGACGAGCTGTCCGGCTATGTGGCTGCGCAGCGCGAAATCCTTTCCGGCGCCGGCCGGGAGGCTATGCAGCAGCTGCCTGCGGACGAAGTTTCCGGTAATCCGGCGACCGCCGTAAACAAAACGGTGACATTCGGCTCTTCGGGCCTGCTGGAGGTGCTCTGTGCCGACAGGGTCTATCCGTCCGATGTACAAACGATGATATTCGCCGGCAACGTGCGTGTCCGTTTCAGGGACGATTCGCCCGACCCGACGATGAAAGACGGCTTGACGGAAATAACCTGCGACAGCCTGATTGTGAACAGCGCCGACCGGAGTTTCGAATGCTTCGATGCCTTGTTGCGGAATACTGTGAGGCTCTCGGTGGGTGACTGGTACCGCATTTCCGCCAATAGTTACGGGAACTGGAACCGGGAGATGAAAAATGTGGTGGAAACTTCGCTGAATACTGTCCTTATACAGGTTTCTTCCGACGGGAACATACTGCTGAACGGCGAGCCTGCAACGACCGCCGGATTGAAAGAACGGCTTATCGCGTGGCGCAGTGAGCGTCCCTCTGCCGATGTCGGAGCATGGATTATGGCCCGGAAAAATACGAGTATGGGCGTTGTGACCGACGTGAAACAGGCTTTGCGTGCCGCCGGCATACTGCGTGTGCTGTATGACGGAACCGACGACCGTGCGGTCGTGCGCATGCTGCCGCCGGATACGACGGTACAGCCGGTCGACGGAAGGATAAATGTCACCGATGTGACATCCTCCGGCAACGATTTCAGAATCAAGGAGCGCAATCTGTTTCTGGTGCTGGTCAACGGCTCGGGCAAGGTGATGGCCGGGACTGCCGGCCGGCAGGAGGTGATTGATGCCGGGGAACTTACGGCGCGTGTCAAGGCGTTCGTGCTCAACCCGTCCAACGATTCCGGGTTTTCCGAGAGGTCGGATGCCGAATTCGACCTTCCCGGCGGCGGTAAGATGAGTTATCCGGTGAGCCAGGGCGTCGTATCGCTGCAAATGGCCCGCGATGCCTCCTACGGTCGCTATCGCGAAGTGCAGAGCCGCATTGCGCAGGCGTTCGACGATGTCCGCGCCGGGTTGGCGCTGCGGCAGTTCGGAAAAGCCTTTGATGAACTGTCCGACGCACAGCGGCAGGTGGTGATGCGGGCCGTGCCGCTGAAAGTTTCCGAGGCCGAACCGCACACGCTGGCCGAACCCCGCACGCTTCCCCGGCGATAACCGGCATATCCGGTTCTCTCCGGTGCTTTCTCGATGCAAACATCCCGCACAGCGGCTTCCGGCCCTGTGCGGGATGTTTTTTCGTATCAGACTTTCCGTATTCGTATCGGGTTTTTAAACCCGGCGCAACATTCTTTGCCTTTCCCCGGCCATTTCTTACGGGGCGTGTCTCGTATCCGGCCTTGTGCGTCCGGCTTGCATCTATCAGAGTTTCGGATTGTTTTTATGCCGTTCCCTGTCGCGGGAGGTTTTCTTGGCGAAGTTCGCTTCCATGGCAGCCGTGAGGTCTACGCCCGTTTGGTTGGCAAGGCACGTCAATACCCACAGCACGTCGGCCATTTCGTCCGCGAGGTTGCATTTCTCTCCCTCTTTGAACGACTGGTCGCCGTATTTGCGCGCCATGATGCGCGCCAGCTCCCCCACCTCTTCCGTGAGTACGGCCATATTCGTCAGTTCGCTGAAGTAACGCACGCCGTACTCCTTGATCCATGCGTCGACACGTTCCTGTAATTCTTTGATTTCCATCTTATTTTATGCGTATCAGGTTCAGGCCGTCGCGCAACGGGACGATTACGTTTTCGACCCGCGGGTCTTCGACGACCATGCGGTTGAATTCCACGAGCGCCTGTGTGTGGCGGTCGTTGTGTGCGACGGGCTGCACGACTTTCCCCGACCAGAGGATATTGTCTGCAATCAGCACCGATCCGCTGTGCACCAGCGGTTTGCCGCCGTCGTCGCCCATCAGCATCCGGTAGTAGTCCGGATACTCGCGCTTGTCGCCGTCGATGAATACGAGGTCGAACTCTATGCCCAGCGCCGGAGCGATGGCGAGCGCCGAACCGATGTGCAGCCGGATTTTGGAGCCGTGGGCGCTGCGGTCGAAGAACGACTGCGCCAGCTCTTCCAGCTCGTCTTCCACTTCGACGGTATGCAGTTCGGCCTCCCCGTCCAGCCCTGCTGCCATGCAGAGCGCCGAATAACCCGTAAACGTACCTATTTCGAGGACGCGCCGCGGCCGGAGCATCCGCACGAGCATTTCCAAAAGGCGTCCTTGGATATGCCCCGAAAGCATGCGGGGCTGCACGACACGCAGGTTGGTTTCGCGGTCGAGCTCGTGCAGCAATGCCTCTTCGGGCGAGGTGTGGGCGCGGATGTATTGTTCGAGGGCCTCCATTACGCCTTGCAGAAACCGTGTTTGTTGAACTTGTACGACGCATCGACCGCCTCGGGCGTGTCGGCGCCGAGGGCAAGCAGGCATTCGCGGGTGAATTCGAGGCAGCCGGTGCCGTTGGCCGTCACGATGTTGCCGTCGCGCACGGCCTGCCGCTCTTCGTAGAGCGCCTGGCCCGTGTAGCGCTCCCCGCCCCACTTTTTCAGCATTTCGACAGTGTTGCCCGTGTGCCGTACGCCGTTCAGGAACCCGTGTGCGGCCAGGAACGACGCAGCGTTGCAGATGGCCCCGACGAGCACTCCGCGCGCGAGTGCCTCCTCGACGAGCGGCACAATCCGCAGCGCCTCGTCCGACTGCCACCGCATGCCGCCGACAAGAATCACTCCCGCACAGTTGCCGGGAAGCGCCGATGCGTCGCAGTCGGGCGTTACCTGCATCCCGCCCAGCGAGCGGACGGCTTTTCCGTCGGGTGTCATGTATTTCGTGCCGCAGAATGGCGTGTGTCCCGGCATTACGCCCGTACGCAGCGCCGGGGCGAGGAATGCCGCCTCCCAGTCTGCAAAATCGTCGAGCAGGACGATTACAATCTCTTTTTCCATATCCTTTATTTATAGATAAGCCTCGACATGCCGGAAAAAACCTCTTCGGCCACCTCCGTCAACTGCGATGCGGTCAGCGTGCGCACCTTGGCATAAACCTGTTCCATCGTGTCCACGTCGTCGTGGGTCAGGAAACTCTTGCCCGCGCCGAGCATGTACCCTTCGTTGCTCTCGCTCGAGATGGCCAGCTGGGCGATGAACTGTTTTTTTGCCATCGAGAGCTGGCGTGCCGTGAGCGGCGCGGTGCGAAGCTTGCGCAACTCGCCTTCAATCAGTTCGATGCACTGCGCCGTATTGCCGTTCTCGGAACTGAAATAGATGGCCACGATGCCCGTGTCGCTGTACGGCGTGTAGCTTGCCTCGATGTTGTACGACAGTCCGTTTTTCTCGCGTACCACGACGTTCAGCAGCGAATTGGCGCACGGTCCGCCGAGGATATTCACCAAAAGGGCCAGCGGCAGGCGCTTTTCCTCGCCGATGCCGTAGGCGCGGTTGCCGATGATGCAATGCGTTTGGTGGGTGTGTTTTACTACGGTTTTCTCGAAAGCCGTGCAGGGAGCGGGCGCCGCGCGGTCGAAGCTGCGTGTTGCCGTGATCTGTTCCGCGAAGTAACGCGCGGCGACCGCTTCGGCGGTCTTGGCCGTGAAGTTGCCGATGGATGAAAAGACCATCTGGTCGGTGGTATGCGTGCGGCCCGTGAAGGCGCGGATGGCGTCGCCGTTATAGCGTGCCAGCGCGTTTTTGCGGCCCAGGATGTTGTGCCCCAGCTCCGACCCCGCGAAGAGCATGTCTTCGAACGTGTCGTAAATCAGGTCGGCGGGCGAATCCTTGTAGGTGTTGATTTCGTCGACGATTACCTCCTTCTCCCGCTCCAGTTCCCGATCGGGGAACGTCGAGCGGAATGCGATGTCGGCAATCAGTTCGGCCGCCTTGGGGAAGTCCCCGCGCAGCGTCGTGGCGTGGATGGTCGTATCCTCCTTGGTGGTAAAGGCGTTCAGCTCGCCGCCGAGGTTTTCCAGCCGGCAGTTGACCTGCCAGGCGCGGCGGCGCTGCGTGCCCTTGAAAAATGCGTGTTCGGTGAAATGCGCCAGCCCGTATTGCTCCGGGTGTTCGTCGCGGCTTCCGGCATTGACGACCAGCGCGCAGTGCGCCACGTTGCTTTTCACCTGCCGGTGGATGCCCCGTATGCCGTTGGGGAGTCTGTATGTGAAGAATTCCATTGTGTTGTCGCTTGTCCGGGGATTTCCGCCCTTTCCGGGGCGGGGTTACGTTATAATTTCGTACGCAGGCGGAGGTATTGGCCCGTGTGGCTCGCCGGGCATTGCTCCAGGTTGCGGGGCGTGCCCTCGAATACGACGTTGCCGCCGCCCGTGCCCGCCTCGGGCCCCAGGTCGACGACCCAGTCGGCGCATTTGATGACGTCCATGTTGTGCTCCACGACGACGATTGTGTGTCCCCGTTCGATCAGGGCGTTGAATGCCGCCAGCAACTTGTTGATGTCGTGGAAATGGAGTCCTGTCGTGGGTTCGTCGAAGATGAACATTACGCCGCCCTGCGCGCTGTCCTTGGTGAGGAACGACGCCAGTTTCACGCGCTGGCTCTCGCCGCCCGAAAGGGTCGACGACGACTGTCCGAGCTTGATGTAGCCCAGCCCCACGTCCTGCAGCGGTTTGAGCCGTTCGACGATGCGCTTGCAGGTCGAGTCCTTCCTGTCTTCACCGAAGAACGCGATTGCGTCGTCGACGGTCATCTCCAGCACGTCGTAGATTGACTTGCCGCGGTATTTCACCTCGAGGATTTCGTCGCGGAAACGCCTGCCCCCGCACGCTTCGCAGACCAGTTCGACATCGGCCATGAACTGCATCGAAACCTTGATCACACCCTCGCCCTGGCACTCCTCGCAGCGTCCTCCTGCGATGTTGAACGAGAACGACGAAGCCCCGAGTCCCGTATGTTGGGCGTAAGGTTGGTCGGCGAACAGTTTGCGGATTTCGTCGTAAGCCTTGATGTAGGTCACCGGGTTCGAGCGCGACGATTTGCCGATGGGATTCTGGTCGATCATCTCCACCGATTTGAGCAGCTGCACGTTCCCCGTGATGCCGTCGAAATCGCCCGGCTTGACGCCCGTGTCGAAAAGCATGCGCCGCAGCGCCGGGTAGAGGATGCCCTTTGCAAGCGACGATTTGCCGCTTCCGCTGACGCCCGTGATGCAGGTCATCACCCCCAGCGGAATCCGTACGTCGATGTTCCGGAGGTTATTTTCGCGGGCTCCTTCGATTGTGATCGAGTTGCTCCAGCCGCGTTCGGTCGCGGGAGGCGTTATCGAGCGGCGACCGGTCAGGTAGTCGGCCGTCAGGCTCTTCCTGCTTTCGAGCAGCTGGGGCAGCGTGCCGCTGAAAACCACTTCGCCGCCGTTGTAGCCCGCCTTGGGGCCGATGTCGACGATGTAGTCGGCGGCGCGGATTACCTCCTCCTCGTGCTCGACGACGATGACCGTATTGCCCAGGTCGCGCAGTTGCTTGAGTACCTTGATGAGCCGGTTGGTGTCGCGCGGATGCAGGCCGATCGAGGGCTCGTCGAGGATGTAGAGCGAGCCCGTGAGGTTGCTGCCCAGCGAGGTCGAAAGGTTGATGCGCTGGCTTTCGCCGCCCGAGAGGGTCGACGAAAGGCGGTCGAGCGTCAGGTAACCCAACCCTACGTCGGCCAGGTATTGCAGGCGGTTGCGTATCTCGACCAGGATGCGCGCCGCGGTCTTCGCGTCGTGCTCGTCGAGTTCCAGTCCGTTGAAGAACGGAATCAGTTCGTCGACCGGCATTATCACCAAATCGGCAATGGTTTTCCCGCCGACACGTACGTACAGCGCCTCTTTGCGCAGGCGGCTGCCGCCGCATTCGGGGCAGGCGGTCTTGCCCGTATAGCGGGCCTTCATCACGCGGAACTGGATTTTGCGCCGCTCCGAGTCGATGTAGGCGAAGAAGTCGTCCAGTCCGTGGAAATATTCGTTGCCGCGCCACAGCAGCCGTTTCTGCTCCTGCGTCAGCTCATGGAACGGGGTGTGTATCGGGAAATCGAACTTGTAGGCATTCTCCACGAGGCGCTCTTTCCATTTGCGCATCGTTTCGCCGCGCCAGCAGGCTATGGCGTCCTCGTAGATGGTTTTGCTCTTGTCGGGGATTACCAGGTCTTCGTCGATGCCGATTACCTTGCCGTAGCCCTCGCAGCGGGGACATGCCCCCAGCGGGTTGTTGAAACTGAACAGGTGCTCCGTCGGCGGTTCGAACTCGATGCCGTCGGCTTCGAAGCGCGACGAAAATTCAGCCGTGCCCCTGTCGCTTATGACCGTGCAGATGCCCTCGCCGTAGGAGAATGCGCGGGCAATCGAATCGCGCAGGCGAGTCTGTGTGTCGTCGTCCGCCGCGATACGCGCACGATCCACGACCACGAGGATTTCTCCGGCGTCGGTCTTGTCGTCGATGCCGGGCAGGATGTCCTCGATAAGGCGGGTTTCGCCGCCCGTCCGGACGCGCATCAGGCCGTCGGAGAGCAGCAGCGTGAGTTTCTCGATGATGCCCTGCCCCGGGCTCAGTACGAGCGGTGCGGCGATGACGACGCGGCTGCCCTCGCCCAGCCCTTGGATGTAGGCCGCCACGTCGTCCACGCTGTAACAGCGCACCTCCTGTCCCGATACGGGCGAATAGGTGTGGCCGGTGCGGGCGAACAGCAGTTTCAGGTAGTCGTATATCTCGGTCGTGGTGCCTACCGTCGAACGGGGATTGCGCGTGTTGACTTTCTGCTCGATGGCGATGGCCGGCGCAATGCCCGAGATGATGTCCACGTCGGGTTTGTTGATTTTCCCGAGGAACTGGCGGGCATATGCCGAGAGGCTCTCGACATAGCGGCGCTGTCCTTCGGCGAAGATCGTGTCGAAAGCCAGCGTAGACTTTCCCGAGCCCGAGAGGCCCGTGACGACGACCAGTTTGTCGTGCGGAATTTCCACCTCGATGTTCTTGAGGTTGTGAACCCGCGCACCTTTGATATATATCGAATTTTCGTGTGCCATTATTCGTTTTCGGGGAGCGAGCCCCCGGCTTTTTTCAGTTTTTCAATCAGTCCCGCGGCGCGGCTCTCGCGGATGGTGAGCACCATCGTGCAGAGGTTGTCGAACTCCTGCGATACGATTTTGGGCTGCTCGTCTTTGATAACGCGCATGATGTCGTTCATGACGATGTAGGGAAAATCCACCCGGACGGTACGGTCGACGGTACGCCGTACAACCTCGGCCGCAGCGATTGCTTCGGCCGCCGACTCCTTGTAGGCCGCAATCAGCCCCGGGACGCCGAGCTTCGTGCCGCCGAAGTAGCGGACGACGACGATGAGGCAGTCCGTCAAATCGTTCGACAGGAGCTGCCCGAGGATCGGCCTGCCCGCCGTGCCCGAAGGCTCCCCGTCGTCGTTGGCGCGGAAACTTGCGCCTGCGGGCCCCAGCCGCCATGCATAGCAGTGGTGTGTGGCGTCGTAGTACTTTTTGCGCAGGCCGTCGAGTATTTCGCGTATCTGCCCTTCGCACTGCACGGGATAGGCAAAGGAGAGGAATTTGCTGCTCCGCTCCCTCGATGCCGCCTCGGCCGCCGCCGCGATTGTCAGATAGCTGTCCTCGGCCTCCACCCTACCGTACCTTTTTGAAAAGACGATCCCAGCGAATATTCGACGGGAACGACTTGTTCGCATCGAGGGACAGCCATACGAACGAAGCCTTGCCCACGATGTGGTCTTCGGGTACGAAGCCCCAGAACCGCGAGTCGGCCGAGTTGTGGCGGTTGTCGCCCATCATCCAGTAGTAGTCCATGGCGAACGTATAGCTGTCGGCCTCGGTGCCGTCGATGTAGATTTTGCCGTCGCGCTCCGCCAGATCGTGTCCCTCGTAAGCTTCGATGATGCGGCGGTAGAGCGGCAGGTTTTCCGTGGTCAGGGCCACCGTGGCGCCCTTTTGCGGAATCCAGATCGGCCCGTAGTTGTCCTGGCTCCAGCGCGGCTCCGCCCACTGCGGGAATACGTCCGTGTTGGGGGTGAAGATATAGCGGCGCAACGAGATCACGTTGTCCAGCGCCTTGACCTTTTCGGCCGCCTCGTCGGTGAGGAACATGTAGTATACCGAGCCGTTGCCGGTGTATTCCGTGATGCCGAGGTTGTCGATGGCGTATTGCGAGAGCGGCGACGATACCTGCACGATGTACTGGTATTGCTTGCCCGGGATGGGTTCCTGCGGCGATCCGTTCACCCACACCTGTCCGTCGCGCACCTCGAGCGAATCGCCCGGGACGGCGACGCAGCGCTTGATGTAGTTCTCACGCTTGTCCACGGGGCGGCTGACGATGGTGTATTTCTCGGCGAGGCGCTTGCGCCCCTCCTCCCTGCCGAACGACTCCTCGTAGCCGCGCAGCACGTCGTAGTAGGTCACGGCCTGGTTTTCGAGCAGTACGGTATCCCCGGCCGGGAAGTTGAATACGACCACGTCGTTGCGTTTGATTTTGCGCAGCCCCTTGAGCCGGTGGTACGGCCATTTGACCGCTTCGGAGAACGATTTTTTCGTCTGCGAGAACGGCATCGTGTGGTGCACGAACGGGAACGACAGCGGCGTGTTGGGCATCTGCGGCCCGTAGGTCACCTTGCTCACGTAGAGGTAGTCGCCTATGAGCAGCGACTTTTCCATCGACGAGGTCGGGATGACGTACATCTGGAACACGAAAATGTGCACCAGCGACGCCACGACCGTGGCGAAAATGATGGCGTTGACCCACTCGTAGACGGTTTTGTAGGTCTTGCTCCGCTGGCAGAGGCGCACGTTGTGGCACCAGACGTAGCGGTAGAAGAATTTCGAGATGTAGAGGTCGAAAATCACGACGAGGCCCAACAGCAGCCAGAGGTTGCCCGTCCATACGACGAACCACAGCGTGTAGAGCAGCGAGGCGAGCGCGAAGCCGACCCATTTGTTTCGGAAGAATGCTTTGATCTTACCCATATTCGTATCTTATTTCAGCAGGTCGTCCATCGAGTAGACGCCCTGTTTGCCGCAAAGGAATTCGGCAGCTATTACAGCTCCCATTGCTAACGTACGGCGGTTCTTAATCGTATGTTTGAGCTCGAGAATATCGTCCGCCGATTCGTAGGTCACGGTGTGGATACCCGGTACCATGCCCTCGCGTACGGAGCCGATTACGACCTGTTCCGCCGCCGCGTTGGCAGGTTCCCCGATTCGGTTGGTCGCATGTTCGATGCCCGGGGCGTAGTTCACCCAGGCCGTTTTGTCGTGCAGGCCGTCGATGACGCCCTCGGCCAGCGTGATGGCCGTACCGCTCGGCGCGTCTTTTTTCTGGGTGTGGTGCACCTCTTCGATGCGTACGCCGTAGCCGCCCACGCGGTCGATCATCTCCGCCAGCTGGCGGTTGAGGCGGAACATCAGGTTGACGCCCAGGCAATAGTTCGAGGCGTAGAACAGCGCTCCGCCCTTTTCGCGGCACAGCTCCTGCAACTCCTGCAGGCGGTCCGTCCAGCCCGTCGTGCCGCTCACCACGGGAGTGGCGTTCTCGATGCAGGTGCGGATATTGCCGTAGGCCGTCGTGGGCATGGTGAATTCCAGTGCCACGTCTACGCCGGCGAGATTCGCGGCGTTCAGGTCGGCCGTATTGTCGTTGTCGATTACGAGTGCAACGCTGTGGCCGCGTTCGAGGAGTATCTTCTCGATTTCGCGGCCCATCTTGCCGTAACCTATGATAGCTGCTTTCATGATTTTTCCGGATTTTATAGTCGTGCAAATTCGTACAAAGATAATACAACGCGCGCGCACTGCCAAATTTATTTGATTCCGGCCGGACAGTCCGTTTATTTTCTGTAAGAAAATAGGATTTCCGGGTTCGGTGCTTCCTCCTGATATTCCGCCTGTCCTGCCGCTATCCAATCCTGCTTCGCCGGTTCTCTATACGGTGCTTGCGGCCAGCCCTGCTCCGTGCTGTTCCGTCCGTCTGTCCTGATGCACCTCTCACCGGCCTGCCCGCGGATTCGGTTTCGCACCGGATGCCGGAAAAAGATGTGATTTCGGCACGAAAATGCGAAATACTTCTTTATTTGGAAAATAATCGTTAACTTTCTGGTGCTTTCGTGTTATGAACCGGAATACAAACAAGCCATAAACTTTAATATTGTAAGCGATATGAAAAAAGAACCACAGAAAACACGCACCGAATGCGACCTGATAGGCTGCATCGAAGTGCCGGACGATGTGCTGTACGGCGTACAGACCATGCGCGGACTGGAGAATTTCCCCATCAGCAAGTTCCGCCTGTGCGAGTACCCGCTATTTATCGAGGGGCTCGCAACCGTGAAACTGGGCGCTGCCATCGCCAACCACGACATGGGGCTGCTCTCCGACGAGTTGTTCGATGCGATTTCGCAGGCCTGCCGCGAAATCATGGCCGGGAAATTCCACGAATTCTTTCCCGTGGACATGATTCAGGGCGGCGCAGGGACTACGACCAACATGAACGCCAACGAGGTCATTGCCAACCGGGCGCTGGAAATCATGGGGCACCGTCGCGGCGAATACCAGTACTGCTCGCCCAACGATCACGTCAACTGCTCGCAGTCGACCAACGACGCCTATCCGTCGGCCATCCACCTCGGGCTTTACGCTACGCACCTCGAACTGCGAAAACATCTCGAAGAACTGATTGCGGCTTTCGCGCGTAAGGGCGACGAGTTTGCCGGCGTACTCAAGATGGGGCGTACGCAGCTGCAGGACGCCGTGCCGATGACCCTCGGGCAGACGTTCCACGGTTTTGCGAGCGTCCTGCGGGGCGAAGTCGACAATCTCGACCATGCGGCGCAGGAGTTCCTGTCGATTAATATGGGCGCTACGGCCATCGGTACGGGCATCTGCGCCGAACCGGGATATGCCGAGCGCTGTACGACAGCCATCAGGGAGATTACCGGCTGGGACGTGAAGCTGGCCGAAGACCTCGTGGGCGCCACATCCGACACGGTATGCATGGTCGGGTACTCTTCCGCCATGAAGCGCATCGCGTCGAAGATGAACAAGATATGCAACGACTTGCGGCTGCTGTCTTCGGGCCCCCGCTGCGGCTTGGGCGAATTCAACCTTCCGGCGCGCCAGCCCGGTTCGTCGATTATGCCCGGCAAGGTCAATCCCGTGATTCCCGAGGTGATGAACCAGATTGCATTCAAGGTCATCGGCAACGAGCTTTGCGTGACGATGGCCGACGAGGCGGCGCAGATGGAGCTGAACGCCATGGAACCGGTGATGGCGCAATGCTGTTTCGAGTCGGCGGAACTGCTCATTAACGGGTTCGATACGCTGCGCATACGTTGTGTCGAGGGTATCACGGCCAACGGGGAGAAGTGCCTGCAATACGTTCACAACAGCATCGGCGTGGTGACGGCGCTCAACCCGATTATCGGTTACAAGAATTCTACGAAAATAGCCAAGGAGGCGCTGGAAACCGGCCGAGGCGTTTACGAACTGGTGCTCGAGCATGGAATATTGAGCCGGGAGGAACTCGACGAGGTGCTCAAGCCCGAGAATATGATTCGTCCCGTGAAACTCGACATAAAACCGCGCCATTAATTCGATTTTTTTGTATTTTTGCGCAAACCTCTTTTGTCGCGATGCGTTATTTCCTGGAACTTCGATACAACGGAGCTGCCTACTGCGGTTGGCAGCGGCAGCCCGACATGCCGTCGGTGCAGCAGACGCTCGAGCAGGCGCTCTCTACCCTGCTGCGCGAGCAGATCGAAGTGACGGGGGCGGGACGCACCGATACGGGCGTGAACGCTTCTTACTACGTGGCGCATTTCGATTGCCGTGAGCCTGTGTCCGATACGGCGCAGCTGATCTACAAGCTGAATTTCCTGCTTCCGGGCGACATCGCCGCGGGGAGCCTGACGCCTGTGGACGACGGTTCCCACGCCCGTTTCGGCGCCCGGGAGCGTGAATACCGCTATTTCGTCGAACCGCGCAAGAATCCCTTTACGCGGGGTACGACGTGGCAGTATTACGTGCCGCTGGATGTCGGGCGGATGAACGAAGCGGCCGCAGCGTTGCGGGAGTACGACGATTTCACGTCGTTCGCCAAGCTCAATTCGAATAACAAGACCAATATCTGCCGCGTGATGCATGCCGCATGGTCGGTCGACGCACACGGCGTGTTATGCTTTACGATTCGCGCCGACCGCTTCCTGCGCAATATGGTGCGCGCCGTGGTCGGCACGCTGGTCGACGTGGGGCGCGGGCGTTACACCCCGCAGCAGTTCCGGGAGATTGTCGAAAGCCGCGATTTATCGCGGTCGAGCGGCGGCGCTCCGGCGCAGGGGCTCTTTTTGAGCGACGTGGTGTATCCGGCGGAGGTTTTCGAACGAAAAATGTTTTACTAACTTTAAAAATATTTAAGGCTATGATTGGAACTATTATTTGGCTGATCGGTGTCGCTTGTGCGATTTGGTGTGTGATGGACATCTTCAAGAAGAACATCTCGACTGCCGGCAAGATTATCGCTTCGCTCGTGGTATTGCTGACCAGTTGGCTGGGCCTTGCCGTTTATTATTTCTACGCCAAGGATCACCTGCAGGAGTGGTTTAAGTGAGAATTGAAAAGAATTGAAACGAGGAAGGTTCCGTTGCGGGCCTTCCTTTTTTATTTTGATATTGGGAATTAAATGTCTATATTTGATAGCCAATTCCAACTTGTATGAAAAAATCCCTGTGGACGCTGCTGGCTGTCGGATGGATAGCCGCTGCTTCCGCGACACCTCCGGCACATCTCGTAGATTCGCTGAAATCCGCTTACGAAGCGGAGCCGGATGCCCGCAAACGTGTCGATATCCTGCTGAATCTGAAAGATCTGAACGACTCGTCGAAAGACGAACTGTATTACAGCCGCAAACTGTTCGGCGAAGCGGTCGCCGCCGGCGACGGATTTGCCGTCGGGGCGTCGTTGGGGTCGCTGGCCGCGCATTACATCTCGTCGCCCGGTGCCGGGGATTCGCTCGCCCGGGTGCTCTCGCAGGCCGAGCCGCTGATGCGGGGCAGCGGCATGGAGGGGCTGGCGGCCTATTACCGCATGGTGGAGTTTGCGCGCCGGATTCAGGTCGCGGGGACGGAGAAATCCGTGGAGTTGTGCCGTGAATACATCGACTCGGTGCGCACGTTGCCGCCGGGCGACGTGTATGAGGAGGCATCGCGGCTCTTTCTCAAGGGCATAGCCGCATACAGGCTGGCATCGGCCGAGGGCAACCTGCAGATGGAACGCGGGCTGCCTTTCTGGAACGACGAGCTTGCGCTTCTGGAGCGGATGCGTCCCACAGCGCGCCGGAACTTCCATGCCAACCTGATTACCTGCTTGATTGCGGCTTACAGCAGTGTGAAAGATCAGGGCGGATTGGTGCATGCGGCCGACGCCTACCTCGCGATGCTCGACGAGTATTACCGCGATCCGGAGATCGTGCGCCGCAGGCCCTATATTTCCAAAGAGATGTCCTACCTGGTCTGTTACTATACGATGTGCACGTCGCCGCTGCTCGACCGGCGCAACTCGCAGGCATATTACGAGCGTTACCGCCGTTTCGTGGATTCCGCGGCGGCGGATGCCGGCAATATCCTGACAAACAGGCAGGGATTCTATACGATCAGCGCCGAATATTACAAGCGCCGGGGCGATTACGCCAATGCGCTGGCCTATACCGATTCGCTGATTATGCAGTTGCATCCCGGCGGCGTTTCGTCGCAGCTGGTGACGATTTGCAGCAACCGGGCCAAGATTCTCGAGCGCATGGGGCGCTACAAGGAGGCATGCGGGGTTTATAACGACGTAATCGGCCTGCGCGACTCGCTCTCGTCACACAGGTACGCCGAAAAGGTCGGCGAGCTGGAAGTGCAGTACGGACTGGACAAGGCGGAGCGCGACAAGGCGCTGCTGCTGGCCGAGAAACGGCAGAATTCGCTCTATTTCGCCCTGATTATCCTGATACTGGCCATCGTCGCCGTCATCTATCTGTGGCGCAACCTGCTGCATATCAAACACCTGCAGCGCAATTTGGCTGTCGAGTCGCGGCGCGCGCAGGAGAGCGAGCGGCTCAAACGGGACTTCATGGGGTCGATGAGCCACGAAATACGCACGCCGCTGAATGCAATAAGCGGCTTTGCCGAACTGATTGCCGGGGAGGATATTTCGGAGGAGGAACGCCGGGAGTTCGCACAGATTATCCGGGACAATACCCAGCTGTTCACCTCGCTGATTAACGATATGCTCGAAGTGTCGCAGTTGGATAACACGAGTGCCGAATTGCCCCGGAAACTGCTCGACATCAGCCAGATTATCCGTACCGAAATGGAGCATCTGCCCGTGAAGGAGGGCGTCGAATACCGGTTGGAGCTTGCGGAGCCGGAAATCGTCTTTCCGCTGCACCGGAGTTACGTGTCGCTGCTTGTCCGCGAGCTGCTGAAGAATGCCGTCAAGTTCACCGATCGGGGTTCCGTGACGGTCGAATGCGGCCTGACCGGGCCGGATACGCTGACCCTGTCGGTCACCGATACGGGCTGCGGTGTTGAACCCGAATTGGCGGAAAAGGTTTTCGAGCGCTTCTACAAGGGCGATCCTTTTGCGCAGGGGCTGGGACTGGGATTGAGCCTTTGCCGGCTGATTGTGGAGAAATCGGGCGGTACGCTTCGGCTCGATACGACTTATACCGGGGGAGCCCGGTTCGTGGTGTCGCTCCGGGATGCGTGACCTGCGGTTCCCGGAACGGCCTTTGGTGCACGGCGTCTGTGAAACCTGTGGCCGGCTGGCTATACGTCCTGTGTGAAAGTAACGTCATAATAAAACGCCTCTCGGTTCACGAGAGGCGTTTTTATTTGGCAGGCGGGTTCAGAGGTGGATTGCCTGCCCGAGAGCCGCTTCCGCCGCCTCCATGATACCCTCGTTCATGGTCGGGTGCGAATGAATCGTGCGGGCGATATGGTGCGCCGTTGCGCCCAGCATCCGTGCCAGCGTCGGCTCCGCAATCATTTCGGTGACGTTCATGCCGACCATGTGGGCGCCCAGCAGCGTGTCGTCCTCGGCGAAGAGGAGTTTTACGAAGCCGTCGCGGTCGCCGGCGGCCGTCGCCTTGCCCGAAGCCGTGAACGGGAAGCGCCCGACCTTGTAGGCGATACCCCGCTCCTGCGCCTGCTGTTCGGTCATGCCGACCGAAGCGACCTCGGGCGAGGTAAAGACGCACGACGGGATGGTCGAATAGTCCACCGGAGCGGGATTCAGCCCGCAGATGGCCTCCACGCAGCAGATGCCTTCGGCCGAGGCCACGTGCGCCAGCGCCGGGCCGCCGACAATGTCGCCGATGGCGTAGATGCCCGGTACGTTGGTGCGGTAGAACTGGTCGACCAGCACTTTGTCGCGTTCGACGGCGATGCCCAGCTCCCCGAGGCCGATCCCCTCGATGTTGGATTTGATGCCCACGGCCGACAGCACGATGTCCGCCGTCAGGGTTTCGGGGCCTTTTTTGCCCTCTACCTCCACTTCGCAGCGTCCTTCGGCGTTGACCTTTACCGATTTGACGGTCGTCGAGGTCATTACCGCCGCACGCAGTTTGCGGAACGCGCGCTCCATGGTTTTCGACACCTCCTCGTCCTCGAGCGGCATCATGCGGGGCATGTATTCCACGACGGTGACTTTTACGCCCAGTGCGGCATAGAACCATGCGAACTCGCTGCCGATGGCGCCCGAGCCCACGACAACCATCGATTCGGGCAGTTCGGTGAGCGTCAGGGCCTGCCGCGACGAGAGGATATGCCGGCCGTCGACGGGCATGAAAGGCATTTCGCGCGGACGCGCTCCCGTGGCGAGGATGATGTGGTCGGCTTCGTATTCCGTGCCATCCACATCGAGTTTTCCGGGGGCTGTAAGCCGTCCGAACCCGGGAATAAGGTCGATGTTGTTCTTCTTGAGCAGGAACTGTACCCCCTTGCTCATGGTTTCGGCGACGCCGCGCGAACGCGCCACGATTTTTTCCAGGTCGGGCGTTACCTCGCCCGCGAGGTCGAGTCCGTAGTGTGCGGCCGATTTGCAGTAGGTGTAGACCTGTGCGCTTTTCAGCAGCGCCTTGGTCGGGATGCAGCCCCAGTTGAGGCATACGCCGCCCGCCTCGGCACGTTCCACAAGTGCCGTTTTCTTACCCAGCTGCGATGCCCGGATGGCGGCAACATAGCCGCCCGGGCCGCTTCCCACGACGATAATATCGTATTTCATAATCCGATCGAATGTTGTTTGTCTGCTGTTGTCCGGCCCCTCGGCGCAGCTTGCTACCTTGCCGGTTTTCTCCCGCTCCGGCCAGTCCGCAGCGGAAATCCGGGGCCCGTAAATTATTTTACCACTTTCAGTATTTCGCCGTTATCCTTGGCTACGGCGCGTTTCCATTTTTCGTTGTAGCCCGGGAACTGGATTTTGCCGGGAATTTTTTTGCCGTTGCCGTTGTCCACGAAGTGCGTCGAGCCGCGGAGGATGGGTCTATTACCGTCGATGGTGTCCAGGTGGAAGATGATTTTTTCACCGTCGAGGAATTCCAGTACGCCGGCATGTTCGCTCTTGACGTTCCCGTCCATGTATTTCACCAACAGGTATTTGTCGAGCCGCGACCAGCGGTCGAACAGCTGTTTGGCCGTGGCGACGCTGAATTTGCCGAGCCGCTTTTGGCGCGCTTTCGGCGAAAGCTCCATGACCTCGTTGTCGATTGCGCGCACCTTCTCAAGCATGTCGTTCTCCCACTTGTCCGTCACCTTGCGAATGTCGGCCGAAATCATGTCGTAGCGCATGTAGGCGAAATTCGTAACGCGGTTGAAAAGCCAGAATGCCGAGGTCGGCGAATAGTCGAGCATCGAGCCGTTGCCCTCGCGCAAGCAGGCGGGAACCTCCTGCGTGCAGCAGTAAATCGGCGTCAGGCACGAGGTCGCCGCGTCGTCCACGCCGAACCAGAGGATGCCCATGTCGTCCTTCACGTCGGGACGGGCCTGTGCCACGAACCAGAATCCGGTTTGCTGCGTGGCCGTCGCGCGTTCGTTGCAGTACTCCACGCCGTCGACCTCGAAATACATTGGACGCCAGCGGTAGGGACATGCGCTGCCCCCGGCGCCGATGTCGGTGGTCATGTCCATCGGGGTACCTTCGTAGTGGTCGCGCATGCAGTCGAAGACCACTTTGGGCGACACTTTAGCGCGGGGTTTTACCCACAGGGGCATGCGGTTGTCGGGGTTATGTCCCATCGCATAGTCCACATATTTGTCCATGTCGTCGGCCACGGTGCGGAAGAATGCCCATACACGGGCTTCGCAGCCGCGCAGGGCGCCGAAATCCGCAGGGGCGTAAGCCTCGCAGAAACTGAAATCCTCGTCCGGGCCTTCGTAGTAGCCCATTTCGCGGGCGAACGAAACCACGTCGGGCGAGTAAAGGCAATTTTCGGGGTCGTTCTTCGGGAAGGTCGTGATGCGCGCCTGGTTGGCGTGTGCCGAAATGTAGCCGTCGGGAATGCGGCGCGCCACCCAGACGATACCCTTGCGGGCGTTGCCTCCCTTGCCGTCGTCCTTGTACCCTTTGCCGATCAGCTCCATAATCCACGCTTCGTCGGGGTCGACGATCGAGAACGACTCGCCGCTCGACGCATAACCGTGGGTGTTGGCCAGTTCCGCGATTGTGGCGATGGCCTCGCGTGCGGTCCTGGCGCGCTGGAGCGTAATGTAAATCAGCGAGCCGTAGTCGATCCGGCCTGTCGAGTCCTCCAGTTCCGGGCGGCCCCCGTAGGTCGTTTCGCCGATGATGAGCGAATGCTCGTTCATGTTGCCGATGGTCGACCATGTTTTGTTTACTTGGGGGATGTCCGTGAGGTAACGGCCGGTGTCCCATTCGTAGACGGGCAGCATGGTCCCGGCCTTGAATTTACCCCCGGGGGTATGGTACAGCGCACCGTAGAGGGCGTGCGAGTCGGCGGCGTAGGAAACCATTGCGGAGCCGTCGGTCGATGCTCCTTTCGTTACGATGAAATTGGTGCAGGCCGCTGCCGCTCCGTAGGCGAAGAGGGCTGCCGCTGCAAGACAATACTGGAGTTTTTTCATAGATTTTTCGGGTTTTGCAAACAAATGTACGAAACAAATCCCAAACGGCAAAGAGCGCACCTGCATATATGTCTGTTTTTATTTGGATATGCCCGGCGGTTTTGTTATCTTTACAGCGATTGCAAACGGATCGCATTCCGGCGGATATCTCTCCCCCGCTTCGAGGTATATGATTGATAGTTCGTGTTTTTATATGAAGAAAACTTTATTTTTGCTCCTGCTCGTCCTGCTCGGGGTTTCCTTTTGTGCGTGTAATTCGGACGACGGGGAGCAGACGCCTTTCGTTACCGATGTGGAAATGCCCTCCGAGGCGGAGGTTTTCGCACCCGGCGACGAGGTGGTTGTCAAGGCGCGCGGTTTCGAGGCCGACGACGATATCATGCTCTGCATTACGTGGCCGCTTTCGCTCAAAGAGGTGGCTGAGGGCTCTGCCGACGGCGTATGGGCCGTTGTGACGGGCCGCACGGAGTCGAGCATCACGTTCCTCGCGCCCGGCGGTTATCCGGCGGGAACGACCGAGGTGAAGTTGTTCCGCCGCGGCAGAGCCATGCCGCTGGGAAAAATAGCCGTATCGGACGGCCTGCCTCCCGAGGAGTATTCGCTCTACGGCATTACGAACTACGATTCGGACGAAACGTCTGTCGATCGTATCGACATGGCCACGGGCGATGTGACCCGTATCACGACGCTCGGTGTCGGGCAGGGTGTCCGGTGTGCGGTGAACGATCCCGGTACGAACCGGATTTACTGTGTGACTTCTGATGAAAATTACGGTTCGGCGGCATTTTACGACCTTACGATGCGTTATTACCGGAACTCGGGATTCGGGGGTGTCGTGACGGCGGGAGTGACGACCGGTCAGGACGTCGCGTTCTTCCGGTATGTGGACGAGCGTTTCCTGATGATGAACCTGGGGGCGGTGACCCGCACCAGTCCCGTGCCGTCCGTTTACTGGCAGCTGCCTGACGGGATGAAGCCCGAAATGTTTTCCGAATATCCCTTTGTGATGGTTACCGGCGGGTATTTCCTGCTTTCGGCGCATAATGCCGACGGGGATTATGTTCCCGTGGTATTCGACGCTCGTTCCGCGAACCGGGTTGCAATGGCGGGCGACGCCGTTCGGGCGGATGCCATGATGCCGTTCCGTATCCTCGTATCCAAGGAGGGGCAGGCGGAACCCGTTTATAGTATGGTCGGCGGCTATGCCGTAGCGAAGGACGGGGTGACCGAACTGCGCCTGTTCGATCCGGCAACGGGGACTTTCGGGGAGACGCTGGCCGAAATTCCGGCTGCCGTTTCATCCCTTGCCGTGCATGTTGCGGACGTTGACCGGCAGACGGTTTACATGCTTTGCGGAGCGGAGGGTGCCGAAAAGCATCTCCGAACCTGGGAGGTGAAATCCGGGGCGCAGCATACGCTTCCCGGTACGGTTTATTGTTCCGAAATCGTGCTGGCGCGGTAGCTGTCCGGGATTTCGGCCGGATAAAAACGGTATGCAGGCCCGGATTTTTTCCGGGCTTGTTTCGTCTTGTACGAATTTTGCGTATTTTTACAGACCAAAATCAAGCTAATTATGTCGATAGCATATCAATTGTCGTTCGTGCGCAGCACGCTGCCCGAGGATGTCACGCTGGTCGCGGTGTCGAAAACACACCCCGTGGAGGCGATACGCGAAGCCTATGACGCCGGACACCGCATCTTCGGCGAGAGCCGGCCGCAGGAGCTGCGTGAAAAATACGAAGTGCTGCCCAAGGACATCGAGTGGCACATGATCGGCCATTTACAGACCAACAAGGTTAAGTATATCGCCCCGTTCGTCACGCTGATTCATTCGGTCGACAGCGCACGGCTGGCCGAAACGATCCAGCGCGAAGCCGCCAAATGCGGCCGCACGATAGAAATCCTGCTCGAGGTACGTGTCGCCGAGGAGGAAACCAAATCGGGCTGGGAAATGGACGAGTTGATGCATTACCTCGGTTCGGCCCCTTTTGCGCTGATGCCGAATGTTTGCGTGCGGGGCCTGATGGGAATTGCCACCAATACCGATGACGGGGAGGCTGTGCGCCGTGATTTCCAGGTGCTGAAGCGCAATTTCGATACGTTGCAGCCTAATTTCGGCCCGCGGTTCAATATCCTGTCGATGGGTATGTCGCACGACTACCCCATTGCTGTCGAGTGCGGCTCGACAATGGTGCGCGTCGGATCGCTGATTTTCGGCGAGAGGGATTATACGAAGTGAACCGGGACGGAAGCTTGCGTTCCGGCTGCATGCGGTGATATGTCGCCGGCCGGGAAATTTTAGCGGGGAGCCGGCCGGAAATACGGCCGGAATGTGGACGATAATGGAAAAACAACCGGACAACTTAAAATGTGATGGAGATATGAAGGTAGGATTTATCGGATTCGGAAATATGGCACAGGCCCTTGCCGACGGGCTCGTGGCAACGGGGGCCTTGGAGCCCGCGCAGATCGGCGCCTGCGCCCGCGATTGGGCGAAATTGCAGCGCAATACGGAATCGCGGGGATTTCGGGCCTTCGACGATGCCGCAGGCGTGGCGGGATTTGCGGATATGGTCGTCGTAGCGGTGAAACCCTACCAGGTCGAGTCGGTGCTGGCGCCCGTAAAGGAGTTGCTGGCCGGCAAAATCGTGGTTTCCGTGGCTGCGGGACTGACGTTCGATAAATACGAAGAGATTCTTGCGCCGGGCACGCACCATTTGAGCACGGTGCCCAATACACCCGTTGCCGTCGGCGAGGGAATCGTCGTTTGCGAACGCCGCCATTCGCTCTCCGATGCCGAGTGGCAGGCGGTGCGGGAGTTGTTCTCGCACGTGGGGCTGGTCATGTCGGTGGATACTCCCCTGCTCGGCCTTGCGGGAACGATTTGCGGCTGCGGCCCGGCGTTCGTGGCGATGTTCATCGAGGCGATGGCCGACGTTGCCGTCAAACACGGCATTGCGCGTGCCGACGCTTATCGCATGGTCAGCCAAATGGTTGTAGGCACCGGCAAGTTGCAGCTTGCGACGGGACAGCATCCCGGTGTGATGAAAGATGCTGTCTGCTCGCCGGGCGGTACGACGATTGTGGGTGTCGCCGAACTGGAACGCCAGCGTTTCCGCGGCGCGGTGATCGACGCCGTCGATGCGATACAGAACAAAAAATAAGTTCGGATAATTTACGGCGAGGCCGGCCCCTGACAACAAGGGCCGGCCTCTTCCTTATTTGCCGTTGAGCAGCGGCCTTACCGAATCGCACAGAATCATGTTCGGGGCCAGTTGTATCTGCGTTTGGCTGCGTTTGCCCTCCTGTATACTTTCCAACAACAGTTTGACGGCCATCTTTCCGATATCCTCGAGGGGCTGGCTGATTCGTGTGATCGCCGGCACGAGAAAATCCAGGTAGGGATTGTTGTCGAACGAAACGAGCGAGATATCCTCGGGAATATGCAGCCCCGATTCGCGTATGGCTTTTACCGCCCCGAGCAGAATCGTATTGCTCAAGGCGAAAATGGCGGTCGGCGGGTCGGGACGGTTGAGCGCCAGTTTTGTTTCGATATAGCCGTTCTGGATTGAAAAGTCGTTTCCCGTCACGGCTGCCTGCCCTTCGATTCCCTCCTGTGCGAGCGCATCGAGGTATCCCCGCACGCGCTGCCTGTTCGGCATCGAGTACGGCACGCCCTGTATGCAGACGATGTTCCTGTGTCCGTTTTTCAGCAGCATGCGCGTGGCGTCCATACCGCCGCAGTAATTGTCTGTGCTGACGTACGGCAGCGATGTTTGCTCGAAATAGCGGTCGATGAGCACCACCGGAACCGAACGGTTTACCTGCTCGAGGTATTCGGGGGTCTGTCCGCATGGCACCACCACGATTCCGTCCACACGCCGCGAAAGCATTGTCCGGATACCCTCCCGTTCGTTCGCTTCATTCTCCATCGTATCGACGACCATCACCGTGTAGCCGCGGCTTTTGGCCTCCTGGATTACGACGCTCGAGATGTCGGCGAAATAAGGGTTCGCCACCGAGGGAATCAGCAGTCCCAGGGTGTTCGTATGCTTCATGCGCAATCCTTTCGCCAACAGGCTCGGGGTATAATCGCAGCGCCGGGCCTCTTCGAGAATCAGTTCGACGGTTTTACTGCTGATCCGGTATTTTTCGGCCTGGCCGTTGAGGACGCGCGATACGGTCGAGATGGCGAATCCGGTGCGTTTGGATATGGTTACAAGTGTTTCTTTCATGTAGGGGCGTTTCTTTTTGTTTCTCTTTGTCCGTTTTCCGGTGCATCCTGTTTGCTGCCAAAAAAACGTTTTGTGCTTCGGTAGTGTTTCGGGCATGCCGTTTGCTGTGTGCGGATTGCTGCCGAATGGGGCTGCAAACGGCTGGAAGCATGTCGGATGCGGTTTTCTGCCAATACAAATATATCGATTTATTTTAATGTAACAAATTATTGAGCATTATACCATAAAAAATAGTATAGAAAAGTTTGGATTTTTCTTTTATTATCTTTATACTTGCACAAACGATTGCGCAAACTTTGTTTTTATAATATTTTAAAAATATCCTTGAATACAGTAACATGGAAAAAATCGTGATTATAGGCAGCGCCAATACCGATCTGATTGTGCAGACCGGACGTATTCCCAAACCCGGTGAAACCGTGCTGGGCGGGGAATTCCGGATGGTTTCCGGCGGGAAGGGGGCGAATCAGGCTGTGGCTGTCGCACGCCTGGGAGGTGATGCGCATTTCGTCGCCAGGGTCGGGGGCGATCTTTTCGGCGATGAACTGATGGAGCGCTATGCCGCCGAAAAAATGGACACCTCTTATATATTGCGCGATTCGGAAACTACGACAGGCGTTGCGCTAATCAGCGTCGACGCCAAAGCAGAAAACTGCATCGTCGTAGCCCCCGGGGCAAACGGCCGCCTGTCGAAGGCGGATATAGACCGCGCCCTGCCCGTAATCGGGCAGGCGGGATACCTGCTCATACAGCTCGAAATACCGTTGGACGTGGTGGAATACGCAATCGAAACGGCTGCCGGACTCGGGGTGAAAGTGATTCTCAATCCGGCCCCTGCAGCCCTGATCGACGAATCCTGTTTCAAATATCTCTATGCGATTACGCCCAACGAAACCGAGTGTGCCCTGCTGACGGGCATTGAGGTGGAGTCCGAGGCCGATGCCATTGCAGCGGCTGATATATTGCTGGCGAAAGGCGTTAAAAACGTGGTGATTACGTGCGGATCGCGCGGCGCTGTCGTGCGCAGCGAAGGGTTCTTCGAGCGGATTCCGGCCTGCCGGGTCGAAGCCGTGGATACGACGGCTGCCGGCGATGTGTTCAACGGTGCGCTGGCTGTAGCGCTGGCCGAGGGAGCCCCGCTTCCCGATGCTGCGCGGTTCGCGACTTGCGCAGCGGCGGTTTCCGTGACGCGCGTGGGGGCGCAAAGCTCTGTTCCGACGCGCGGCGAGGTTGACGAACTGGTGTGCGCAAAGCTTTGTGCTAATTGACGGATACCCTGATTTTCCCGAATGAAACCTTTAAACTGATCGAATATGTTTGTAGTCAACAATTACGCGACGGCGGTGATATTCTGTTTTATCACGATGCTGTGCTGGGGCTCGTGGGGCAACACCCAGAAACTCGCGGGCAAGACCTGGCGTTATGAACTCTTCTATTGGGACTATGTCGTCGGCATGCTGCTTTTTTCTCTGATACTCTGCTTTACGCTGGGCAGCTGGGGCGACGCCGGGCGTCCTTTCGCCGAAGACCTCGCGCAGGCTTCGCCGCGGGGTATCGGCAGCGTACTGCTGGGCGGCGTGATTTTCAATGCCTCCAACATTCTGCTCTCGGCCTCCGTGTCGCTGGCCGGACTGGCTGTCGCATTCCCGCTGGGCGTGGGGCTGGCGCTGGTGCTGGGCGTCATCGTCAATTACATAGGGGCGCCCAAAGGCGATCCGGTCGTCCTGTTCCTGGGCGTTGCGCTCATCGTCGTGGCCATCGTCTGCAACGGCATCGCTTCGGGGCGCATTCAGAAAGAGCACGGTTCCTCGGCCCACAACCGCAAAGGCATCTGGCTGGCGGTGGTCGCTGGCGTGCTGATGTCGTTTTTCTACCGTTTCGTCGCCGCCGCGATGGATCTCGACAACTTCGAGTCCCCTACTCCCGGCATGCTGACACCCTACTCCGCTATCTTTATCTTTTCGGTCGGCGTGCTGTTGAGCAATTTCGTATTCAATACGCTGGTCATGAAGCGGCCTTTCGTAGGCACTCCCGTCGGATACGGCGAATATTTCAAAGGCTCGGTGCGGACGCACCTCGTCGGCATGCTCGGCGGTGCGGTCTGGTGCCTCGGCACGGCGTTCAGCTACATCGCCGCCGGCAAGGCGGGCGCCGCCATCTCCTATGCCCTGGGACAGGGGGCGCCGATGGTCGCCGCAATCTGGGGCGTCTTCGTCTGGAAGGAGTTCCGGGGCGCCAGCCGCTCGGTCAACCGGCTGCTGGCCCTCATGTTCGTGCTCTTCATCCTCGGCCTCGCCTGCATTATTCTCTCCGGAGGAAACTAATTAACCCAAACATATGAAGAAACTACTGATCCTGACGGCAATAGCCGTCTGCTGTGGAGGGTATGCCCGTGCACAGCAAATTCCCGCATCCGGGAAGCCGCGCGTGATTTTCGAAACGGACATGGGGAACGACGTCGATGATCCGATGGCTCTGGACATGCTTTACAAGGCTATGGAACGCGGCGAGATAGACCTCATCGGCATCGTCAGCAATAAAGACCACGTAGCCTCTCCCCGCTACATCGACATCCTGAATACATGGTACGGCCATCCCGGCATTCCTATCGGCAAGGTCAGCGGCGGCGTGACCGTGCAGGAGGCGAACAACTATGCACAGGCCGTGTGCGAGTCCGGCGCATTCCCCCGCACCCATAAGGACAAGGCTTACGAGGATGCGGTTCCGCTTTACCGCCGCCTGCTGGCCGAAAGTCCCGACAGTTCGGTGGTCGTCGTTTCCGTCGGTTTCTCGACGAACTTCGGGCGTCTGCTGGAGAGCAAGGCCGACCGTTATTCGCCGCTGGACGGCATCGAACTCGTGAAGCGCAAGGTGGCTTACTGTTCGGTGATGGCCGGCAGTTTCGGCCGCAAGGCCCGTGCGGAATTCAACGTCGTACACGATATTACCAATGCCAAGCGGCTTTTCGCCCTCTGCCCGGTGCCTGTCGTCCTGACACCTTTCGAGCTGGGCAAGGCAGTTATCTATCCCTGCTCGAGCATCGAGAATGATTACATGTGGGCCGAACTCCACCCGGTGGTCGAGGCTTACAAGGCGTACCGTAAAATGCCCTACGACCGTCCGACATGGGATATGCTATCGGTGCTTTATGCATTGCAGCCCGGGATGTTCACCGTTTCCGAACCCGGCATCATCTGTGTCGACGGCAAGGGATACACTTATTTTACGCCCACTCCGCGGGGACAGCATACCGTGCTTTCTGCAACGCCGGAGCAGGCGGCGCGCATCCGGGATTATTTCCTCGAAACGCTTCCCGCAAAACCCGCAAAATACAATTAACCGAGTGTCAACCCAAACTAACCCGATGATGAAACAAATTTACTTCAGCAAGGAGCGACCGTCCTGCAGGGGCCGTATGCGCATGCTGGTGCTGGCGCTGCTCGCCGCAGTGGCCTGCCTGCCCGTCTGGGCGCAGCAGCGGACGGTCGAGGGTGCCGTGACGGGCGAGGAGGCCGACGGTACGGCCGTGCCGCTGGTCGGCGTGGCGATTGTCGTAAAGGACGCCCCGGCCTACCATGCGGTAACCGATGTCAACGGCAAATTCAAAATCCGTATCCGTGGCAGCGAGGACGTATTGGTCTTCCAGTACCTGGGCTACCGGCCGCAGGAGATTGCCGTTGGCAGCAAAACCCGTGTCGATGTGGAGATGCTGCAGGACCAGATGGCGGTCGAAACCGTCGTCGTAACCGCCCTCGGTATCACCCGCAAGGAGAAAAGCCTCGGCTATGCCGTGTCGAAAGTGACGGACGAAGACCTGAACAATACGGTGACGGGCAACTGGTTGAGCGGCCTGGCCGGTAAGGTCGCGGGCCTGAACTTCGACCAGTCGTCGGCAGGCCCCGGCGGTTCGATTCGTGTCACGCTCCGCGGCGAGGGATCGCTCTCCTATGACAACAACACGGCGCTGTTCGTAGTCGACGGCGTGCCCATCGGCAGCGACATGACGTCGAACACCGACAACGGTTCCTACGGAAATACGGTCGCTACGATCGACTACGGCAACGGCGCCGCCGACATCAACCCGGACGACGTCGAATCGGTGTCGGTGCTCAAGGGCCCTGCCGCGACCGCCCTTTACGGTTCCCGTGCGGCCAACGGCGCCATTATCATCACCACGAAGTCGGGCCGCAAGACCCGCGGACTGAACGTTACCTACTCCATGGGTGTGACGTTCGAGAAAGCCGGGTTTTTCCCCGATTTCCAGAATCAGTACGGTTCGGGTGTCTATGAGTCTGCGCAGATTAACGGCGTGACTACCCCGCCCGAATACTCCTACTGGAACGTTCCGGCCGACAAGAGCGATACGGGCGAGAAGATTACCCGCTTCCATGCCCGTTCGTCGTTCGGCGAGAAGTACGATGCCGCGAAGATGCGTTACCTCTACGCTTCGCGCAACTGGGAAACCGACGAGTACAAACGCCTGCCGTGGGTGGCGCAGGACTGGTACAAGGGATTCTTCCAGACCGGTGTGACCTACACGAACAGTATCTCGCTCTCGGGCAGCACCGGCGACGGCAATTCGATTCGTTTCTCCGTAAAAGACATGCGCAACGAGTGGATTGTACCCAATACGGGCTACAACAGCCAGAACTTCAACCTCTCGGTGTCGCAGAAAATCAACCGCATCATGCGCCTGAACGGCAAGGTCACCTACTACCGCAAGAACAGCGACAACCTGCCCTCGGCGGGTTACAGCACCTCGTCGCCGCTTTACGCCCTGATTTGGAACCCCTCATCGAGCAGTGTCGACGATCTCTATACAGAGTGGAAGACGGGGCGTATCCGCGAGATGAATGCCGCCGGTACTACGGGTTCCGGCTACCTGATTAACCCGGGCAGCGACAACCCCTACATGATGGTCAACGAGCAGCTCAACACGCAGTCGCGCAACCGCGTTTACGGCAGCATGTCGCTCGACATCGATCTGTACAAGGAAAAGCTGAAGCTGACCCTGCGCTCGGGCATGGACCTGAACAACGACTTCCGCACCCAGCGCAAGCCGCAGTATTCGCTCGGGCATACGAACGGCTGGTACCGTGAGCAGACCGTCCATAACTTCGAGATGAACAACGATTTCCTGTTGAGCTATAAAGACCGTTTCGGGGATTTCGATATTTCGGCGTCGTTTGGCGGCAACAACATGTACCGCGAGGCGCGCAACGTGACCGAAACGGCCGAGAACCTCGCCGAGCCCAATGTTTTCCGGCTGGTGAACGTCGCGGGCGTACTGTCGGTGTCCAATTTCCGGTCGAAAAAGAGTGTCAACAGTTTTTACGGGTTCCTCAATTTGAGCTGGCGCGACATGCTTTTCCTCGATGTCACGGGGCGTAACGACTGGTCGTCCACCCTGGCGCCGGGCAACAACTCCTATTTCTACCCCTCGGTCAGCGTCAGCGTCCTGCTCGACGAAATTTTCAAGCTCCGCGACAAGGCGCCGTGGATTGACCTGCTGAAAGTCCGCGGGTCGTGGGCCAACGTCGGCAACGACACGCAGCCCTACCAGCTGCTGCCGGTCTACAATAACAGCGATTTCCAGGGAGGATTCCGCCTTTCCAACACCATTCAGAACTACAACATCAAACCCGAGAACATCGAGAGCTGGGAGGTGGGTGTCGAAGCGCGCTTCTTCCGCAACCGGATCGGACTCGACGTCGCCTATTACGACTCCGCCACGACGAACCAAATCATCTCCGTGCCCTCCGACTGGGCGACGGGAGCCCCGGCCCGCCTGATCAATGCCGGCAAGGTGACCAACAAAGGCGTCGAGGTCGGGCTCAACCTGCGGCCCGTACAGACCAGGGACTGGCGCTGGGATATCAGTTTCAACTGGTCGAAGAACTGGAACAGGCTGGTCGAACTGGCTCCCGGTGTGGAGGTCTGGCAGCTCAACTCGAAGCTGACGGTCGGCTCTACGGTCTTTACCTATGCCTATCCGGGCAGGGAGTTGGGACGCCTGTACGGTATCGGTTTCAAACGCGCCCCCGAGGGAGCGTTCTATGTGAACGAGGACGGGATGGCAATCGACTGCTCGGGGCAGAAAATCATCGACCCGAAGACGGGTAACCCCGAGCTGACCGAAGAACTGCTCGACCTGGGCAGCATCTACCCCAAATACAAGGCGGGCATGACGCACAAATTGAGCTGGCGCAACCTGTCGATGACGGCCACCTTCGCAGCGCAGGTCGGCGGCAACGCCTACTCGGTTACGAGTGCCGTGCTTTCGACGCTGGGCAAACTCAACAATACCGTACCGGGGCGTTACGACGGGCTGATTGCCGAAGGTGTCAACCTCAATGCCGACGGTTCCTATACGCAGAACCGTACCGTGACCACCAACGTGACGGAGTATTACAACCTCTACGAACAGGTGCGCACCAACATCGAGCAGCATACCTATTCGACCTCGTACCTCAAACTCAAGGAGATGCGTATCGATTACAACCTGCCTGCGAAGGTGTGCCGCAAGCTGAAGTTCATCCAGGGCGTCGGCATCGGTTTCTACGCCACGAACCTCTTCTGCCTCACCGACTGGCCGCAGTACGACCCCGAAGTCGCTTCGTGGTCGGGCGCCTCGCTGACCAAAGGCGTCGAAACGGGCGGTTATCCGATGACCCGCACCTATGGTTTCAACCTGAAATTAACTTTCTAACAATCCGCTGCCATGAAAATAACCAAATATATCGTATGCGGCCTGCTGGGCCTGCTTGCCGGCGGAGCCTGCACGACTAATTTCGACGAGTACAACGCCAATCCCAACCAGATGGACAAAGGAACCATCGGCCCCGAGGGATTGCTGGAGAACCTCGTGTTCAAGGGGGCGGAGTGTTTGCTCCACCGCACGTGGCTGCTGCACGGGGAGCTGGTGCAGTATACCGTGTCCACGTCGAGCCTGAACGCCTACCACCGTTATATCATTCCCAACGGAATTCCGGCCGACCACTGGGCGACCCAGTTCCAGTGGGCCGCTACCGCGCAGGAGATGTACGAGTTGGCGGTGAAGCGCGAGGATCCCAACTGCCAGGCCATCGCCCTGACGATGAAGGCACTCTACCTGTCCAACTGCACCGACGGTTGGGGCGACATTCCTTTCAGCGAAGCTTTCAAGGGGTACGAGGGCGTGTCGAAGCCCAAATTCGATACGCAGGAGGAGGTATACCGCGGGCTGTACGACCTGCTCGAGGAGGCCAACGGCCTCTACGACGCGACCAGGAAACTCTCGATGCCTGCCAAAGACCTGCTTTACAACGGCGACATAAGCAAGTGGAGGAAGTTCACCAATTCGCTCTACCTGCGGCTGCTGATGCGCTGTGTCAACCGCGACGCCGAGCTGGGCGTAGCCGAGCGTATCCGCCGCATTGCGGAGAATCCCGCGACCTACCCCGTTTTCGCATCCAACGCCGACAATGCGACACTGTTTTACACGGGCGAGCCGCCTTTCCGCAACTATTTCGGCACGATGACCGACACCAACTTTACTTCGACGGGCCGTGCCGCAGCCGACAACATCATCCAGATGATGGCCCGCAGCGGCGACCCCCGCCTGGCGATCTATTTCGTCCGCAGCGGCGACTCGTGGGAGGGGCTTCCCAGCGGCGAGCCGGTCGACGAAACGACCAACCTGTCGGGTGTGGCCAAGCTCAACAAACCGCTGTTGGGCGACTACTCCTCGCCGTTCTCGCTGATGAAATACGACGAAGTGCTGTTCATCCTCTCCGAGGCCGCACAGCGCGGTATCGTCGCGGGTGGAACGACGCAGGCCGAAGCCTGGTACAAGGCGGCGGTCAAGGCTTCGATTAGCTATTGGTCGGGTATCGACCCTTCGGGCAACGTGGTCGGCGACGATGTCGTGGAGGCATTCCTGAACGGTGTGGCATACGACGGTACGCTGGCGCGGATTATCGGCCAGAAGTACATCGCCCTGTTCTGGGTGGGTTTCGAGGCGTGGAACGATTACCGCCGCACCGGATTCCCGCAGCTCGCAATCGGCAACGCCACCAGCAACGGCCATACGCTGCCCACGCGTTTCGAATATCCGGTGAATACGGCGAAAACGAATCCGGAGCGCTATGCCGAGGCTGTGGCCCGCATGGTCGAAACCTACGGTGGCGGCGATACGATGACGACGCCCGTATGGTGGAGCAAACAGGCCTCCGGCAAATAACAACTTAAAGCAGAATTTCTATGAAACAGTTAAAATATATCGCGGTTTTGGTGTTGGCAGCCGTCGTCTTTTCAGCGTGTGACGACGATACCCGGGAGGAGCGCAGGCTGGAGCTCTCCCCGGCGCTGCCGGCGCTGGATTTCACGGCGGAGAAAGGTGTGCAGACGTTCATCCTCTATTCCGGGTTTCCGTCATGGCATATCTCGTTGAGTTACGAGGACGATTCGCAGTGGATCGACGTGTGGCCCACCGAGGGCGATTTCGACGGCCGGTTCTCAATCACCGTCGCCGCCAATCCCACGGGATATGTGCGTAGCAGCGTATTGTCCGTATATGCCGGCAAACAGATTGTCTACCAGCTGCCGATCAGGCAGACGGGCCGCGGGTTCTCGTTGGCGTTAAATGTTCCGGATAACCGGAAAACGGTCGCTGCCGCCGCACAGGAGCTGGAAATCGTGGTCACGGCGACCGGTACGTGGCACGCCGAAGTCACGAAAGGCGGCGACTGGCTCACGCCGGGCGAAAGCTCGCCGATACGCCAGCACCTCCTGATTTCCGAGAACGGCACCGGGGCACAGCGCGAGGGTATCGTGCATTTCGCAATTCCCGGGACGGATGCGGAGCTCGACCTCTACATTACACAAACTGCGAACTAAAACCATGCAAACCATGAAACAGCTGACAAAATACATCGTGTTGCTCCTCGCCGGCCTCGTATCGGGATCGGCGGGATGCAGCGACGCCAAGCCCGCTGCCGTCGGGAAACCCGGCAAGATGGTGACCGACGTTTATATCGCGCCGTCGATGCCCGTTTATGCGGGAGAGAAACTCCGCCTGCTCGGCGCGGGCTTCGCCGAGGGCGACGAACTGCTGCTACGGGGCACCGGTACGGAATTCTCTGCCCCCGTCGAAGCGATTACCGAAAGCTACGCCTGTTTTACCGTACCCGGGGGTATAACCCTGGACGGCTATTCGCTTGTCCTGCGCCGCGGCGCAGACGAGCAGTTGCTGGCCTACACCAAACTGCGCCCGGCACCCGACTGGACGCTCGTTCCCGACCGGGAAGGGGCGACGGTCAAGGGCGTCGTGTACTGCGGCCTGAAACCCCTTGCCGGAGTGCGTGTGTCGGACGGCGTCGTTACGGTGACCACCGACGAAGACGGTTACTACTGGCTGCCGTCGGAGAAGTACCACGGCTATGTCTTCATCACCCTGCCCTCGGGCTATGAACCGTATACCGAGGATACGACCGCCCCGGCTTTCTGGGCGTCGCTCACCGGGCCGCAGGCAGCCTGCGAGCAGCATAACTTCGAGCTGGTCGAGGCCGACAACGAGCGCCATACGATGCTCGTGGCGACCGACCTGCATCTGGCCAACCGTCCTTCGGCTACGGGCGATTTGACGCAGTTCGGCGACGGATTCCTGACCGAAACCAAGGCGTTCATCGCGGCGCAGCAGCGACAGCAACCCGTTTACACGCTGATGCTGGGCGACATGACCTGGGACGAGTTCTGGTATTCCAACCTGTACGGCCTTTCGAATTACAAGACGACCATGGCGGGTTATCCCTCGCTGCTGTTCCACGTCATGGGCAATCACGACAACGACCCTTACCGGGTGGGCGATTTCGCGGGCGAAGCGATGTACAAAAGCGTATTCGGGCCGACTTATTATTCGATGAACATCGGCCGAGTGCACTACATCGTGCTCGATAATACGGTCTACATCAACGATAACGGTGCGGAGGGCACCATCGGCAGCCGCAACTACAAGCGCTACGTCTCCGAAATGCAGCTCGAATGGCTGCGCGACGACCTCGCGGCAGTCGGGGACAAGTCCATGCCGGTCGTGGTCGGGTTCCATTGCCAGAGTATGAACAACTACAATGCGACGTTCGCCAACAAGCCGACGTTCAATCCGAGCAGCGGCACCGGTGACCTGATTGCCTGCTTCGACGGTTTCAGCCGCGTGATTTTCTTGAGCGGCCACACCCACTACAATGCACACATCCCCTATTCCCCGACGCTCGAAGAGCACAACGTCGCTGCCGTGTGCGAAACGTGGTGGTGGGCCGGGAAGCTCTCGGGCGTGAATGTCTGCAAGGACGGGGCGCCGGCCGGTTATGCCGTTTACGAGGCGGACGGAACCGATTTGAAGTGGTACTACAAGGGTGTCGGGCATGACCGCGACAAACAGTTTCTCTCTTACGACATGAATAGCGTCAAGGCTTTCTACAAACCCGAAGTCGTGGAGTTGCTCTCGCAATGGCCCAGCCGCGCCAAGGACGGCCAGGGGGACGACTATTTCGATGTGGAGCCCAATACGGTCTTCATCAATGTGTGGAACTACGACCCCGAATGGACGATTTCGGTGACGGAGAACGGACGTCCGCTCGAAGTTACGCGCGTATGGCACCGCGACCCGCTCCATACCATCTGTTTCGACTATCCGCGCCTGAAAGCCGGGCTGGCCGTGGTCGCCGACTGGGAGTCGCTCCGCCATTCGCATATGTTCAGCGTCCGGGCCTCGGAGCCCGGTACGACACTCCGAATCGAAGTTACCGACCGTTTCGGCCGAACTTCTTCCGAGGTGATGCGCCGTCCGAAAGACTTCACGACGGACATGAAGTAAAACCGATAAATGCTTGATGATTATGAAGAAAATTATATTCGGAATTGCTGCTGTGCTCTTCGCGGTACTCGGTGCGGGCTGTTCGGACGATTCGACCGAGGCGGTCTGCTTTCCCGGGGACGTCACGTTCAACGTGCTCAAGAACGGCCGTGACGCAAACGGTGCAGTCCTGCAATTCGAAGTGAATTCGAATGTTTTCTGGCAGTTTTTGCCCGATGCCGGGGCCGACTGGGTTTCGGCCTCCCCGGCCGCTGCCGACGGCAAAGCCGTCGTTACATTCACGGTAGCCCCCAACCACAGCGCCATGCAGCGTACGGCCGAACTGACGCTGCGCCGCCTGAACGGTGCTTCCTCTACCCTGCGTATCGTACAGGAAGCCGGCGACCGGATGCTCTGTTTCGCGAGCGAAACGTTCGGCGCTCCGGCTGCGGAAACCGCCGTCGGCGAGTACGCCGGCTGGCAGACTTCCGGTATCGGCGTTTCGGAAACGCTCTTTTCCGGCGAAGGATGCCATGTCGGAACTGAAATCCCTTCGGCAGGCTATGACGGAGCGACAGGCTCCGGAAACGTCGCGTTCACGACGGCCGGGAGTTCGTTCGTCATGGGCCCCGTCGACATTGCCGATGCCCTCGATTTCCGTTTTTCATTCGGGGCCTTCACTTCGGCGGATGCGTTCGATTCCGATGCCCTGAAGTGTTATGCCAGCAAGAACGGTACCCATTGGGCCCCGGTGACATATGAACGGGGCTCCGCGACAGGCTGGGCGTCCGCCGAAACGCGGTTTTACGTTTCGGACGACATCAAAAGGATATGGTTCAAATTCGAAACCTCCGAAGCCGGGAAATTCCGGCTCGACGACCTGCTGTTAATCGAGGGGGAGCCGGGCGAGGCGAAACTGCTCGAACTCGGCGGCGAACTGGCTGTACCGTCGAACATTACCGGGTCGGCGACCGAAACCACCCTTACGTTCAACTGGGACCCCGTGCGCAATGCCGCCGGTTACGAATACGAATGTTTCCTGAAAGACCGGATCGTTTCGACGGGTACGACGGGGCTCAATTCGGTGACTGTTTCCGGCTTGGAGGTCGGCGTGGCTTACCGTTTCCGGGTGCGTGCATTGCCTGCCGCGGAGTCGATTTATATCGAGTCGCCCTATTGCGAGCCGTTCGACATGCAGACCATCGGTTACCTGCCCATGCCGCAGGTATGGCTGTTCCGCGCCACGCACGGCATGCTCGTGTTCGAATGGACGCGCAGCACGCAGGGCCTCGGGCGTCGTTATAACCTCGAACTGCTCGATGCCGCAGGCAACGTGCTGCGCAAATACGAGCGCGTAAATTATGCCAGCAATGCGACTTACGACCGTTCGTATATCTACAACCGTCAGGTGTTCGGAAACCTGTCGCCCGACACGGAGTATACGCTGCGTGTGCAGTATGTGTCCGACGACGCGAACTACCATGATTCGGAGTGGAACAGCTGTAAAGTCCGTACGCTGGCGACTCCTATCCTGCCGTCCAATTGTCTGCTGTACAAGGATTTCGAAACGGCATGGTTCGGCGGAAGCGCCATCGACGTGGCCTGGGGCGTGCATCCCAAGGACAACCAGATGAATCTCGACTACGGCAACGAAGAGGCGTTCAACCTGGTGATTGTATATCCGATTCGTTGTATGGAGGACAGTTTCAATGCCGGGAAGCTGCCCGACCAGTATCGTCGCAAGTACTGGAGCGGCTGGGATTGGAGCGACATTTCGAAACCTGTGGCCGAGAAAGCCAATTCGGGCCTGTTCATGATTTGCGGCGCCCTGAAGTTCGGCAGCGGCTCGGCTTACGGGCGGATGACCACTTCGCCGCTCGGGGAGTACGGATTGAGCCTCAAGTCGGACGTGACGGTGTCGTTCAAGGCTGCACCCTATTACGAGCCGAACCTCACCACCGGAAGCCTCGAGAATGCATATATCGCCTGTGGTGCGACGTTCGAGATTTCTATCTGGTCGGGAAGCGGCACGTTCGAGAACGGGGCTACCAAGCTCACGCTTACCAACCTGCGTCCCGATGAAACCGGTGCCGACGCCAGGACCTGCTATTCGTGGACCGAGCATTCGGTGAAAGTTTACGGCGCCGACGCCACGACGCGGATATCCATTTCGACCATCGCCCAGAAAGGTTATTACCGCATGTGGCTCGACGATCTGATGATCGTCCGCGGCGAAGGCGCCGCGCCCGGCGATACGACGGGCGGCGACAGCGGGGATTACGGCGACGGCGGCGACGGTTTCTCCCGTCCGGGTTCGGGCGATTCGGGCGGCGACACGCCGGGATACGGTGACGGTGGCGACGGCTTCGGCGGTGCGGGCACGGGCGGAGATACGCCCGGGTACGGCGACGGAGGCGACGGATACGGAAACAAATAATTTAAAACTATAAGACCAATGACCATGAAAAAGATTTATTGCCTGCTCATGCTGGCAGCGGCAGCGGCCGGATGTGCCAAAGAAGAGGTTTCGGGTACCGACGGACGGGAGCCCGTGCAGATTACGGGACAACTCGACCAGACGCGTACCCGTACGGAGCTCGGCTCCGACGGTTTGAAGGTGCTGTGGAGCGCCAACGACAAAATCGGGGTTTTCTCCGCCTCGGACAACAACACGCTCTTTACGCTCAAGAGCGGTGCCGGGAGCAACAGCGGAACGTTCGAGGGACTGCTGACTGCGGGTGCGACGCCCACGTATGCTTACTACCCCTATTCCGGAACTGCCGGGGACAATGTCGCGGCTATCGCCATGACGGTCGGCACGGAGCAGGTGCAGACGGGCGCAGCCGCCGAAATCGGCGACAACGATTTCAAGGTGGGCGTTTACAAGACCGGGAAGTTCGAATTCAAAAACAAGCTGGCGCTGCTCTGCTTCAAGGTCAATGACCTCGACGGCAGCGAACTGGCCGGGCTTCCGTTGTCGAAGATTACGTTCGGTGCCGCAGGGCGCGATATTGCCGGTTCGTATACGGCCGATTTGACCGATGCCGCCGCGGCGCTGACTCCCGTCGCACCGGCTGCCGCGGTGATACTGAACCTCGACGCTTCGCCTGTCCTGACCGGCGAAGTGACCGCCTGGTGCATGGTGAATCCCGCTGTGAAAAGCGGCGATGACCTCGTCATCACGCTTTACGCCGGGACGAAGAAAGCCGAGCTGAAAGTCAGGGCTTCCAAAGACTATGAAGCGGGCATGCGCTACATGATGCCCGTCGGGGTCAACGCCCTCGTTGCGGACGGCAGTATGACGATTTCGACGAGCAAGGAAACGCTGCCTACGCCCGTAGTCACGGCATTCCGCAAATCGCATGGTCTTATTATCGCCGAATTCGACTTTGCGGCGGATTACCCCTACGGCCGCAAATACAACATCGAACTGCTCGATGCCTCGAACAAAGTCGTTCGCAGCCACAGCGGCGTGAACTTCAAGTACGGCGGCAGCGGCGGTACGAATTACACCTACCTTTACAACCGTTATGCGTTCGGCGACCTCGATGCGTCGACCGAATACACCGTCCGCGCACAACTCGTGTCGCAGAACGCCACGGCATACGACGATTCGCAATGGGGCGAATTGAAAGTCACCACAGATGCCGCACCGCAGCAGGCGGCGAACGTGCTCCTGTACAAGGATTTCGACGATGTACGCTGGGGCGGCAGTCCTGTCGACATGGCATGGGGCCCCGCGTTGGCGACGGCGACGCAGACCGGAGCGGACTTTTCGGACGAGGATGCCCTCGTGTTTACGCTCGGCCATCCCGTGCGTTGCATGGAGGATGCTTTCGGTGCCAAGATGAACGCGTCGTTCCTCACCTATCATTGGGACGGCTGGGACAAGTCGGGGTGCAGTGGTATATTCCCCGTGTGCGGAGCGCTGAAATTCGGCAGCGGCGGTGCCAAAGGCGTGCTGGTTACGCCGACGCTGGGCAGCCTCGGGTTGACGGATGCGACGGCAACGGTGACGCTTTCGTTCAAGGCACACGCCTACTACGAGCCGAACAAGGCGACGGGCAGCTACGAAACCGACCCGAGTGTCGTTTGCGGTGCCGATTTCAAAGTGCTGGTTCATGCGGGCGCAGGTACGTTCGCCAACGGTGAAGGTGCGATGGTGTTGACCAACAAGACCCCTGCCGAGGTGGGCGCCGATGCGAAGAAGGTGCTGGAATGGACGGAGCACAGCGTAACGGTTACGGGGGCTACGCCCGAAACGCGCCTCGCTGTCTCGACCGAGAATACGACTTCGTTCCGCATGTGGCTCGACGACCTGAAAATCGTCAGGGAGTAGCGTCGGACAAATAAAACGAGGGCCGGAGTTTCAAAACTCCGGCCCTCGTTTTCGTTCAGGCGGCTTCCGGTTCGTTGCCGGGGCCTTACCGTACCCGCAGCGAGCGGCCGATACGCAGCGTCGTGGTCGACTTGATGCCGTTCAGGCGGCAGATGTTCGTCACCGTCGTGCCGTACTTGCGGGCGATGGCGCCCAGCGTGTCGCCCGACTTGATGCGGTGGTACTGCATGGCCGCCTTTTCGGCCGCCTCTTTCTTGTCCTGCTCTTCGTTTGCGATTTCGTCGTCGAAGTCCTGCCCGGCGTTCGAATAGATGCTGAAGAACGATTTTTTCAGCAGGAAGGTTTCGCGGCACAGCATACCGGATTTGAAGTCAATCAGCCGCTCGGGGTCGAACGACTGCCCGTAATAGCGGGTCTCGAAGTGCAGGTGCGGCCCCGTGCTGCGGCCCGAGGAGCCGCCCAATCCGATGATCTGTCCGGCCTCGACCCACTGGCCGGGTTCCACCATGCGCTCCGAAAGGTGTCCGTAGTAGGTTTCCAGGCCGTTGTCGTGGCGGATGATGACCAGGTTGCCGTAGCCGCCCTTGTTATACTGCGAAATGCGCACCCGACCGCAGAACGTGGCGTAAACAGGGTCGCCCATTTTGAGCGGCAGGTCTACGCCCTGGTGCTGGCGGCGACGGCGCGGGCCGTACTTGCCGCGCGGATGCACCGAACCCTGATAGGGACAGTGGTAGCTTGTCGTCGAGTCGATCAGGTCGATGACCACCGACTTGGGCATGCCCGACATGTCGGCGTCCTTGTAGGGGAAAAGCGTCGTCGTATCCCAGTATTTTTCGAAAATCGTGCTGTCCTTGGCCACTTCGCGGTTGCGGATATATTTCCAGGTGTTGTTGCTGTACAGCACTACCTGCACGGCGTCGTTGCCCGAGTCGAGCGTGTCGATGACCGTCAGGCCGTTGGTGTCGAAAATCGACTCGATTTGCTTGGGCTGCAGGCGCAGGCGCAGGGCGGCGATGGAATCGACGGCTGCGGATTCTTCGGGCGACAGGGCGGCGATATGGAGCGAGTCGGCCTGCGGTGCGTCGGGTTGCGGCGCTCCGGCCGAGGCAGTCAGTGCCGCAACGGCGGCCATACATGTGAGGCTGTATTTTTTCATGTGTATCCTATTGTTGTCGAATAAATTCCTCGGCGGTTTCGAGCGCCTTGTAAAACTCTTCGCCGAAACGGCGGACAATCGGTTCGCGGAGCGCCTTGTAAACCGGGAGGCCCAGTTTGCGGCCGCATTCGCGCGCCGGGGCGCAGACCGACCAGCGGTGGTAGTTGAGCCCCACCGTGCCGTTCGAAAACTGCACCACCCGAATCGGATAGAGGTGGCATGAAATCGGTTTGCGGAATGCGGTCTTACCCTCCAGCCATGCCTTCTCGACGGCACAGAGCGTGACGCCGTTCTCCCGGTAGGCGTAGGCGCACTCCGCATCGTCGACCAGCGGCGTGGTGAGGTCGCCGTCGTCGTCCACGACCATAAACCCCTGCCGCTCGACGGATTCGATGCCCTCGGGCGTCATGTAGGGCTTATAGGCCGCGTATTCGCGTTCGAGGATCTCCACCTCTTCGGCTTCGAGCGGCGCACCCGCATTGCCTTCGACACAGCAGATGCCTTTGCATCGGGCGATGTCGCAGGCGAAACACTCGCGCAGCAGGTCGGCGCTTACGATTTTGTCGTCTATCTCGATCATCTGCGGCAGGTGTCGGCGATTATCAGGTCGAACATCTCCCCCAGCGTCATACCCATGGCTTTGGCCTGTTTGGGGACGATGCTGCCCGCGCTCATGCCGGGGATGGAGTTGATTTCTATCATGTAGGGTTTGCCTTCGGGCGTGACGATGAAATCGACGCGTACGACGCCCGAGCAGCGGCACGCCTTATAGGCGGCGCGGGTCATGCGGTGCAGCTCCTCTGCGATTTCGGGGGAGATATCAGCCGGGGTTATTTCATCCGAGTATCCCTCGGTGTATTTGGCCTGGTAATCGAAGAAATCTTTTTTGGAAACGATTTCCGTGATCGGGAACAGGTACTCCCGGCCGCCGGCGACCATCATGCCGCAGCCCATTTCGCGGCCGGCGATACACTCTTCGATCAGCACCTCGTTGCTTTCGGCGAATGCCGCTTCGACGGCGGGCAGCACCTCGTCGCGCGTATGAACTTTCGTTACGCCGAACGAGCTGCCGCTGGCGTTGGGCTTGATGAAGAGCGGCAGGCCGAATTCGGCCACGACCTTGTCCGGGTCGACGGTTTCGCCCTTGCAGAGGAACAGTTCGCGGGCGAGGTTGATGCCCCGCCCCGCCACGGTGCGCTTGGTGGTGATTTTGTCGAAGGTGATGACCGACGAAGTCATCGAGCACGACGAGTACGGGATACCCATCATGTCGAGGTAGCCCTGCAGTTTGCCGTCCTCGCCCGGGGTGCCGTGGATAATAATCAGTGCGTAATCGAAGGCCTTGCGCATGCCGTCCACCGTCAGCGAGAAGTCGTTCTTGTCGAGCTGCCACTGCCGCCCGTCGGGGGCCGTGTAGTGCCAGTCGCGGTGGTGGAGGTCGATGACCGTGATGTCGTATTTGGTGTGGTCGAGCGCTGCTTCGATTTGCGCTGCGCTCTGGAGCGCAATCTCCCGTTCGGGCGAATCGCCGCCCGCCATCAGGGCAATCTTCAAACGTGTCATTGTCAGGGGTTGTATATGTCTTTGTATCTGAATTCGAGTATTTCCTGCACCATGCGGGCATACTGGCGCGCTTCGGCGTGGCTGTCGTCGAGTTGCAGTACGCGGTTGAAATCGTTGAGCGCCGCGCCCCACTCGTTAAGCCGGTAGTGAAGCTTGCCCCGCTCGATATAGAGGGCCGTGTTCTGCGGGTCTTCGGCAATCTGCGCCGTGAGCGCCGCCTTGCGTGCCGCGGGACTCCACAGTCCTTTGCGGCGGATGTAGTCGGCAACGCCCGGGTCGAGCATCCGCGAGGTGTCCTCACCCTGTCCGATGCGCCCGCGAATCTCCGTCGAGGAGATGTCCAGCAGCGGCGCATCTTCCAGTACGGTGATGCGGCCGGGGAATTTGTCCGTCCTTTCGCCGCGGCGCGGGTAGACGTATATCGGGTATTCGAGTATCTTTTCGTACTCTTTCCAGCCGTCGAGCCGCTCGAGCTGGTCGGCGCCCATCAGGATGGAGAACTGCATCTCCGCGCCGTGGTTCTCGGTCAGGTAGCGCAGCGTGTCGATTGTGTAGGAGGGTTTGGGCAGCAGGAATTCGACGACCGAGGGTTTGATACGGTCGGGATAGCGCGATGCCGCACAGGCTGTTTCGGCCATTTCGAAGCGATCTGTTTCGGGTGCCAGCTCCGCCGCCTGCTTGTAGGGGCTCCGGGGCGAAACGACAAGCACCAGCTCGTCGCACAGTCCGCGTTCCACGGCGTACTCCGCCAGGGCCATGTGTCCCTTGTGCACGGGGTTGAACGACCCGAAATAGAGCATGACGCGCTTCATCGCTGGCTGGCTATGAATTCGTTGATGATGCAGGTGGTTTTGCAAATCGCATCGTCGAGCGAGTCGTTGACGACGATGTGGTCGAACTCGGGGGCTTTCGTCAGCTCGAATTCGGCTTTCGCCACGCGGCGGTCGATTACCTCGGGAGCGTCCGTGCCGCGGCATACGAGTCGCCGGCGCAGCTCTTCGATCGAGGGGGGCATGACGAATATCGAGCAGGCGTCGTCGCCGAAGATGCGTTTGAGGTTGGTGCCGCCCACGACGTCCACGTCGAAGACGATGATGTTGCCTTTGGCCCAGATGCGCTCGACCTCCGAGCGCAGCGTGCCGTAGCAGGTGCCCTGGTAGACCTCCTCCCACTCCACGAAGCGGTTCTCGGCGACGGCCTGCATGAACTCCTCGTGTGTCATGAAGTGGTAGTCGCAGCCGTGGCGCTCGCAGCCGCGGGGTGAACGGCTGGTCGCCGACACCGAAAACTCGAACTGCGGAAAACGTTTCAGCAATTCGCGTACGATTGTGGTTTTGCCCGAACCGCTCGGGGCGGAGAATATGATTACCTTGCCCATTATAGTATGTTCAGTACCTGTTCCTTGATTTTTTCCAGTTCGTCTTTCATCTTGACGACGAGTATCTGGATGTTCGATTCGTTGGCTTTCGATCCCATCGTGTTGATTTCGCGCCCCATCTCCTGGGCGATGAAGCCCAGTTTGCGGCCCACGCCCTCCTCTTCGGCCGCCACTTCGCGGAAGTATTTGCAGTGGTTGGCCAGGCGGACTTTCTCTTCGGTGATGTCGAGTTTTTCGAGGTAGAAAATCATCTCCTGCTCCAGCCTGTTGCGGTCGACGTCGACCTGCAGTTTCCCGAGGTTTTCCAGGATACGGGCCTTAATCGTTTCCGTGCGGGCCTGTTCGAACGGCACCACCTCCTCTTTGTACGTTTCGATTTTCTCCACGCGCGAGAGCAGGTCGGCAATCAGGATCGCCCCCTCCTGCACGCGGAAGGCGTCGAGCTGTGCCGCAGCGCTTTCGGTGGCGGCAATCAGCGCCGCGTGTTCCTCGTCGGAGATACTCTCCGTTTCGGTCGATACGACCTCGGGCAGGCGCATCACGACGGGCACGATGGCGTCGTAGTCGGCGTCGATGCCTGCGAATGCGAGCGTGTCGGTCATCTGGTGCAGGTATTCGCGGAACACCTCTTTATTTATGCGGGCCGGGGTCTCCACGGCCTGCGACTCCACCGTGACGAACACGTCGACCTTGCCGCGCTGGATGGTGCGGGCGATGATGTTGCGGATTTCGTATTCCGACTGGCGGTATACGGCAGGCAGGCGCAGCCCCAAATCGAGTTGTTTGGAGTTGAGCGAGCGGATTTCGACCGTGATTTTCTTATTTTGCAGGGAGGCTTCGCCTTTGCCGAAGCCCGTCATCGATTTTACCATTGCGGCGGTTGTTAAGTTTCGGCAAAAGTAATAAAAACAATTCAAAATGCCGAGCGTTCGGGACACCGAGTGAAATTTCTTTGAACAAGTTTTGCACAAGTGTTGCATTCTCAAGAATATTTTATCTATATTTGTGTTAGTAAACTAACAGCTTGTAGTCCCAAACACTAAATTCACAATCTGAATATTATGAAAAAGCACAATTTTAACGCGGGACCCTCGATCCTTGCAGACGAAGTTCTCGAAAATGCAGCCAAAGCTATCATCGACTTCAACGGATCGGGCCTTTCGCTGCTTTCGATTTCGCACCGTACGAAAGATTTCGACGACGTGATGGCCGAGGCCGACGCGCTTTTCCGCGAGATGCTCCACATTCCCGACAACTACAAGATTTTCTATATCGGCGGCGGCGCCAGCACGTTCTTCTACGAAGTGCCCGCCAACTTCCTGGGTAAAAAAGCCGGTTATGTGAATACCGGCGTGTGGTCGAAGAAAGCCATCAAGGAGGCCAAGCGTTACGGCGAGGTCGAACTGCTCGCTTCGTCCGAGGACAAGAATTTCACCTATATTCCCAAGGGATTCGCGATTCCCGCCGATTTGGATTACGTACATATCACCTCGAACAATACGATTTACGGTACCGAGTACCACGAGGACATCACCTCGCCCGTGCCCGTAATCGCCGACATGTCGTCGGACATCCTTTCGCATCCGATCGACGTGACGAAATATGCCATGATTTACGGCGGTGCGCAGAAGAACCTCGCCCCTGCGGGCGTGGCGTTCGCCATCATCCGCGAGGACATGCTCGACAAAATCGTCCGTGATCTGCCGACGATGGTTTCGTTCCGCACCCATGTGGAGAACGGCTCGATGTTCAACACGCCGCCCGTATTCCCGATTTATGTACTCAAGGAGACGCTCAAGTGGCTCAAGTCGATTGGCGGGGTGCCCGAAATCTATCGCCGCAACCAGGAGAAAGCCGCCTTGCTGTACGACGAGATCGATCGCAACCCGCTGTTCCGCGGCACGGTGGCCAAGGAAGACCGTTCGCTGATGAACATCTGCTTCGTGATGGCCGACGGCTACGAGGAGCTGGCTCCCGAGTTCATGGAATTCACCAAGAGCCGCGGTATCGTGGGCATCAAGGGCCACCGGCTGGTGGGCGGTTTCCGTGCATCGTGCTACAACGCCCTGCCCAGGGAGAGCGTCGAGGTGCTCGTAGGCTGCATGCAGGAGTTTGCCGCCAAACACGCAAAATAACGTAGGGCCATGGCGCATTTCTTTACATTTACTCCGAAGAAAAAAGCTGCCGCGGACATCGATTTTATTCATCTAATAGAAAGTACAGGTATGAAAATATTGGTTGCAACCGAGAAACCTTTTGCCAAAAAGGCTGTCGACGGCATTCGGAAAATCGTCGAAGATGCCGGTTATGAACTGGCCCTGCTCGAAAAGTATACCGACAAGTCGGAACTGCTGGCTGCCGTGGCCGACGTCGACGCGCTGATTATCCGCAGCGACAAGGTGACGGCCGAAGTCATCGAAGCGGCGAAGAACCTCAAAATCGTTGTCCGCGCAGGTGCCGGATACGACAATGTCGACCTTGCGGCCGCTACGGCGAGGGGCATCGTGGTGATGAACACCCCGGGACAGAATTCCAACGCCGTGGCCGAACTGGCGCTGGCCATGATGATTTTCATGTCGCGGAACCGTTTTACGCCCGGCACGGGTTCGGAGATACAGGGCAAGACCCTCGGCATCCATGCTTACGGCAACGTGGGCAAACTGGTCGGCCGCAAAGGCAAGGCGATGGGGATGAACGTCATTGCTTACGACCCGTTCATCACGGACGCTACGGTTTTCGAGGCCGACGGCGTGAAGCAGGTGAATTCGGTCGAAGATTTGTATAAGCATGCAGACTTCCTCTCGCTGCACATTCCGGCGACGGAGCAGACCAAAGGCTCGATCGGCTACGACCTGCTGATGTCCATGCCCAAGGGCGCTACGCTCGTCAACACCGCCCGCAAGGAGGTGATCGACGAACAGGGCGTGGTGAAGGCGCTGGCCGAACGCGAAGACCTGAAGTACATTACCGACATCGCTGCCGGGAACCAGGCCGAACTGGACGAGAAATTCGGCAAGCGGGTATTCGCCACGGCGAAGAAGATGGGGGCGGAAACCGCCGAGGCAAATATCAATGCGGGCCTCGCCGCCGCCAGCCAAATCGTCGATTTCTTCAAGAACGGCAACACCCGGTTCCAGGTGAACAAATAGTGTATAACGGCGCATGAAAGGCGGGAGCGAATTGGCTGCGCCCGCCTTTTTTGCCTTAATATGAATTCTAAACAGTATGGTACGAATCAAACCTTTCCGCGGGATACGCCCCCCGAAACAGTATGCGTCCGAAGTGGCGTCGCGTCCTTACGACGTGCTCAATTCCGCCGAGGCCAAGGCCGAGGCAACCGAGCGCTCGCTGCTGCACATCATCAAACCTGAGATCGATTTCGACCCCATTGCCGACGAGCATTCGCAGGAGGTTTATGACAAAGCGGTCGAGAACTTCCGCGCATGGCGCGAAAAGGGCTGGCTCGAGCAGGATCCCGAAGAGTACTACTATATCTATGCGCAGACGATGGACGGCCGCACGCAGTACGGCCTGACGATGTGCTGCAATTACGAGGATTACCTCTCGGGGGCTATCAAGAAGCACGAGCTGACGCGTCCCGACAAGGAGGAGGACCGCATGATTCATGTTCGCAACCAGCAAGCCAACATCGAGCCGGTGTTTTTCGCCTATCCCGACAACGCCGAAATCGACGCCATTGTGGCCGACGTGGTGAAGAACAATGCCCCGGAGTACGATTTCACGGCGGCCGACGGCTTCGGCCATAAACTGTGGGTTATCCGCGATAAAAAGACCAACGACCGTATTACGGAGATTTTCGCGGACATTCCCGCGCTGTATGTGGCCGACGGACACCATCGCACGGCTGCGGCCGCGCGCGTGGGTCAGGAGTGTCAGCGCAAGAATCCCAGTCATACGGGCAACGAGGAGTACAGTTACTTCCTTGCCGTTACATTCCCTGCGGGGCAGCTTCGTATTATCGATTATAACCGCGTTGTCCGCGACCTGAACGGTTTGACGCCCGCAGAGCTGCTCGGCAGGCTGGCGGAAAACTTTACCGTCGAGGACAAGGGTGCGGACGAGTACCGCCCCACGGGACTGCATAATTTCTCAATGTACCTCGACGGCCGCTGGTACAGCCTGACGGCCAAACCGGGCACGTACGACGACAACGACCCGATTGGCGTGCTGGACGTTACGGTGCTGTCGAACCTCGTGCTGGATAAAATTCTGGACATCAAAGACCTGCGCACCTCGAAACGAATCGACTTCGTGGGCGGCATCCGCGGCCTGGGCGAGTTGAAGCGCCGTGTCGACAGCGGCGAGATGAAGGCGGCTTTCGCCCTTTACCCCGTTTCGATGCAGCAGCTCATCAACATCGCCGATACGGGCAACATCATGCCTCCGAAGACGACGTGGTTCGAGCCGAAACTCCGCTCGGGCGTGGTGATTCACTCGTTCGAGGAGTAGCTGTCCGTAAAAACCGTTATGGGGCCGTCCTGAAAAAGGACGGCCCTTTGCTTTGCAGGACGGCGGAAAATCGTTAACTTGCATGACAATCCCTTAAAACCGATTTGCAATGAAATGGTTTGTCAAGTGCTTTCGCCACTATGCGGATTTTCGGGGACGTGCACCGTTGCCCGAGTTTTGGTATTTTGTGCTGTTCCTCTTGCCCGTGCTTTTTCTCGGGTTCGCCGTTGTCCTGGGTGTTCTCAACTGCTGTAACGCCGGCGATGCTGTCAGGCGTTATGCTGTTTTCCTTGTCGGCCTGCCGTTCCTGCTGCCCTACCTGGCCGTTATGGTACGCCGCCTGCACGACAGCGGGCGCAGCGGATGGCGGGCGGGTGTATATTTGCTAATCGGCATCGCAGGCCGTGTTGTCGGTTGTTTCTCCCTCAAACCCGGTGCGGCAGCCTGGCTCGCGGATGCCGATCTGGCAATTGCCATTTTGCAGGGCGTGTATCTTGTTTTCATGATTTATTGGCTGTGCTTGCCCGGGGAGCCCGGCCAAAACAGCTATGGCCCCGTTCCCGAGGCGTGATAAATGCCGGAAATGTTTTGTATGCAGCGTGTTCGGAGTGAATTATTCCGGGGACGCTGCTTCTTATTTGTCGGTTTCATGATAAGATTTGTTGCATTCGTTTAGAATTTTCGGGATTTTTTCATATATTTGTAAGGAACTTAACAATACTACGGCTTATGGCTAAAATAAAAGGAACAATCGTTGTCGATAAGGAGCGTTGCAAAGGATGCGGGGTCTGCGTGGCTTCCTGTCCGTGCGACGTGCTGGAGTTATCGGCAGAGGTGAACAGCAAGGGCTACCCCATTGCCCGGATGGCGAATCCCGATGCCTGCACGGGCTGTGCTTCGTGTGCGGTGATTTGCCCCGACAGCGTCATCACGGTTTATCGTCAAAAATTCGAGTAGCTATGGCAGAGAAAGAGGTAAAACTGATGAAAGGCAACGAGGTGATCGCCCATGCTGCGATACGCTACGGTTGCGACGGATATTTCGGATACCCGATCACTCCCCAGTCGGAAGTGATGGAAACACTGATGGAACTCAAACCGTGGGAAACCACGGGTATGGTCGTATTGCAGGCCGAGTCGGAGATTTCTTCGATTAATATGGTTTACGGCGGCGCTGCGACCGGCAAGCGGGTGATGACCTCGTCGTCGAGCCCCGGCATCAGCCTGATGTCGGAGGGCTTGAGCTACCTGGCGGGCGCCGAGCTCCCCTGTCTGGTCATTAACTGCCAGCGCGGCGGCCCGGGCCTCGGCACGATTCAACCTTCGCAGGGCGATTATTTCCAAGCCTGCAAGGGCGGCGGACATGGCGACTTCCACATGATTGTGCTGGCGCCCAACTCGGTGCAGGAGATGCACGACCACGTAGCCGAAGCGTTCGACCTCGCGTTCAAATACCGCAATCCGGCGATGATTCTCGCCGACGGCGCCATCGGGCAGATGATGGAGAAAGTGGTGCTCGCGCCGCAGCGTCCCCGCAAAACCGACGCGGAGATTGCAGCCGAATGCAAGACCTGGGCGACGTACGGCAAGCCTGCCGACCGCGAACGCAATATCGTGACGTCGCTCGAGCTGCAGTCGGAGAAGATGGAGATTATCAACAAGCGTTTGCAGGAGAAATACAGGGCGCTCGAGGAGAACGAGGTGCGTTACGAGGCGATCGGCTGCGACGACGCAGACTACGTCATCGTAGCGTTCGGGTCGTCGGCGCGCATCTGCTCGGCAACGGTCGAGATGGCGCGTGCCGAAGGACTAAAAGTCGGCCTGCTGCGCCCGATTACCCTCTATCCTTTCCCCAAGAAACCGATTGCCGAACTGGCCGGACGCGGTGTGAAAGGCTTCCTTTCCGCCGAGCTCAATGCCGGACAGATGGTCGAGGACGTGCGGCTGGCCGTGAACGGCGTAGCCCCCGTCGAGCATTTCGGCCGCCAGGGCGGTATGATGTTCGCGCCCGACGAGGTGCTTGCGGCGCTCAAGGAAAAACTGATTAAAAAGTAAAGATGATGGCAGAGGTTGAAATCAAAAACGAGAATCTGGTTTACACGAAACCGAAGCTCATTACCGACAACGTCATGCACTACTGCCCCGGCTGTAGTCACGGCACGGTACACAAACTGATAGCCGAGGTCATCGAGGAGATGGGCCTCGAAGAGAAAACCGTGGGCGTATCGCCCGTCGGCTGCTCCGTATTCGCATACAACTACATCGACATCGACTGGATTGAAGCGGCGCACGGGCGCGCACTGGCTGTGGCTACGGCCGTGAAACGCCTGCATCCCGGCAACCTGGTCTTCACGTACCAGGGCGACGGCGACCTGTCGGCCATCGGTACGGCGGAGTCGATTCATGCGGCCGCGCGCGGCGAGAATGTCGTGGCGGTATACATCAACAACGCCATATACGGCATGACGGGCGGCCAGATGGCCCCGACTACCCTGCTGGGTATGAAGACCGCGACGACCCCTTACGGCCGCGATCCGCGCCTGAACGGCTATCCCTATAAGATTGCCGAGATGATGGCCCACCTGGACGGCGCCACTTTCATCACGCGCCAGAGCGTGCATACGCCCGCCAACGTGCGCAAGTGCAAGCGGGCAATCCGCAAGGCGTTCGAAAATTCGATGGCCGGCAAGGGCTTCTCGCTCGTAGAGGTCGTTTCGACCTGCAACAGCGGCTGGAAACTCTCGCCCGTGGCATCGAACGAATGGCTCGAGCAGAACATGCTGCCCTACTATCCGCTGGGCGATATCAAGGACGTAAAATAAGAGGACACGCTATGAAAGAGACGTTAATTATCGCAGGATTCGGAGGACAGGGTGTCCTCTCGATGGGTAAGATACTGGCTTACTCGGGAGTAATGCAGGATTTCGAGGTGACGTGGATGCCCTCTTACGGCCCCGAAATGCGCGGCGGTACGGCCAATGTGACGGTGATCCTTTCGGATCGGAAAATATCTTCGCCGATTGCGCACGAGTTCGATACGGCGATTATCCTGAACCAGCAGTCGATGGAGAAGTTCGAGCCGATGGTCAAACCCGGCGGCGTGCTGATTTACGATACGAACGGCATCACGCGCCATCCGGTGCGCGAGGACATCGAGGTTTATGCGATCGACGCCACGGCCGAGTGTGCGAAGATGGGACAGGCCAAGCTGTTCAATACGATGATTCTGGGCGGTTACCTCAAGGTGCGTCCCGTCGTCGAAATGGAGAACGTGATGGTCGGCCTCAAAAAGTCGCTCCCCGAGCGTGCCTGGAAAATGCTTCCCGCCAACGAGGAGGCGATTCGCCACGGCGGGGAGATTATCCGGAAGATCCGCTGATTGCACCGGCAGAAATGATATAATGATATATGGAAAAGCCATCCTTGCGGGATGGCTTTTTTGTGTGTGCGGTGATGCGCTGTCATGTGCCTGCTTTGCTCCGTCCGGCCTGGGGCTGCCCTGTTCCGCCTTGCTTTGTCGGTTTCCATGAACAGGACATTGCCCGGTGCCGGGCATCCGAAAATGGGCATTGCCCGGTGCATGCACGGCGCCGACCTGCGTTATTTGCTGCGGGTGCGGATGACGATGACGCCGTTTCCGCCGCGAAGTCCGTACATGTTGCTGCCTTTCAGGACTTCGACCGATTTCACGTCGTAGATGTTGATGGTGTTGAGGTCGCGGAGTTCCGAGCCGTCGCAGACAATCAGTGCGGCGCTGCTCGAATTGATGGAGCTGATTCCGCGTATGACAATCTCTCCGTTTATCAACTGTACGCCGGGGACTAACGCCAGTATGGCCGACTGCAGGTCGGTGAATCCCTTGCGGATCATTTCGCTGCCCGTCAGGCCCGTCGAGCTCGACGTGTATTCGCGCCGTTTGACGTATCCGAATCCGAAATCGACGAGTTGTTCGTCTTCATCGCAGGAAGGGTTGTCGTCGAACCACAGGATTTTCAGGCTGCTGCGACCTGCGACCGGAATTTCATGCGTCGTTCGCCGGTATCTGACCGTAAGCGTATCCGTGGGGGCGATGTCCGTCAGCCCGAACTGCCCTTTCCGGTCGGAAACCGTATATTTTTCGCTGTTCTTGACGTCGATACGGGCTTTAATGCCTTTCCCGGAAGCATCGGTGATAAGACCGTTGAACGGGACTTCTGCGGGCTGTGCCGTGAGGCTGCCCATACCGCAGGCAAGACAGAGAACTGTGAGCAGGAGCTTTTTCATGCGGATGAATTTTTCCTAAATATAACTAAAAAACGGAAATACGAACACATATTCCCGTTTTATTTCTCGCCTGTGCATGGCTTGTGAGCCGGCGCTGTCCCGCGGCCGGTGTTCGTTTCGGGTTGCGCGATAACATCTCCGGTCAAGGGCCGTGACAGGCAAAGCAAGCATTCCGATAGGTGCGGTGACCGAAAACGCCGTTTGTGTATACGGTTCCGTATTTCGCCCGAAAACAGCGGTTTAGGATTAGGATTATCGGTGTGAAAAACGTAATTTGGTAACAGGAACCGAAAGTTTCCATATCGCAGGGCACTGACTTTGCGTGTCCGGATATAAACATTTAAAACCGTATGATTATGGAGAAGAACGAACAGCAACTGCCGCGTCTCGGCGAACCGGTTCCGGCATTCGAAGCGATGACGACGCAGGGGAAAGTCAGCTTTCCGTCCGATTACAAGGGCAAGTGGGTGATACTTTTCAGCCATCCGGCCGATTTTACGCCGATTTGCACCTCCGAGGTACTTACTTTCGGCGCCCGGGCCGCTGAATTCAGGGCGCTCAACTGCGAACTTATCGGCCTCTCGGTCGACAGCCGCAACAGCCATATCGCGTGGCTGCGCACAATCCGCGAGAAAATCGAATACAAGGGCATGAAGGATATAAAGGTCGAATTTCCGATTATCGACGACGTGTCGATGAAGGTGGCGAACCTTTACGGCATGATTCAGCCCGGCGAGAGCCAGACTGCCGCCGTGCGTGCCGTGTTCTTCGTCGATCCCGAAGGGGTGCTGCGGGCGATGATTTACTATCCGCTGGCGCTGGGACGCAATTTCGAAGAGATAAAACGCGTGCTGGTGGGCTTGCAGTCCATCGATGCTTTCGGGGTTGCCATGCCGGCCGACTGGCGTCCGGGCGACGAGGTGATTGTCCCGATGAAAGGCGAGGATATGAACGACCAGCCCGAGGGCGTGAAGTGCTACGACTGGTTTTTCTGCACACGCCCGCTGCCGAAAGCGGAAATCGAGAAGAAGCTCGGCAAGGGCTATGAAATCAAGGGCTGACGTCCGGAGGGAAGAATGCAAAAGGGGCTTTACGAAGCCCCTTTTGCATTAACCTGCCTTTCGTTTTATTGCCGTGCCGGAACTTTTGCGCGGGCGATTTGTTCGAGGTAATACGCTTTCAGGTCGCTCCACCGGTAATACGGCGCCGTGTCCGACGCGAGCGGTATGCGCACCTCCTGTTCGTTGTGGAGCATTCGGACCAGTATGTCGTCCGCGCCCTTTTTGCGGTAGAAAATCAACTGTATGTTGGCCGCCATCGGCGAGATGCGGTAATCCTGCCATGCGTCTGCAATCCTGTCCGAATCGGTTACCTGTGCCGTGCATCCCCCGAAGCGCATCAGGCTGACCAGCGGCATGAGGTTGCCGTCGTGCCCGAACCGAAGGTCGGCCGCAGGCGTGCCCGCTGCGAGTGCGCTGTCGGCGCGGGCGATGATGTCTTCGAGCAGCGCCGTCGCATAATGCTCCGCATATCCCCGGTTGAGCGGTCCGGGGCCCCGGTAGTTGTAGAAACGGTAATTGACGCATTCCCATACCGCAAACAGCTCCTCGGGCGTGAACAGGTCGTAGAACGTGATTCCCGTGCGGGTGTCCTGTTCGTTTACGGCCAGTGCCCAGAGCTGCTCCATCACTTCCCGTTGGTCGATGCCGGCGGCAAATCCTGCATCGGCGAACAGCAGACCCATCAGGCGTCCGGGATGCATCCGGCTCTTTCGGAAATTCTCCTCGGCGTCTTTCCACGCCTTGCTTTTCAACAGGTCGAGGTATTCCGCATCGAGTTCCGGATTGGCCGAGACGCTGAAAAAATTGAGGTAACGGGTCGTCCGGTTGTTGGCCGTGCGGGTTATTACGAGCGACGGGTTCATCTTCCGGAGCTGGTCGCAGAATGCCGCCATGCTCAATACGCAGCGCACGACGACGGTCGACTGTGCGTCGATTCGGGCCCCGCTGCGGAATACCTGCGGACAGGAGGCGAACATCCGCTCCGCGATTTCGCGGTGCTGCTCGGCACCCAGCGGCGTGAGGTCGCCGGCCCTGCCCTGTCCGTCGGCGCAGGCAAGTTGCAGGCGGCGGTACACCTCCTGCCCGAATTCCGACAGGGCTCCCGCCCGGGCGGCGGCGTCGAACGTTTTCAGCGTCTGCGTGTATTCCGACTCCCGCAGCAGCCAGCGCGAACCGTGGCGTCCGTAATGGCTGATGTAGAAAGGCTCGTAACCCGCGGGCGCCGGAGTGCTTGCGGGGCTGTCGTAGGTGTAGACGTAGTAGACCCCTCCGGCCTTGTCGGGCGTGGTGCGGATTTCCTCGCGGGCACTCTGTCCGTATACCGCCGCGGTGATTGTGCAGAGGACGAGTGCGAGGAGCAGTTTTGTGAATCTCATAACTCCGGTGCTTGGGTTTTAGCGCAGGTAGGCGCCGGTTTCTTTCAGTTCGCGGCGCAGTTTCTGCACATCGACCTGTGAGGGACGCACCCCCTCTTCGAGGGCGATGCGTGCGGCGCGTCCGGCGGCTTCGCCGAGGGCCATGCAGGTCGACATGACACGCGTCGAAGCCATGGCTTCGTGCGTGAACGACGAGCAGCGTCCTGCCACGAGCAGGTTTTCGACATGCGCCGGCACGAGCGTACGGTACGGGATGTCGTAGCAGTCGCCGCAGTATTCCAGCGTGCAGTCCCCGCCTTTGGGGTGATGCAGGTCGACGGGATAGCTGGCCACGGCCACGGCGTCGTCGAAACGGCGGCAGGCCAGTATGTCCCCGGCGGTGAGGACGTATTTGCCGACAATGACGCGGCTTTCGCGGATGCCCATGAACGGCGCTACCCGATCCAGCCACGCCTTATCGAAGCCCGGAACGTACTGCTTGAGGTATTTCATGATTTCGTATATCTGCTTGCGGGCCTCGGTTTCCCCGTGCGTGTAGCTTTCGGGCCTGGTCGGGTCGACGCCGTTTACGCGCGACATGTTGACCCAGATCTCGTCCTCCGCCATGCCTGTAATGAGGATGGTACGGGCTACGGGGATGTCGATTCCGGCTTCCCGGGCCTTGCCGATTTGGTTGCGCAGGCCGACGGTGATGAATTTCTCGTTGCGGAACGACTCTGCGGGCATGATGTCCATGTCGTAAATTTCGGGCTGGTTGACGATGGCGTCGCGCAGTCGCTGCGTTTCGACGCCGCGCATCGAAAACATCAGCGTCGGGGGCTGCATGCCGCCCTCCGCGTCGCCCTTGTGGCATTCCACGCCGGCGCGGTACGCCACGTCGGCGTCGCCCGTGCAGTCGATTACGGTTTTGGCGAGGATTGCCTCGCGTCCGGCCTTGCTCTCGATTATGACGCCTTTTACCTCGTCGCCCTCTTTGATGACGTCGGTGCAGAACACGTACATCAGCACCTCGACGCCCGCCTCCTCCATCAGTTGCAGGGCCAGGGTTTTGCTCGCTTCGGGGTCGATGATTGTCAGGCTTACGTGGAGCTTGCAGGGGCGGTGGTCGCTCGCCGCGTTCTTCTCTTTCAGGCGGTCGATGAAACGCTGGGGAAGCCCTTTGATAATCTGGTTGCCCTTCTCCCCGAGGAAGCCCAGAATCGGGAGGCCGATCGTGAGGTTTCCGCCCAGGTATCCGCGGCTTTCGAGCAGCATGACTTTCAGTCCTTTGCCGGCTGCGGCCTGTGCGGCCATAAGTCCCGACGGGCCTGCGCCGACGATAAGTATGTCTGCTGCCGCGCGTACGGGGATGTCGCGGGCCGGTTCGTGGATGGTTTGGATTTTCTGTTCCATGGTTTGTGGTTTTTATTTTGTCGTACCGTTATTTTTCCTGCGGGATTTCGGGCCGCGTCATTTTCCAGAGTATCAGCACGGCAATCCAGTGCAGGACGCCCATGACCAGGAAGAGCGCCGACCCCATCGTGCTCAACAGTTGTCCTACATAATAATTGAAGATGGCTCCGCCCACGGCGCCGAAACCGGCCGTGATGCCCACCACGCTGGCGACGTTGCGCACGGGAAAGGCTTCGGCGATGACCACGCAGATCGTATAGAGCCAGCTCAGGCACATGATGGCAATCAGGCTGAACGAGGCGATGATGGTCGCGACGTTCCAGTACGGCGGCAGTTCGTTGAAGTAGGGCGTAAGAATACATAACGGGGCGGCGATGGCAACCAGCGTCATCATGCGTTTGCGGGCCCGGAGCGGATCCATGCCTTTGCGTACCATTTTGTCCGACCATGCCGAGGTCAATACGCCGCCCACGGCACCGAACAGGAAGGGAATCCATCCGACCCATCCGACCTGTATGAGCGTCAGCCCCGAGTCTTCCTGCAGGTATCCCGGCAGCCAGAACAGGCAGAAATACCATACCGGGTCGCTGACAAAACGGATGAGCAGCACGCCCCACAGCGTGCGGGTCTTCCAGAGTCCGCCCCACGAGAATGCTTTGCCGTGCTGTTGGTTGGCGGCGCTTTCGTTCAGCGTGACGTCGAGTATCTCTTTGGGCGGGTTGGTGTAGACGAAAATCCAGACGACGGCAATCAGGATGCCGATTCCGCCCGCCAGCACGAATACGTCGTTCCACGGAAACAGGGTCGAGAGCCATGCGATGACAATCGGGGCGACGACCGTGCCGATCGAGCCCCCGGCGGTGCAGAGGCTGTTGGCCGTGGCCCGCTGGCGTTTCTCGAACCAGACCGTCACGGCGACGATCTGTCCTGCGAAAATCGTGGGCTCGGCCAGCCCGAGCAGGCCGCGGAAAAAGGCGAATTGTTCCATGTTCGACGAGAGGCCGCCGCCGATGCAGGCCGCCGACCAGGCCAGTATGCCGAAGAACATGACCTTTTTGGGCCCGAACTTGTCGACGAGAATGCCCGATATGGGGTACATGACGGCGTAGCATATCAGGAAAATGTTGACGATGAACGCGTAGCCGTCGTCGTTCATGTCGAATGCGGCCTTGATGGTCGGTTTGAGAATCGACAGCAGTTGCCGGTCGAGGTAGTTGCAGATGATGGCGATGAAAATCGTCACCACAATCACCCATTTCCGTTTCTCCGGATTGGTCAGGAAATTCATTTGTGGTTTCAGGTTCGGTTGGTTGTGTGTTCGGGTTATCGTTGCCGGGTTTGTCCCAGGGCTTTGTAGCGTTCGTAGCGCTGCATAAGCAGCGGATACCGTTCGGCGGCGGGTGCGTAGACCCTCGACGGGAAGTTGCAGAGCGCCCGCTGTGCCTCCTCCACCGAGCCGTAACGCCCCGCGATTATGGAGGCGTAGACGACGGAGCCCATGGCGCATGCCTGCTTGCAGTCGATGACCGAGATTTTACGGCCGGTTACGTCGGCGAGCAACTGCATGACGAAGGGCGATTTCTGCGATATGCCGCCGATGCCCGTGAGTTTTTCGATTACCACGCCGTTTGCGGCGAGGTGGTCGAGGATTGCCTTGGTGGCGAACGCCGTGGCTTCGGCAAAGGCGTAGTAGATTTCCGGTGCCGAGGTCGAAAGCCGCAGCCCGGTGACGGTTCCGGCCAGCTTGGGCGCCGGATAGGGATTGCGGCGGCCGTTGAGCCAGTCGGTCGCCAGCGGCGAGTCCTCACGGAGCACCAGCCGTTCGGCTTCTTGCGTCAGCCTGCCCAAGATGCGCTCGCTGCACTCTGCGACGAGCCGCTGCCGGGTCTGTGCGTCGAGCAGTTCCGAACGGGCAAGCACCTCTTTCAGCGGCCAGCACAGCAGCTCCTTGAACCACGCGTATACATCCCCGAATGCGGAAAGGCCGGCTTCGAAGCCGACCATGCCCGGGACAATCGAGTCGTCGACCTGTCCGAAGATGCCTTCGACGAGGCGGCCGTTCATCTCTTCGGAGGGCATGAGCGCCATGTAGCAGGCCGAGGTGCCGAGGTTGAGCACGACCGTGCCGCAACCGATTCCCGCGCCCACGGCACCCGCATGCGCGTCGATATTGCCTACCCCGACCACCACGTCTGCCGGGAGCCCGAACCGGGTGGCCCATTCCGGGGCAATCCGTCCGGCTGCCCGGTCGCAGGTGTGGTTCGTTTTGCTGATGTTGCGCACGATGGGAAGCAGTATCGGGTCGATCTCTTCGAAGAACTCCTCCGGGGGAAATCCGCCCCACTCTTCGGCCCACATCTGTTTCGAGCCTGCGGCGCAGTGGCTGACGTGCATCGCCGAAGGATCATCCGCGCCGGTGAGTACGGCCGGAATCCAGTCGCACAACTCGACGAGGGCGTATGCGTCGCGCCGGAGTTGTTCGCTGCCGCGCAGCAGGTGCAGTCCTTTGGCCCAGAAACATTCCGACGAATAGTGGTTGCCCGAGTGCCGGGCGTAGTTTATGCCGCTGCGTGCGCACAGGGCCGTAATCTCTTCCGCTTCGCGGTGCGCCGTATGGTCTTTCCACAGGACGAACATCGCATCCGGATTTTCGGCATATTCGGGCCGGAGCGCCAGCGGTGTGCCTTTGCGGTCGACCAGGCACGGTGTGCTGGCCGTCGTGTCGACAGCGATTGCCTTTACCTGCGGGGCGAGTTCCGGACGTGCGGCGAGCACGTCGCCGATTACGCCGCACAGGCCGTCGAGGTAGTCCTGCGGATGCTGGCGAAAGCGCGATTCGGCAGGCGCACAGTACGCCTGTGTATTCCAGCGCGGATAGTTGAATACGGAGTCGGCTGCGATTTCTCCCGTGGAGGCATTCGCCAGCAGGGCGCGCACGGAGTCCGTCCCGTAATCGATTCCTATTACGTATGTTTCTTCCATGATCGGTTAGGTCTGGTTTTTCGGTCGGGTTCGTTCCGGGTTGAGCGGAGCGATAGTGCAAAGATATAAATATTTTATTTTTTTATCCCTATATTATGCTTTTGTCTTTCTTTTTTTTGTATTATTGTGTGTTTTATTGTATGCATTTGTTTTTAATGTGCTATTTTTGTTGCCGCCCGGTCGGTAGTAATCGTTACATATATTTATTTATGAAGAAAATCTTGTTATTGTGCGCCGCTCTCATACTGTGCGGCGCGGCTGCGGCCCGGGAACGCGGCGTGCACCGGGTGGTTTCATGCAATATCCGGGTGCCCCTGCCTCAGGACGAGGAGTCCGGCAACGGCTGGTCGGTGCGCAAAGAGCTGTGCCGCGAGGTGATGAAGCGCCGCAAGGCCGATATATATTGCCTGCAGGAGGTTACGGTGGGACAATACGAGGACATGTGCCGGATGTTTCCGTGCTATTTCGTTTTCGGTTATTCCGGGCCCGAGATGGACGCCATGCCCGACCGGGAGTACCACGGCATTGCCAAGAATCTGGTGATGTTCTCGAAGAAACGTTACGAGATGACTGGAGCGGGCGTTTACTGGCTTTCGGAAACACCGCTTATCGGCGGTTCCGAAGCGTGGGGAACGGCGCGTGCGCGCCATGTCAGCTGGGTGCGGCTCCGCGACCGCCGCACAGGGCGGGAGTTCCGGGTCTTATCGGTGCACCTCGACCATATTTCGCAGGAGGCCCGGATCGCGCAGGTGCGGGTCGTACTGGACGAAACGGGGCAGTATCCCGGGAATATTCCGCAGGTGCTCGTCGGAGACTTCAATTCGAAGCCCTCGAATCCCGTGGCGAAAGCCCTGACGGATGCAGGCTGGACAGATGCCTTTATTCAGGCCAACGGCGGGGATACGCACGAAAACTCATTCCACCAGTTCAAAGGCGAGGCCTATCGGCCGAAAAAGGGAAAGCCCGGACGGATTGACTTCATCTACCTGAAAGGCGACGGGCTCCGTGCCCGTGCCTCCGAACTGGTTAAAGACCGTATCGGCGGCAAATACCCGAGCGACCACTATTTCCTCGAGGCGGATGTGGTGATGAAATAGGTGCGAACGTCGGCGGGCCGGAGCGTTCCAGTCGGTGAATATGCCGGCCGGAAGCCGGTAAGGAACAGCGCTGTTGCGCGGGCTATCTTTCCGGATGCAGTCCCGACATGCGCCCGTAAATAATTAAGCCCCCGGAGCTTTTGCTCCGGGGGCTTAATTATCCGTCGGTTTTGACATTCCCGGTGTCAGTCGATACTGCCGTTATTTCCGGAACCGGTAACTGCCGATATCCCGCAGTCCGAGCAGCAGTTCCCGTACCGGGAGCCGTTTCTTGCCGGCGATTTGAATTTCGCCGAGGGCGATCCAGCCGTCCGCACAGGCGATGCGGAGCGAGGTGCGGCCGTCGCTTTCGATGCTGCCGGGCTCCTCGCCGTGGGCTGCGGGCTCGAATGCCGCGGTATATATCTTTGCCGGGAGCGGCGTTTCGATGCCTGTTTTGTACATCTCCGCCCAGGCTGCCGGATAGGGCGACAGACCGCGTACGAAGTTTACGATGCGCCGTCCGTCCCACGTCCAGTCGATAAGGCAGTCCTCCTTGAATATTTTGGGTGCCGGATGCAGGGCTGCTTGGTCAATGTGCATCTGTTCGACGGGGCGGATATCGCCCGCTGCGATGCTGTCGACGGTTTGGGTCACGAGCGAGGTGCCGGTGTGCATCAGCTTGTCGTACAGCGTACCCACACAGTCCTCCGGCAGTATCGGGACGCGGATTTGCCCGATGATGGCTCCTTTGTCGATTTCGTGGTTGAGCAGGAACGTCGTAACTCCGGTTTCGGTTTCGCCGTTGATGACCGCCCAGTTGATAGGCGCTGCGCCGCGGTACTGCGGCAGCAGCGAGGCGTGGAGGTTGAACGTTCCGAAACGCGGCATGGCCCAGATTACCTCGGGCAGCATCCGGAATGCGATGACGATACCCAGGTCGGGCTCGAGGGCGCGCATCGCCTCGACGAATTCGGGCGCCTTGAGTTTCTCGGGCTGCAGCACCGGAAGCCCCAGCTCGAGGGCGGCCAGCTTGACGTCGCTCTGGTGGAGTTTCTGTCCGCGGCCGGCGGGTTTGTCGGGCGTGGTGACCACGGCCACGACATTGTAGCCTCCGGCGACCAGCGCCCGGAGCGACGGCACGGCGAATTCGGGCGTGCCCATGAATACGATACGCAGTTCTTTCGGGTTCATCGTCATTTATATACCAGTTCTATCAAATTTCCGTCCGGGTCTGCCGCGACGCTCTCGAAATAGCCGTCCCCCGAGGTGCGGGGCTCCCCCGCTATCTGGTGGCCGTCGGCCCGGAGCCGCTCGGTCAGCGCGAGTACCTCTTCCCTGCTGCCGAGCCCGAACGCGAAATGGCACAGCCCCAGCCGGGGCCCGACGGCCTGTTCGCGGATGTCCGTGCGGCGCATCAGTTCCAACTGGCAGCCGTCGCCGAAACGGATGAAATAGGATTCGAATCCTTTGGCAGGATTGACATACCGCTCGTTGCTCACACCGCCGAAGTAGCGGACATAGAAATCCCGCAGTTCTTCGAGGCGTTGTGTCCAGAGTGCGATGTGGGCTAACTGCATGGTTGGCTGATTATTTTATTTGCTGTCGAGTCCCAGTGTGTGGTGCATGCGCTCTTCCTTGGTTTTCAGGTAGCGCAGGTTGTGCTCGTTGGGGGCGATGACCACCGGTACGATTTCGTCGATCCGGAGCCCGTAGCCCTCGAGTCCCGCACGCTTGAGCGGGTTGTTGGTCATCAGCCGCATGTGCTTGATACCCATTTCGCGGATGATGCTCGCACCGACGCCGTAATCGCGTTCGTCGACACCGAAGCCCAGCCGTACGTTGGCGTCGACCGTGTCGAGCCCCTCGTCCTGGAGTTTGTAAGCCTTGATTTTGTTGCAGAGGCCGATGCCGCGCCCCTCCTGCTGAAGGTAGATGATGGCACCCTTGCCCTCTTGCTCGATCATGCGCATCGCTTCGTGCAACTGGTCGCCGCAGTCGCAGCGGCACGAGCCGAAGATGTCGCCCGTGGCGCACGACGAGTGCACGCGTGTCAGAACCGGTTCGTCGTCCGTCCACTCGCCTTTGGTGAGGGCCACGTGCTCCAGCCCGTTGCTCTTCTGGCGGAACGGCGTGATGCGGAAATCGCCCCATGCGGTTGGCAGGTCGACGGTTTCGCCCTTCTCGACGATGGACTCCTCGCGCAACCGGTATTCGATGAGCGAGGCAATCGAAATGATTTTGAGGTCGAATTTCCGGGCGATTTCCACCAGCTGCGGCAGGCGGGCCATCGTGCCGTCGTCGTTCATGATCTCGATCAGTGCGCCTGCGGGCTGCAATCCGGCCAGCCGCGCGAGGTCGATGGCGGCCTCGGTGTGCCCCGGGCGGCGGAGTACGCCTTTCTGGCGGGCGCGCAGCGGGTTG
>NZ_CABMQJ010000002.1 GCF_902388705.1 uncultured Alistipes sp.
GGCAGCGGACGCTCCGCGTCGGGGCGCCGGGCCGGCACACAGAACGCCGCGGCCAGCAGGGCCCACGGAAGGATATGTCGCAGCGACATTTTCATATGCAGGTTCAAAGTTAACTTTCCCGGCGCTAAAATCCAAAAAGTGCACTATATTTGCCGCCCGGAACCGCGAAGCACGGTTTTTGCCGTCATCCTGCCATCATGCACCGGCCCGGGCAACCCGCAGCGGCGTTCCGGATTTAGTCCGGAGCTCGCCATTCCGGCATCATCCGGCCGTACGGCGGCAACGTCGGGAAGCAGCGGAGCAACAAACGCATACACGCGGCTGCGGCCGCCGTCGATGCGATAAACGTCAAGATACTATGCGCAACATCAGGGGAGTCAAGGGAGTCATATACGCCATCGTTTCATCGGCCACTTTCGGGCTGATACCGCTGTTCTCGATACCGCTGCTGCATGCGGGTATGGCCTCGCCGGCCATCCTTTTCTACCGCATGCTGCTCTCGGCGGTCATCATGGCGGCCGTAGCCCTGCTCACAGGACGGAATTTCCGCATCTCGTGGCGCGACTTCGGCGTGCTGGCGGGTTTGAGCCTGATGTACGCAGCCACGGCGCTGGGGCTGCTGCGCTCGTACGACTACATCCCGAGCGGCGTGGCAACCACCGTCAACTTCCTCTACCCGCTGGTCGTAACCATCGTCATGACGCTCTTTTTCCGCGAGCGCAGCTCGGTGTGGATTGTCATCGCCATTTTCATCTCGCTCGTCGGCGTGGCCCTGCTGGCATGGGGCGATGCGGGCAGCCGCGACCCCGGACGGGGCCTCGCCTATGCGGGTGCCACGGTGGTGACTTATGCCGTATATATCATAGGAGTGATGAAAAGCCGCGCAGGGCGGCTCGACTCGCTGGTCGTGGCATTCTACGTACTGACCTTCTCGGCGGCGATATTCCTCGTCTATGCGCTTTCGACGTCGGGTATCGGCGTGGTGCACACCTGGCCGACATGGCGCAACCTGTTGCTGCTGGCCCTGCTGCCGACGGTGCTTTCGAACCTCACGCTCGTGCTGGCAATCAAGGAAATCGGGTCGACGATGACCTCGATCCTCGGGTCGATGGAGCCGCTCACGGCAGTCCTCGTCGGGGTAGTCCACTTCGGGGAGCGTTTCGACCTCGATGCCGCGGCCGGGCTCATACTGGTCGTCACCGCCGTGATTATCGTCATCCTGCAAACCCGCCATACGCCGCCCGCACCTCCGGCCGACATTCCCACGCAGCCGCAGGAATAAGCCGGCTGCCGCTCTGCACTCCGTATTTCCGCCGCCGGCAAACCGGCGACAGCCGCCCTTTTACGCCCTGCGTTTCGGATTGGCCGGAAACCACCCCTTGGCGACGCGCGCGCGCTGTTCGAACAATTCGCCGATCGACCAGAGCGACGAGGCGCCCCAGACGGCCAGCAGCGTCGACCACAGGATATGCCGCACGGCGACCGAGGCTGCGATGGCCGCAACGCCCATGATGAGGAACACCCACCAGCAGCGCACGCCGAAATAATACTCGCCTTTGACGACGAGCGGATGGAACAGCCCGATAATCAAAAACGTCGCCACGCCGATTACCAGCCCCGTAAGGTTATATTCCGTAAGAAATTCCATAGCACACGATTTTAGTGTTTTGCCAAAGATACGAAAAAAGGACGGTTCCCGGGGAAACCGCCCATAAGAAATACCCTAACAAGTATCGTCAGAAGCTATACTGCAGCATCACGTTCACACGGTTGGCGTGGTTCTTCATGCTGTTCATGTCCTTGCGCGAACCGTAAAGGTACTCGCCGGCCACCTTGCAGCGCGGGGTCAGCGAATAGAAAATGTTGCCGAAGATATACTGTCCCTGCTTGTACTGGTCGGCCGTATAGTAACCCTCACTGCGCTGCACGCGCACCGTTGAGTAACCGCCCGACACGAACAGGCGCGGGGTGAGGTTGATCTGGCCTGCGGCCTGCACGCCCCACATCGGCATCATGCGCACGAGCATCGGATTCTTCGGATTGGGCGTAAAGTCGAGGCCCGAACCCGTCAGATCCTGGATGTACGGGGTGATGCCCTCGCCGTAGACGCCGTTCATGAACATGCGGAACCAGTTGCAGCATTTGATCGTACCGCTCAACTGCACGCCCCAGCCCAGCAACGACGTGTTGGATTCTTTCGACACCTTGTACATGTACGGATTGCGCAGGACGGCCGATGCACGGAGGTGGCTGCTGCGGTCGGCGCCCCAGGCAACCTGCAGGTACATCGGGAAGTCGGGTACACGCTGGTGCAGTTCCTTGAAATTCTCGCCGTAGGTGGCGCTGACGCTCGGCAACTCGGCGGCGACGCCGAATGTCATGTGCTTGCGGGCGAATTCGACCTCGTAGCGAATCAATGTCGCAAAATTGAAGTTATAGGCGTTCGGGCCCTGGAAGTCGATGGTCGTGGGGGCGGCCGACAGGTCGCAGAACGTGGTTACGTCGCGGCCGAGGGTCAGTCCCTTGAACGATACGTAGGCCGAACGCAGACGGGGCGTGTAGCTGCCCTCGGCACCGCCGCGGAAGTCGGCGTCCATGTAAATCACCACGCGGCCCAGCGCACGGGTGTTGGTGATTGCCTTCAAGAACAGACGCGAAGTCGAGGCGTCCATCATCAGCTTCTGTTTCGAATTGTAGTTGCCCGGAACGGGTATATCGTAGGGCACGAAATCGATGTTGTCGACGATGCCGTCGAAATCATAACCGGCGCGCAGTGCGACGAAACCGCCCATCGAAAAGGAGAACTTGTTGTTCTTCGATGCAAATACGAACTGGGGTTTCTCGGTTTGCTGGAAACCGGGGCGGTGCGTTTCGATGTAGTCCTGCGTGGCGTTGTCCATAGCCAGACGATTGAGCGCCGCGGCCTGCCGGGCCCCGCAGCCGCAGTTGTAAATCGTATCCACCTCATGCACGGATATAAGGTAGACCGTAGGCGAATACTCGCCGTCGCGGCCCTGGCCGCGAAGATGCTGGGCGGAAGCGGAAGATGCAAGGAGCAGGGCCACAATCAAAAGTCGAAATGTTTTCATAAGCCGAATAAAATTTGGTTTTTTAATCAATTTGCTTGGTTCGATAGGATTTGTTTTTGGGACACAGGCAGTTAATATTCACCCCGGGAATTAGCAAGATATATGCCAAAGGAAGTTGCGCGAAATTTGATTTTGAACCGCCGGAACCAATTTTGCAGGGGATAAAACGCATCCCTGTAAATCCGGATGAATCCGGTTTCCCGGTTTTCATTATCTTTGCAGGAAAGATGCCCCGGCACGGGCAGGCAAGGCCCGGCAAAAACCGGAACGGACTTGGCACTGCACCGTCTTTACCGAAAACTGAAATCCGGTTTAGACAGGCGGCGCCCCGGCATAACTCGAGCAAAGCTTGGTTCTGCACTCGGCTTGCACTATCTTTACCGAAAACTGAAATCCGGTTTAGACAGGCGGCGCCTCGGCATAACTCGAGCAAAGCTTGGTTCTGCACTCGGCTTGCACTATCTTTACCGAAAACTGAAATCCGGTTTAGACAGGCGGCGCCTCGGCATAACTCGAGCAAAGCTTGGTTCTGCACTCGGCTTGCACTATCTTTACCGAAAACTGAAATCCGGTTTAGACAGGCGGCGCCTCGGCATAACTCAAGCAAAGCTTGGTTCTGCGCTCGGCTTGCACTATCTTTGTGCATTATTTAAATAAAGGTATATGCTGCTCTGGATTATCACTGCACTGACACTCGCGGCCGTCGCCGCCGACATCATACACTACCGCCGCATGCGGCGCAGGGCCCCGGCCGTACGCCACCGCCTGTTCATCGCGGTAGCAGCCGTGACCGATGCGCTGCCGTTCGCAATCGCGCTGACCGGCCTTTTGAGCCGCGACAACACCACGGCATTCATGACTTTCGCCATGTGGACCTTCTGGGTATGGATGGTTACCGTCCTGCCGCGTATCGCCTGCTATTTCTTTCGCTGGATTCGCCTGCCCCGGGTGGGGGTCGTAGCGGGGATTTGCGTGGCGCTGCTCTTTATCTGGGGCGCGACGGCGGGCCGCACGACGATTCTCGTAAACCGTGTGGAGGTCTGTTCCGACCGCCTGCCTTCAGGGTTCAGCGGCTTCCGTATCGCCCAAATCTCCGATATGCACCTCGGCACCCTCGTCCGGCCCGATGCCGAACTACGGCGCATCGTGGACAGTGTCAACGGCCTGCGTCCCGATTTGATTGTCTTCTGCGGCGATTTGGTCAACGTACGCAGCTCGGAGCTCGACGCCCCTATCATGCGCCTGCTGGGCGGGTTACGGGCCACATACGGCGTGGTGTCGGTTACGGGCAACCACGACGCAGGCCTCTACATCAAGGACAGCATTGCACAACCCTATGAGACGAGCCTCGCCAAGGTGATTGCCCGCCAAAAGGAGATGGGCTGGCGCGTATTGGAAGACACGACCGTCTACCTGCACCGCGGCGGCGACAGCATCTCGCTCACGGGCATCTCGTTCGATCCCGCACTGCGGCACCTGCGCCACGACCCCGACCTGCCGCCCGCCAATCTGGACATCGCCTACCGGGGCGTCCCGGAATCGCTCTATAACATCACGGCCGTGCATATTCCCCAGCTCTGGCCGCAAATCACCGGTGCCGGTTACGGCGACCTGACGCTTTCGGGGCACGTCCACAGCATGCAGATGAAAGTGCGCCTCTTCGGACGGGCGTTTTCCCCGGCTCAACTGCTCTACACACGCTGGAGCGGCCGCTACGACGAGGACGGCCGCACGCTTTACATCAACGACGGCACGGGATATGTGGCCTTCCCGATGCGTGTGGGAGCCTATCCCGAAATCACCCTGATAACTTTGGAACGATGCGAGTAACCCTTTCCGCCGCGGTCACGGCCGACGGCTATATGGACGACGACAGCCCGCGACGGCTGATTATCTCGACACCCGGCGACTGGGAGGCGGTTTACCGCCTGCGGGCCGCACACGACGCCATCCTCGTCGGCGCAGAAACCCTGCGGCGCGACGACCCCTCGCTGCTGCTCCGCGACGAGGCGGTGCGCATGCGCCGTGCACGGGAGGGCCGCCGGCCCGACATCGCGAAAGTCACGCTCACTCACTCGGGCAGGCTGTCGCCGCAGCTGCGGTTCTTTACTGCGGGCGATGCCGATCGTTATGTGTTTTCACAGCGTAATTTACCTGAAATACAAAATCTTGCGAATGTTATATACAGCGAAGCTCCAATCAATGCCAAACACATCGTCACCGAACTGGAAAAACGGGGTGTCGAGCACCTGATGGTCGAAGGAGGAGCGAAAATCCTGCGCATGTTCCTCGACGAGGGGATGGCCGACACATTGCGGCTGGCTGTAAACCCGAACCTGCGGCCCGGCACGAGGGGAGGTGCACGGTTCGAGCCCGGATTGCCGGACAGCATCCCGCACACCCGCGAAATTGTCGACGGCATGGAGGTGACGATTTGGACACTTCATCCCGACACGACAGCCCGGGATTTCGGATTCCTGCAAAGAGCAATCGACGAGGGACGCAAATGCACGCCTGGCCCCACGTCGTATAGCGTAGGAGCTGTCGTGGTTACGGCCGACGGCCGGATATTTGCAGGATACACCCACGAAACCTCGCCTACGCACCACGCCGAACAGGAGGCCATTGCCAAGGCGCTGGCTGCCGGCGCTGCGCTGCGCGGAGCCGCCATGTACTCCTCGATGGAGCCCTGCTCGCAGCGGGCGAGCGAACCCGAAAGCTGTACGCAGCTCATTATCAGGCATGGTTTCGCCCGGGTGGTGTTCGCGCTTTACGAACCGGACTGCTTCGTCTGCTGCCGCGGGGCGCTCACCCTGCGCGAGGCGGGCATCGACGTACGTGTTTATCCTTCGCTGGCAGCGGGAGTGTGGGAGGCCAACGCCCACCTGAAGCGCTGAATCCGTCGCAATTTGTGTCCGTAAGGGCCTAAAATTGGCCTGTTTTTCCGGAAAATCGTGCAACGTATCGAGATAACTTATATATTTGCTCCATAAACGCATTGATTAATATGAAAATAGCAGTCAGAATCGCCCTTACGGCGACGGCACTCGCGACAGTCGTCCAGCTGCCTGCACAACAGGCCAAGCAGACGCTTTCGCTCGACGAAGCGATCGCCGTTACGCTTACGGAGAACCCGGCGATGAAAGCGGCCGATTTCGAAGAGAAGGCCGCGACGCAGGAGCGCCGCGCAGCCATCGGCCTGCGCATGCCCAAAATCAGCGTCACAGGCGCCTATGCTTACCTGGGGAAAGACATCGGTTTCGATTTCAACGAGATGAAAGGCCCCGCCAAAAACCTTGCGGGGCAGATCCTCGGCAGCGGGCTCGTGCCCCCCGAAATGATTCCCTCGATCAACGGGCTGCTCAATCCGCTGATGAATGCCGACTGGTTCCTCAAGGTACAGGATCAGAGCCTCGGCTTCGTGGGCGGCGAAGTGACGATGCCCATCTGGCTGGGCGGCAAGATAAACGCCGCCAACCGGGCTGCGAGAATCAACGAGCGCACGGCCGTGGAGCAGGGTAACCAGACCCGCAATGCGCTGATCTCGGAACTCGTGGAGCGCTACTTCGGACTGGCGCTCGCCACGCAGGTCGTCGAGGTGCGCCAGCAGGTGGTCGACGGCGTGCGCCGCCACCTGGAAGACGCCGTGGCCCTCGAAAAGAACGGCATGATTGCCCAGAGCGAACGCCTCTATGTCGAATTCAAGATGGCTGAAGCCGAACGCGAGTTGGCGAATGCCAAATTGCAGGCCGAAACCATCGCCAGCGCCCTGAACAACACGCTGGGCCGCGAAAACGATTGGCAGCCCGTCACGGCGATGTTCATCGTCGAGCGCATCGAGGAACTGGAATATTACCAGGATCTCGCACAGGATCGCAACCCGCTGCTCAACCAGGTGTCGCTCAAGCGCCAGCTGGCCGAGGAGGGCGTGCGCGTCCAGCGCGCCGACTTCCTGCCGCAGGTGGCGGCCATCGGCGGCGGCTCGTTCTACAATTACCAGGTTTCGGGCATCGTGCCCCGCTGGGCGGTGGGCGTGGGTGTCAACATCAAGATTTTCGACGGCCTGAACCGCGAATACAAATATTCGGCGGCCAAACAGACGGTACGGCGCGTCGGGGCCCTGCAGAACAAGGCGGGCAAGGACATCTCGGTACTGGTCGAAAAACTCTACAACCAGATGATGAACTACCGCAACCAGATGACCTCGATCGATGCGTCGCTGAACTTCGCCGAGGAGTACCTCCGCATGAAGAACGCCGCATTCCTCGAGGGCATGAGCTCTTCCACAGATTTGATTGACGCCGAGCTGAACCTCGCCGGAGTGCGCACCGAGCGCCTGCAGGCAGCCTACCACTTCGATTTGCTGCTGGCGCAGCTGCTCGAAGCCGCCGGCATCAGCGACGAATTTTCGGCCTATGCGCGCCGCGCCGACGCCCGGCCTGTCCTGTTCGATAAAAAGTAAAAAAATAAAACCATATGAAGCGAAGCAACATTATCGGAATCATCGCGGCCGCAGTGATTATCATCGTATCGGTCGTACTGATCAGTTGGTACCTCAAGCGCACGACCCCGACGCTGATCCAGGGCACGGTCGAGTGCACGACCTACAAAGCCTCGTCGAAAGTCCCGGGCCGCATCGACGACATGAAAGTGGCGCAGGGCGACCGCGTGGAGAAAGGACAACTGCTCTACACGCTCTCGACGCCCGAACTGGAGGCCAAACTCCAGCAGGCCGAGGCGGTCAAAAGCGCGGCTTCAGCACTGGATCAGGCGGCTATCGCCGGCGCACGTATCCAGCAGATCGAAGCGGCCCTGAACATGTGGGAAAAGGCACAGGCCGGCCTGGAACTGGCCCGCAAGACTTTCGAGCGCGTGAAAAACCTCTACGACCAGGGGGTGGTCCCGGAACAGAAACTCGACGAAGCGTCGGCCAACTACAAGGCGATGGAGGCCACCGCACTGGCTGCAAAGGCACAGTACAACCTGGCGTCGGACGGAGCCCGCAAAGAGGATAAGGAGGCCGCAGCGGCCCGTGTCCGCCAGGCCGAGGGCGCCGTCAGCGAGGTCGAATCCTACATCGGCGACGCCATGGTCTATTCGCCCGTGACGGGTGAGATTTCGACCATCATCGCCGAGCAGGGCGAACTCGTGGGCAGCGGTTATCCCGTCGTGGCGATTCTCGACTTGAGCGACGTCTGGGTGACGTTCAACATCAAGGAAACGCTGCTCCCGGCCATCGCAGTCGGCACCCGCATGAGCGGTTACGTCCCGGCGCTGGCGCAGGACGTCGAGTTCGAAGTGACCTATATCTCCGCGCAGGCCGATTTCGCAACGTGGGCCGCAACGCGCACGCAGGGCGGTTTCGACATCCGCACCTTTGCCGTGAAAGCCAAACCCACGACCCACGTCGACAACATACGTCCGGGCATGAGCGTGCTCGTGGACTGGGACAAAATCGAGAAGTAGGAGCGAACGATGCTGGATTTCCTGCGCAATACATGGGCCGTACTCCGGCGGGAACTGATGCGACTGACGCACCAGCCGATGTACTTCGTGCTGATGCTCGTGCTGCCCGTGGTGTCTTTCGCGTTCTTCGCCCTGCTGTTCAACAAGGGCGTGGCGCGCGACATCCCGATTGCCGTGCAGGACGAAGACCACACCACGCTCTCACGCAAGGTCACGCAGATGATCGACGACACCCCGACGGCGCTGGTGGCCTACGAAATACAGAACATGGACGAAGGCGAACGGCTGATGCGCGAGGGCAAAATCATGGCCATCGTGCAAATTCCGTCGTTCTTCGAGAAAAACATCCTGAGCAACAGCCAGACGCACATCGAGAACTACATTTCGGGAACGAACATCACGGTCAACGGACTGCTGTCGAAAGACATCCAGACGGCCGTGACGACTTTCTCGAGCGGCATCCAGATACAGCTCTTCACCAAACAGGGACTTACCGAACGGCAGGCTATGGCACAGCTGATGCCCGTACGGTTCAACAGGCACGTATTGTTCAATCCTTATATAAATTACGGCTATTACCTCTCGCCGAGCTTCATGCCGATGATGCTGCTTATCTTCATCGTCATGGTGACCGTTTTCGCCATCGGCACCGAGCTCAAGCACGCCACGGCGCGCGAATGGCTCGGCACGGCCGACGGCTCGGTCGGCGCGGCGCTCGCAGGCAAGATACTGCCCGTCACGGTCATCATGTTCCTCATGTCGCTGGTGATGTTCCTGATTATCTTCAAAGTCGTTGGCGTGCCGCTCAACGGCAGCCTGACGGTCATCCTCGTAAGTACGCTGCTCTTTATTTTGAGCTACCAGGCCATTGCGGTGTTCATCGTTTCGCTGCTCTCGAACCTGCGCCTGTCGCTCTCGATAGGCGGTGGCTATTCGGTGCTGGCGTTCACGTTCTCGGGGCTCACGTTCCCGATTATGGCCATGTGGCCCGCCATGCAGTATTTGAGCAAGCTGTTCCCGTTCACCTACTACACCGACATCTTCGTCGACCAGATGCTGCGGGGCGCCCCCGCGGTCTATTCGCTGCCCGACATGGCTTACATGTCATTATTCATTGTCTTACCGCTCCTCTGCCTGCCGCGCCTGCGGACGATTTGCACGGAGGAAAAATATTGGGGGAGGTTATAGTATGAGTAGGTTCACACACCAGGTAGCCTCTTACTGGCAGCAGATGCTGTCGGTCATGCGCAACGAATTCCGTTCGATTTTCACCGATGCGGGCGTCGTGCTCATTCTGGTTCTCGCGCTGATTATCTACGCCACGGTCTACTCGTTGGCTTACGGCCCACAGGTGCTCCGCAACGTACCGATAGGCGTTATCGACGAATGCCGCACCCCGACCAGCCGCAGCCTGATCGAAACATTCAATGCCGGGCCCAACACCTACGTGGCTTACAACCCGACGAACATGGAGGAGGCCAGGGAACTGTTCTTCGGCCGCAAGATATACGGCATCGTTTACATTCCTTCGGACTACGAGAAGAACCTGCTCGGTGGCTCGCAGGCCAATGTGGCGATTTATGTCGACGCAAGCTACTTCCTGATGTACCGGCAGGTGTTCCAGGAGGTCGTGACCTCGATCGGCACCACGGGCGCCATGGTCGAATTCCAGCGCCTGATTGCCAAGGGGGCCGACATTCCGCAGGCGCAGGCCACCTCGCAGCCGGTTATCTACCAGTCGCACAACCTGTTCAACCCCTATCTGGGCTACGGCACGTTCGTGATGCCCGCCATCATCATGGTCATCATCCAGCAGACGATGCTTATCGGCATCGGCATGATCGGCGGCACATGGCGCGAGTTCGGACTCTACCGCAAACTATGTCCGTCCAACCGCAAACGCATGTCCACGCTGCCCATCGTGATGGGCAAGGCGCTGGTCTACGGCATGATTTACGCCGTGACGACTTTCTATATCCTCGGACTGCACTACCGACTGTTCCACTTCCCGATGAACGGCGCGACGAGCACCATTCTGGTGTTCATGCTGGTATACCTGGCCGCCTGCATCTTCCTCGGCATCGCCATCTCCACGCTGTTCCGCTACCGCGAAAATTCGCTGCTGCTGTTGCTGTGGACTTCGATTCCGCTGCTGATGTTGAGCGGCGTATCCTATCCCCGCGAGGGTATTCCCGACTGGCTGTTCAACTTCGGGCAAATATTCCCCAGCAGCCACGGCGTTGATGCGTTTATCCGCATCCAGACCATGGGGGCCTCGCTCTCCGAAGTGCTGCCCGAAATCCGGATGCTCTGCATCCTTACGCTTATCTACGGCGGCCTCGCCTGCATCGGCATCCACTTCGTAATCGACCGCGCAGCCAAGGATACACCCGTTAAAAGCCTGAAAAAATAATGCATATCGAATTCCAGGCGCCCCTGATTGCCGTCCAGGACGTCGAGCGCTCGAAGCGCTTCTACTGCGGGCTGTTCGACCAACAGATCGTATCGGATTTCGGGGAGAATGTCACGTTCAGCGGCGGCTTCGCCATACAGGAGAAATTCGCATGGCTTACGGGCCTCGCGGAGGATTCCGTGCGCAGCCGCCCGCACAACATGGAGCTGTATTTCGAAACGGACGACCTCGACGCATTCATGCAGCGGCTCGGGGAGTATCCCGAGCACGTCGAACTGCTGCACGCGCCCCGCAAATACGACTGGCAGCAGTGCGTCGTACGTCTCTACGATCCCGACGGCCATATCATCGAAGTGGGTGAGGCGATGGAAGTCGTCATAAGGCGGTGCCTTGCCGAGGGACACACGGCAGAGGAAACCGCCGCACTCACCCAGCATCCCCTGAAACTCGTGCTGCGCGTCCGGGACGAAGCGGCGAAATAGCCCTGCACACCCTGACGACACGATTTGCGCAGCATTTTTCGGCCGGCACCGGCAACAACGATTGTGCGACATGCAGAACTGAAACGCCATCCCGGCAACGCGCCGGATATTCGCAAAAAAAGACACCGGGCATTTGCCTGGTGTCTTTTTCATATCCGAAGCCGAATCCGGCCGCAGCGTTATCTCGGACCGTGGAAAACTCCCGGAGGAGGGCCGCCCGGGCCGCCGGGCCCCATGCGGCGCGCACCGGAGGGCTGCGCCACGCCGTCGTAATCCTTGATGTTCTTCGAGCCTTTTTTGCCGAAGCGGCGCAGGTTGTAGGTGAACTGCACCATGTAGTAGCGGCCGATCACGCTGTTGGTCGAGTTCTGCGTCCAGCCCGAACCCGTCGAACGCGCGAAAGCCTTGTTCTGGTTGAAGATGTCGTTTACACCGACCATAACCTCGCCCCGCTTGTTCTTGAAGACTTTCTTGCCGATCCAGGCGTTGCAGAGCAGGTACGAGTCGTCGTAATCGTTCGTAAAGCCGATATACTGCGTGTAGGCCACGCTGCCCGTAAAGGTGAAGCCCAGCGGGAAGACGAACTTCATGTTTCCCTGCGCCGTGTGGTTGAAATACCGGTTCTTCGCACCGGCCTCGCCCAGCGAGTTGGTCGCTTCGTTGTAGGTTCCGTTCCACGAGAGGGTGAAGTCCACATTCTCGGAGATGTTGCTGCCCAGCACCGTACGGAAATCGTATCCCATGTTTTTGGTGTCGTTGCGGTCGCCGCCGGTGATGAACCCGTTGCCGTCGACCGTGCCGCCGAGCATGCTCGGCGTCAGCGAGTAGCTGACACCCGCCATCACGTTGAAGTTGCTCTTGAGGAACCCGATGGGGAAACCGTAGCTCAAATGCGTGCGCAGGTTCCAGTAACCGTCGAGATTCACGGGCGTGGAGTAGTAGTTCGGCGTATACTGGTCGCCGCCGAGGGTTATCGTCCCGGGATTCGCAACCAGGTGCGTGGCGTTGTAGTCCGAGGTGTTCTGCATCGAGAACATCCACATGAACGTACGGCCTTTCTCCACGTTGGAATTCACGTAGTGGAAGTTGATTCGGTGGCTGTACGACGGGTTCAGGTCGGGGTTACCCTTGGTGATGTTCTGTGCATTCGACACGTCGGCGACATTCTGCAGGTCGGTGATCGACGGATTGTCGGTATAGGAGGAAACGAACAGGCGCAGCGAATTTTCACGGTTGATGTTCAGCTGGCCCATCATGAAATAGGTCACGTTGTTGTACGAATGCTTGATTTTGTCGGCATCGTCCCGCACGACCTGTCCGTCGAGCGTCGCACGCTGGTAATAGACGTTCGCCACGAACGTATTGCGCTCTTTCGAGTAGCGGAAGCCGGGGCCGGCGCTCTGCGTCAGGTAACCGCTCTTGTAGGAGTTCGAAAGCGAGGGGTCGGGAACGAGTCCGCCTGTCGAATAATCCGCTCCGGTGATGTACGATTTCTTGTCGCGCTCCTGATAATCGTACGAGGCGCGGTATTGGAGGCTCACCTGTGCGTACTTCGCCACGGGCTCCGTGTAGGTGAACTGCCCGCGCAGGCGGTAACTGCTCGACGGCGCGAGGTTGCGCAGGTAGCGCAGGTCGGTATATCCGTCGGGATCCCATTCGCCCGTTTCGGGGTCGATCGTGGGGCGTACCTGCGAAATTTTCAGGATGTTCGAATAGGAATTCGAATTGTTGGTGTTGTCCGAGTAGTTGACGTTGCCGTCGAGCGTAATCGTACGGCCGTCTTTTCCGAGTTTCGCCCGGTACACGGCGTTGGTGCGGATGTTGTAGCCGTGGCGCAGGCCGTCGTTGAAGTTGTCGGTGCGGCTGTATCCGCTCTCGCCGAACTGCCAGCCCTGCGTGGTGCTCAACGGGTCGTTCGACTGGTAGCTGAAACTCGGGCGTATCATCAGGTTCTGGTTGTCCGAAATCTTCCACTCCAGACGGCCGTTGAAACGGTGGTTGTAGGACTCCGTATCGGAATAGCCGCGCGTCGAAAGGGTATCCACGGGCATCGGCGATTCGTACCACTTATCGACCGTCGAACGGTTCTTCGTATCGGTGTTATTGAAGAAATAACTGCCCTGGAACGATACTTGGTCGCGTTTTCCCCATGTATCGGAGTAGTTGATGCCGATGGCGTTCACCGATGCCACACCGCTCTGCGGGCGCACCATATACTGGCCTACGCCGCCTCGGCGGCCGCCGCCCGAGCCCGAAACGCCGAGGATGTCCTCGAACGAGAAATTCTGCTGGTTGACGTTGTTGAACAGGCCGATGACCGATATGCGGCTGCTTCCGCTGAAGATATTGGCATTACCGCCTACGACGTACTTGTTTTTCGCCTCGGTCTTGGTATCGGCATCGTAGCCGTATCCGGCATACAGTTTTCCGAACTGTCCCTGGCGCATATTGGCGTGCGTGACGATATTCAGGGCCTTATATCCCTCACCGTCGTCCATGCCCGAGAATTCGGCCGCGTCGCTCAACTTGTTGTAGACCTCGACACGGTCGACAGCCTGTGCCGGCAGCGACTTGATGGCCGTGGTCACGTCCTCGCCGAAAAACTCCTTGCCGTCGACGAATACTTTCTTGATCGCTTCGCCCTGCGCTTCGACCGTGCCGTCGGAGACCGTGATACCCGGCATCTTCTTGAGCAGTCCCTCGACATCGGCGTCGTCGGTGACTTTGAAAGCCCCGGCGTTATAACTTACCGTATCGCCTTTCTGCGAAGTACGCAGCGCCTTGGCCTCCTTGACGACGGTTTCGATCTGCACGCCCGGCTTGAGCTGTATCGTGCCGATATTCTGTTTGGCCGCAGCTACCTTGAACGTCATCTCGGCGTTGTTGTAGCCGAGGAAAGAGACGACGAGCGTGTAGTCGCCGTATGCCAGCGAGGGAATCGACACGGCGCCCTTGTAGCCGGAGGTGAAATATTTCTTGTTGTCCGGGGCATTCACCGGAGCGACCTCCAGCACGGCACCGGCAACGCTTTCGCCGGTCTCGGCGTCCGTGACGGTACCCGTGACCGTCCCCTTCTGGGCAAAGGCCGCGACCGCGAACAGCGTGAATAAAGTTGAGAGTAGTAGCCGTTTCATCTTTTATTTTCGATACTTCCGTTTTTTAATTTTGCGCATGCGAAGATAGCTTTTTTATCGCGGATTTCGGCCCGCACCGGGGCGAATCGGCAAAAAAAGGGTGCCAGTCGACCAACCGGCACCCCGACTGTAACAAACCGGTTATTTACCTAACCTCACTTCTTCCCTTTCTTGTCCTTTCCGGTACCCGGCCTGTCACATTGCTTTGCGCCGCAACACGTTCCGTCTTTCATCTGCGGGCCGCGTTGCATGCCGGGTTTCGGGCCCTGCATCTGCTGCCACTGCTCGTATTGCTCCGTGGTCAGGATTTTCTTCATCTTCTCGGCCTGCGCCTTGCGGGCCGCGCGCATCTGCTCGTGCTGCGCCTGCATATTCTTAATTTCCTGCAGGTTGAGCTCGTACAACTGCTTCGACTGATTCTCGTCGAGGTTCAGTTTTTCGACCATGCGGTCGGTTTTGCGCTGGGCCATCTGCTCGGCCGTGGGACGCTCTTTCATCCGGGGGGCCCGTTTCGAATCCTGTGCAAAAGCGCTTGTGCCCGCCAGCAGGCAGAGGGCCATTGCAACCGCAAAAATTCTCTTTTTCATAGTTTTAAGATTTATGTTATCCGTTCATCGAATGGATTTCGACTCCCGTTGCTAATGCAAAGGTAGGGCCAATCCGGTACCGGCAGTACCGAAGTGCGGGTCAAACGGCTGAACGACGGGGCGAACCGGCTATTCGGCGGGTTGAACGGACGTGAGCCACGATTTGAATTCGGGGACGCGGGCTTTGGAAATAACGATGCGCTCGGGGATTTCGACCGTCAGGTGGAGCGACAGGCGGCTTCCGAACCATACGGTAATCTCTTTCACGGCGCGGCGGGCGACGATGAACTGGCGGTTGGCGCGGAAGAAATCGGCCTCGGGCAGCACGGCCTGCAGCGCCTCGAGCGTTTTGTCGAGCGGATAGGTGGCGCCGTCGAACGTGCAGGCCGTCACCTTTTCATTGGAGGTATAGCAGTAGGCAATCTCCTCGCGTTTGAGCGGGATAATCTTGTCGCGGACATGTACGAGGAATGTCTGTTCGCGGTGCGATGCGGCCATCGTACGCACGCGGGAACCGTAGTCGCTCCGTTCGCTGCTCGACAGGCGGTCGAGTTTGTGCAGCGCCCGCTGCACGTCGGCGCTGTTGATCGGCTTGAGCAGGTAATCGATACTGTTGACCTTGAACGCCTCGAGCGCGTATTGGTCGTAAGCCGTCGTAAAGATTACGGGAGCCGTAACCTCCACGGCGCTGAAGATGCGGAACGAGTCGCCGTCGGCCAGGTGGATGTCCATGAACAGCAGGTCGGGCTGGGGATTCGCACGGAGCCACTCAACGCTCTCTTCGACGCTTTCGAGCGTTTCGACGATCTCCATGCCGGGCGCCACCTGTTTCAGGATGGCTTTCAGGTTCAGCGCAGCGGCTGTTTCGTCCTCGATAATCAGTGCTTTCATCATACGGCGGGGTTCTGTAACGGCATGCGCACGACGAATTCCCTGTCGGAATCGACAATCTCGATGTCGCGGCCGGTGATGAGGTGCCAGCGGTTGCGCAGGTTCTCGAGGCCGATGCCCGTCGAAGGTTCGGGCTCGAGTTTGGGCACCTTGGGATTGGCTACGACCAGCCACCCGTTTTCGGTGCGAATCGAGATATGGAACGGCTTGCTGCGGGTTATCGTATTGTGCTTGACCGCATTGCCCACCAACGGCTGCAGCGAGAGCGCCGGAAGCGTCCATGTGCGGTACTTGTCGTCGACGTCGATGTCGAAAAAGAGTTTGTCGGCATAGCGTATCTTGAAGAGGTAGCTGTATGCCTCGATGAATTTCAGCTCCTCGTCGAGCGTCATCAGCGTGCTCTGTCCGTTCTGGATGATGTAGCGGAACGTATAGGAGAGCTGGTCGATGTAAACGAGCGCCTTTTCGTCGTGCTTCTCCCGCACGAGCATCGCCAGCGAGTTGAGCGAATTGAAAAAGAAGTGGGGGTTAATCTGCCCCACGAGCATGTTGTAGCGGGTCGTGAGGTTCTCGTTCTTGAGCCGTTCGTTCTCCATGACGACGGCCTGCTGCTTGGAGTTGAGCACGTATACCCAGCCGTAGAGCATCGACACGGCCACGGCGAACGAACACTTCAGCAGCAGCATGTAGTCGAAAATATGGTCGCCCATGAAATTCAGCATGATACGGCCCGTGCGCCACTCCGAAACCGGCGCGACCATATACAGCGCCGTGGCGGCCAGCACGCACCACATGCAGTGGCGGACGAAACGCCCCGGGGTGTACCTGTGGCGGACGGAGGTGAGAATCGAAAGCATGATAAACGAAACGACCAGGTAATAGAACAACTGCAATGTCAGCTCCGTCGCTTTCGAAGGCCGGTTGAAAAGCGTACTGTAATCGAACTCCTCGCCGTTGCGGATGCGCAGTTCGTTCATCACCGGATGGGCGCCGTAACGGCGCGGCGCCACCAGGTCGACGACCAGCCGGTCGCCGTCCTCCAGTCCGAGCCTCCGCAGACGCTGCATCATCACATAGACGCTGTCGCCGTTTTCGTAGACGATGTAACCGTGGCCGTCGGGGCTCACCCGCAGCGTTCCCTCTTCAGCGCGCGCGACGACGCTCGCCTTGGCCGGACGCGGCTGGCTGTCGCCCCGTTGCTCGACAATCAGCAGCAGCACATAGGAGAAATTGACGACCAGCGTGATAGCCAAAGCTACCAGCACGTTGAGAATCAGGTCCGAATATTTCGACTGCGGCGCCATATCGCGTTACTCTTCCTTATACCACGACGCGTACAGCATATAGTCGTGGGCCGTACGGCGGATAATCTCCTCCCGCTGTTCGGGAGTCACCTCCTTGACTTTCCGGGCCGGGACGCCGGCATAAACCGAGTTGGGCTCCAACTTGGCGTTCGAAAGCACCAGCGCATTGGCCGCGATGATGCACCCCGACGGGATGACGGCGTTGTCCAGCAGGGTAGCGCCCATACCGATCAGGCAGTTGTCGCCGATGACGGCGCCGTGGACAATGGCGTTGTGGCCCACCGACACGTCGTTGCCGATAATGGTCTGCGACGGATGCTGCGCCTTGTCGTAAATCGTGTGGAGCACCACGCCGTCCTGAATATTCGTCCGGTCGCCGATGACAATCTTGTTTACGTCGCCGCGCAGGACGGCGTTGTACCAGATCGAGCAGTCGCGTCCGATTGTCACGTCGCCCAGAATGACGGCCGTTTCGGCCAGGAACGTATTTTCTCCGATTGCGGGAGTATGTCCCCGCACCTCTTTAATCAATGCCATATTCGTTATAAAATTTCTTTGGTTTCAAATATATGTTCCGTGCGCGTACCGTTGCGCAGCACCTCCATGCGGTGACGTCCCGGCACATAGGCCGCACTGTCGATGCACAAATTCCCGACCGGCACGCCGTCCCATGTGGCGACCACGTCGCCCGGCTGCAATCCCGCCGGGGCGTATTCCCCGTAAAGTCCCGTCACAGGCCATCCTTCGCAGATGTCCGTGCGGTCAATCACCGAAAACCCGGATACGACGAACGGAAACGGGGCTTCGCAGCCGACGGCCGGCCGGAGCCAGAGCGCAGGAGCGGCGAAGTCGATAACGAAATCGAAACGCTCCAGCAGCCTGTTGCCGATTAGTCCGGCAATATCCTCGCGCGCCAGGAATCCCGACATGTTCCGCGACACTTCGACGGGAACCTCCGCAAACGTCCGCTCCCCGAGCGTCACCGAGCCGGCCCGGCAGTATAGGTGGTTCGCGCTGCCGCCGATTCCTCCCGAAACCGTGCCGTATGCGACCTTTTTGCCCGCGCAGCCGTCGAATCCCGCACGGCGTGCCGCCGGGGTGGTGATGCTCACCGTTCCGGGACTTCCCATGTCGAGCAGGAATTTACCCTCGACCGTATGCGCGGAATCGAGTTGCACGCGCACGGGAACGTATAAGCGGTCGCTCTGCTTTTCGGCCGGAATCCGGGTGAATCCCGCCGACGCGAGCGTATCGGGCAGCACGGCACGAAGGTAACCGCGCTTGAGGTTGAACTCCACGCAGGCCTGCGCCAGGTATTGCTGGCCGAAAATACCGTCCGCACGTCGCCCCAGCACCTCTTTTAGGGCAAGTACAGGCGTCATTTGGCTTTGCCAGCGCAGGGTGTCGACACCGAACGGAATCTTCCCGAAAAGCACGCGAACCGACGAGGTCGCATTTCCGGCGCCTCCGATCCGGGCCCTCGTGTCGCCGGCCGGAACGAATCCGGACTGTGCGAGCCACAGCGAATCGACGTACAATCCCGTCGCTCCCGTGTCGAATACCAGCCGGGCGGGAAGCGAATCGCAGAGCGTTGCATCGAAGTACAGGTGCCTGCCATTATAATGGAAAGCGACCGCATCTTCCGGAAGCGGTTCGGGAGCGGGCACATCCGTTTGCTGCGGCCCCCTGCCGCTGCAGGAAGCCAGTAACATGCCCGCCAGGGCCGCCGATACGAACGACAGCGACAGCTTCATCGTCTTATTCCCCTTTTTTCGCTTCCTGCCAGAGTTCCTCCATCTGCTCGAGCGAAAGTTCATGCAGCGAATGCCCCTCGGCCGCAGCCTGTTCCTCCATGTAATTGAAGCGGCGGATGAACTTCTTGTTCGTGCGTTCCAACGCCGATTCCGGGTCGATGCCGTACAGCCGCGAAGCGTTGACCAGCGCAAAGAACAAATCGCCGAATTCGGCTTCGAGGTTCGCCTTGTCGCCCGAGCGCATCTCCGCCTCGACTTCCGCAATCTCCTCTTTCACCTTGTCCCACACATCCTCGCGCCTGTGCCAGTCGAACCCCGTGGAGGCCGCTTTCTCGCCCACGCGAAACGCCTTGACCAGTGCAGGAAGCGAACGGGGCACGCCGCCCAGCGTACCGCTTTTGCGGTTCTTCTTGCGGAGTTTCAGCGCCTCCCAGTTCTCCTTCACCTCGTCGGGCGTATTGGCATGGATGTCGCCGTAAACGTGCGGGTGGCGGTATACCAGTTTATCGCACAGGGCGTTTGCCACATCCGCATAGTCGAACGCCCCCTGCTCCTCGCCCAGTTTGGAATAGAATACCACGTGCAGCAACAGGTCGCCCAGCTCCTCCTTGATACCCTCCATATTGTGGTCGGTGATTGCATCGGCCAGCTCGTAAGTTTCCTCGATCGTGTTGCTGCGCAGCGAATCGAAAGTCTGCTCACGGTCCCACGGACACTCGCGTCGCAGCGTGTTCATCACTTCGAGCAGGCGGGCCGTGGCCTCCAATCGTTTATCTTCCATCGTTTTGACTTAATTTTACAGCAAAGGTAGCAATTCAGCGGAAAAAAAGTAACTTTGTCCGAAACAAAATTCCGCATCGCCATGAAACTGCGACACCTGATACTCCTCACAGGAGCGCTCTGCACTCTTTCTCCCGCCGTTGCACAGCCGTCGCCGGCACGACAGGAACCCTGTCCCGGCACCTGCCGCATCACCCCGCAGACAATGCTCTGTTACGAAACACCGCTGGCGCCCCTGGCCGACTACCTGCGCGAATACATCAACGTTCCAAAGGCCAGCGACAGTATGTCGGCCGACGAAGCGATTGTGCTTTCGCTCGACCCGGCGCTCGGCAGCGAAGCCTATAGCCTCCATATACGGCCGCATCGCATCGAAATTGCCGGCGGCGACTACGGCGGCGCTTTCAACGGCGTACAGGCCCTGTTCCGGCTGCTGCCGCCCGAAGTCTACGCCGGGCAGCTGAAACTGCCCGCGGAAATCGCCTGCACCAAAGCGGAGGACGCACCGCGTTTCCCGTACCGGGGCATGATGCTGGACGTGGCCCGGACATGGATTGATGCAGCTGGAATAAAGCGTTATATAAACCTGCTATCACACCACGGCATCAACAAATTACACCTCCATCTTTCGGACGACGAAGGGTGGCGTATCGAGATTAAATCGCATCCCGAGCTGACCGAAATCGGCGGTTTTCGCGGCGGCGATTCGCCCGTGCGTCCGGTTTACGGCAAGTGGGACGAAAAATACGGCGGCTACTACACACAGCAGCAGATGGGCGAGATAATCCGCTACGCCGCAGTCCGCAATGTCGAAATCATTCCCGAAATAGACCTCCCGGGGCACAGCCGCAACATCGCCTCGGTGCATCCCGAAATCCGCTGCAACTATCCGCCCGACACGGTTTCGACCAACGGCTACGACTACCGCTCGGCGTGGTGCGTGGCCCGCGAGGCCAATTACGCACTGCTGTCCGACATTCTGGGCGAAGTGTGCGCGCTGTTCCCGTCGGAATATATTCATGTCGGCGGCGACGAGGTCGACATGACCCAGTGGAAGAGCTGCCCCGACTGCCGGGCGCTGATGCAAAGGCGGGGCATGACCGACCCGCACCAGTTGGAGGATCTGTTCATGGAGCGCATGGCGGCCATACTGGCGGCCAACGGCAAGCGCCCGGGGGTGTGGAACGAAGCGGTAAGGACGGGCAGCCTGGCGCACGACTGCCGGGTCTACGGCTGGGAGAGCGTCAAAGCCTGCCTCGACGCCACGGCAAAAGGCTACCAGACGGTGGTGATGCCGGGCCAGTACTTCTATTTCGACATGCGGCAGACGCCGCACGAGGACGGCCACGACTGGGCGGCGATTTTCGACGCCAGGAAGACCTACGGATTCGACTTCGCGGCCCAGGGGTTCAGCGCCGGGCAGATGCGCCACGTCGTCGGACTCGAAGGGACGTTTTTCAGCGAGGCTTATGTGTCGCATGAACCCGAGAAGCCCGATTACCTCGACTACATGTGTTTTCCGCGCATCTGCGCCCTGTCGCGCATCGCATGGAGCGGGAACGACGAAGGGTGGGAAGCCTATTACAAGGAACTGGTTTCGGCGCATTACGACCGCATGGCCGCCATGGGCATCCGTTTCCGGCTCTTCCCGCCGAAAGTAAACTACCGGGAGGGTGCTTTCACGGCAACGGCCGACGACGGTTCGGAAATATATTACCTCGTGGGCGATTCGCCCGAAGAGCACCGCTACACCCGACCGGTGAAGACGGACAAGCCGCATCTGTACCGGTTCTTCACCCGCTACAAGAGCGGCCGCAGCCCCCTTGTCGCGGACAAATCCTATTACCGCACGATAACGCCTGCCGTGACCATCACCACATCGATGGGGGAGAGCAAACAATTCCCCTGCACGAACGCCTCCGGTTACAAGGGACTCTCCCGGACACGCCGCGCATGCCGCCAGCAGGACTGGGTGCTCTACATGTTCGAACAACCCGTGAAATGCCGCGAAATGTACCTGCAAACGGGCAACCGCCAACTGCCCAAGACCATCATAACCACAGGTTATGCCGAAGTGTCGTACGACGGCACTACGTTCGAACGGGTGGGCGATCTCGAAAAGGGCAGTATAACCCTGAAGCCGGAACGGCCGGTGCAGGCCGTGCGTATCGTATCGACCTGCGACGACAACGGCACGCCCTATGTGACGATCCAGCCGCCACAGGTGAAACCCGTTCTGTAAGGGATACGGCAATCAGGCGCCGCGGCCCGGGGACGCGTCCGGCGTAACGGATTTTCCGCAGCCCGGCGTGCGGGCAACAGCCGATTCGACTGCGAAACGGTAAAACAGGTACTGCGCCAGATAGTAGGTAATCATCACGACGTATGTGCGGCCGGGAACGGGCGCAACGAAGCGCCCCCATGCAATCACGGAGTCGGAAAAGACGAACAGCAGGGCCGCGCACCGGAACCATGCGGCATGCGGCCCGCAGTACTGGAGCACGCTGTATAACATTCCCGCAATCACCAGCCCGTAGATACCGACGCCGAATCGTTCGACCGGATCGACGGCACGGGGCACGATAACACCGAACAGGAACACGAACAACACCCCGATGAGCACAACTGAAAAAGCGCGGGGCATATAGTCCTTTGCCCGGGGCAGGAAGTAGCGCATGTAGGCGCCGTGCGCCAAGGCGAAAAACAGCATCTGCGGAATGAACAGCCCCTTTGCCCCCACTGCATCCCCGGCCGCCGACAACAGGAGTGCGGCCCCGATCGGAACCAGCTGCCGCTGCCGGAGCCGGAAAACCGACAACGCCAGCAGCAGCACAGGCCATGCGACCTTGTACGGAAGCGCCGCGGCCTTTATGAAGAACACGGCAACGCCCGCCGCGAAAAGCAGGGTAGTCAGGGTCGATATGCGGGAAGTACGATGCATCGTTTCGGGAAAAACCGCTTCAGAAGAAAAGCCGCCCGGCAGGGAACTGGCGGGCGGCTTCGGTCGATTGTTATCCGTTAAATCCGGTTATGCCCTCACTTGCGCGCCGCACTGGCGTTCGAACTGCATCGTCAGGTTTTTCATCACTTTCTCAATCGTCTTTTCGTCGAGTGTGCGGGTTTTGTCCTCGAGGATGAAGCTCAAAGCGTAGGACTTCCTGCCCTCGGGCAGCTTGTCGCCCTCGTATACGTCGAACAGCGAAACGCTCTTAAGCAGTTTGCGTTCGGTGGCGAACGCCACGTCGCGCAGCGCCGAGAAAGTCACCTGCTTGTCCACGAGCAGCGCCAGGTCGCGTTTGACCTCGGGGAATTTCGACAGCTCCTCGGCGGCAATGCGGTGTTTTTTGGTCGACTTCACGAGCGCCTCGAAGTTCATCTCCAAGTAGAATACGTCCTGTTTGACATCCAGCTTGCGGCGTATCTTCGAACTTACCGTACCGATCTGCAACAGCTCCTTGCCGCCCAGCGACATCGTAAGCGCCTCACCGAAGAGGTCGCTGCGGAGCGTGTCGGTCTTGAGCGCATAGATGTCGACGCCGAAGCGGCGCAGGAGTTTTTCGGCCACGGCACGCAGCGTGAAGAACGACGCTGCCTGCGGCCGGGCGTTCCACGACGCGGGAACGGCGGTACCCGTCACGGCGATGGCGAGGCGGTACTCCTCGGAGTAGGCCGCGAGGTGATTCTCTTCCGTGCGCCTCGACTCGTCGTAGAAATAGCAGTTGCCGAACTCGTAGAGTTTCAAATCGCCGTTGCGGCGGTTGGCATTGAGCTGCACGGCTTCGAGCATGTTGAACAGCAGCGTCTGGCGCATGACGTTCAAATCGGCGCTCAACGGATTGAGAATACGCACGCAGTTCTCCGCCTTGTACGCCTCCAGTCCGTCGTAATAGGCCGCCCTGGTCAGCGAATTGGACATGATTTCGGTGAAGCCGTTGGCGGTCAGGAAGTCGGCCGCGAGGTTCATCAGTTTGCTGCGGTCGGGTTTGGGCGCATAGGAGAGCGTCGAACGAACGCGCGACGGTATTTCGACGTTGTTGTATCCGTAGATGCGCAGGATGTCCTCGATAAGGTCGGCCTCGCGCTGCACGTCGACACGGTAGGGCGGCACGGCCACGCTCATCACACCCTCTTTTTCGGCGAGTATCTCCACCTCGAGCGCCGCGAGAATCGTGCGGACGGTATCTTCGGGAATATGCTTGCCAATCAGCGAATCGATGCGGGCGAACGAAATGTCGAACCGGAACTTTTCAATCGGTTCGGGATAGATGTCCGTGATGTCGCTCGAGATTTCGCCTCCGGCCAGCTCTTTCATCAGCAGGGCCGCACGCTTGGCGGCATAGACCTGCATGTCGGGGTCGACGCCGCGCTCGAAGCGGAACGAGGAGTCGGTATTCAGGCCGAAACGCTTGGCCGTCTTGCGCACCCATACGGGATTGAAATAGGCGCTCTCGATGAATACGTCGGTCGTCGTATCGCTGACGCCCGAATCCAGTCCGCCGAATACACCCGCGATACACATCGGGCGCTCGGAAGAGCATATCATCAGGTCGCCGGCCGTAAGTTTGCGCTCCACGCCGTCCAAAGTCACGAAAGGCGTGCCCTCTGCACAGGTGCGTACCACGACCTCGTGCCCTTCGATTTTCGCCGCGTCGAATGCGTGCAGGGGCTGTCCCAGCTCGAAAAGCACGAAGTTGGTGATGTCCACCAGGTTGTTCTTGGGATTGATGCCCGCAGCGCGCAGGCAGTTCTGCATCCACTCGGGCGAAGGGCCGATTTTGCAGTTTTTCACGGTCACGCCCGCATAACGGGGAGCCGCTTCGCTGTTTTCGACCCGAATCTTTACGTCCAAATCGCGGTTGTCGGGGGCGAATGCCGACACGTCGGGCATCTTCACCGCCACATCTTCGCCGCGGCTGCGCAGGTAAGCCGCCAGGTCACGCGCCACGCCGATATGCGAGGCGGCATCCACGCGGTTGGGCGTAAGCCCCACCTCGATCAGGTAGTCGTCCTCGATGCGGAGGTATTCTTTGGCCGTCGTGCCCGCCACGGCACCGGAGGGAAGCTCCATGATGCCGTCGTGCGAGGCGCCGATGCCGAGCTCGTCCTCGGCACAGAGCATACCCAGCGATTCGACGCCGCGGATTTTGCTGCGCTTGATTTTGAACTCCTCGTCGCCGCCGCCGGGGTAGAGCACCGAGCCGACCGTGGCGCAAAGCACCTTCAGGCCCGCGCGGCAGTTGGGTGCGCCGCAGACAATCTGCAGCGGTTCGCCCGTGCCGACGTCGACCGTGGTGACGTGCAGGTGGTCGGAGTCGGGATGATCCGTGCAGGTCAGCACCTCGCCGACCACCACGCCCGCAAGTCCGCCCTTGATGGTTTCGATTTTCTCGAAGCCCTCGACTTCCAGTCCGATGTCGGTCAGAATCCGGGCGACCTCCTCGGCCGGCAGGTCGGTGTCGATGTAGCGCTTGAGCCAGTTATACGAAATATTCATATCGTTGAATTTGAGAATTAGCTAAAATCGAACAAAGATAACGATTTTTCGCCTCATTTGTAAAAAACACGGCGGAAAAAGCAGACACGGGGCAAGCTCGGCGGACGGCAGCGCCCCGGGCGGCCCAGCCGCGGTGCGGCAGCAGGCCTTCCTGCACCAAACCGCCCTTTATATTTAGGTATCGTAAAAAGTCGCCGGAAAATTTGGATTTTCGGTTGCGACCCGCTATATTTGCAGAAACGACCCGAAGAAACAGGAAGGTCGGTAAAAACGGAAATGCTTTACAATTTCAACATACAGGCTTGGTGGTGGCGCTCGTTGACTCTCGTGGACAATGAGTGCGGCTCCGTGCGTGTATAGTTGAACGACATACCCAACACAAGCCCGTTGTTTACGAGAGAGTAAACAGCGGGCTTTTTCTTTTGCACCTTAACCGAACACGAAAATAATTCAAAGACTATGGAAACAAAGAAATTCTGCCTGACCGAGCGTCAGATGCCCACACAATGGTACAACATCGTGGCCGACATGCCCAACAAACCGCTGCCGCCGCTGCATCCCGCAACCAAGCAGCCCGTAACCAAGGAGCAGATGAGCGCCATCTTCGCCGAAGAGCTGATCGACCAGGAAATGTCGACCGAGCGTTTCATCGACATTCCCGAAGAGGTGCAGGAAATCTACAAGATATGGCGTCCGACGCCGCTCGTGCGGGCCACAGGACTGGAAAAGGCGCTCGGAACCCCGGCGAAGATTTACTTCAAGAACGAGAGCGTGTCGCCCGCCGGGTCGCACAAGCCCAATACCGCCGTGCCGCAGGCTTACTACAACTACAAGCAGGGGATTCGTCGCCTGACGACCGAAACCGGCGCAGGACAGTGGGGCGCGGCAATCGCATTCGCGGCCAAGCATTTCGGACTCGACGTGCAGGTTTACATGGTCAAGGTCAGCTACGACCAGAAACCCTACCGGCGGCTGATGATGAACACGTGGGGCGCCGAATGCATCGCGTCGCCCAGCACCCTGACCGCTTCAGGCCGCGCGGCGCTCGAACGCGACCCGAACTGTTCGGGAAGCCTCGGACTGGCTATCTCGGAGGCGGTAGAAAAGGCGCTGGAGCACCCCGAAGACACCCGTTACTGCCTCGGCAGCGTACTGAACCACGTCATCCTGCACCAGACCATCATCGGACAGGAGGCTGTCGCGCAGATGGAGATGGCCCAGGCCGAACCCGACGTGGTAATCGGGTGCTTCGGCGGCGGCAGCAACTTCGCAGGCATCGGCTTCCCGTTCCTGCGGAAAAACCTGACCGAGGGCAGGAATATCCGTATCGTGGCGGTCGAGCCGTCGAGCTGTCCGAAGCTCACGCGCGGCACGTTCCAGTACGACTTCGGCGACGTAGCCGGATTCACGCCGCTGCTGCCGATGTACACGCTCGGACACGACTTCCAGCCGTCGGACATCCATGCGGGCGGATTACGCTATCACGGAGCGGGGTCGATCGTGAGCCAATTGCTGAAAGACGGCCTGGTGGAAGCGCGGTCGCTGCCGCAGACCGAAACCCTCGCGGCGGGTATCCTTTTCGCCAAGACCGAGGGTATCATCCCGGCACCGGAATCGACGCACGCCATTGCCGCAGCCATCCGAGAGGCGCTGGAAGCCAAGGAGGAGGGCAAGCCGCGGACCATCCTTTTCAACCTCTCGGGCAACGGCGTGATAGACCTCTACGCCTACGAGCAGTATCTTGCGGGGGCGCTGAAAGACTACGTCCCCGGCGACGATGAAATCGCAAAGACCGTCAATCAGTTGAACAAGATTATTTAAAGCAATGCGGCCGGTACTCGAAATACCGGCCGCATTCGTTTTACATCCCGTTTTATTTCGACCCCAGCCACAGGAAGACCATGCCGACCAGGATAAAGGCCAAATCGACGGCCTTGGAGCGCAGGTTCCGTTCGCGGAACAACACGGCGCCGCACAGGAACGACACGACCACCGATCCCCGGCGAATCATCGACACGACGGATATCATCGCACCGGAATCGCGCAGGGAGAAGAGGTAGGCAAAATCGGCCAGCGACAGGAAAACCGAAATAAAGGGGATGGCCCAGCTCCAGTGGAAAGGGGAGGAGGTATGCCGTTTCGGCCACCACAGCAGGCCGGTCAGCACGGCCATCATCCCCAGCTGGTAGAGGTTGTACCAGCTCTGCACGAAGACCGGGTCGAGGCGCGACATGATGTATTTGTCATACAGGCCGCTGACGGCGCCCGTGACGGCGGCCAGGGCGATGCAGAGAATCCAGACGTTATGGGCGAAATCGACGCCCTCGCGGCGGCTCGAGCGGCTCAACAGGAAAAGCGACACGAGGGCCAGCGCCACGCCTGTCCACTGCCAGGCGTTCAGCCGTTCGCCGAAAACGAGCATCGCGCCGACGAGTACCATGACCGGACGCGTGGCGTTGATCGGGCCCACGATGGTGATGGGCAGGTGTTTCATGCCGAAGTAGCCGAAAATCCACGAAGTGAGGACGATAACCGACTTGAGCACGACCAGTCCGTGCGCTCCGGCCGTGCCGGGCGGGGAGGCGAGCACCGTCCCGTCGAACCACCCGAGGCCGAACTCGGCCGAAAGAATCGCCGGCAGGAAGATAAGCGACGAAAAGAGGGTGTTGAGCAGCAACACAGGCAACACGGCGTTGCCTGTGAGGGCCTTTTTCTTGGCCGCGTCGTAAAAGCCCAGCAGGGCCGCCGAAGTGAAAGCGAGAGTCAGCCACATAACGAAAGTCGGACGGAATCGATGATTATTATGGGATTGATTTGAGAAAAACCGGGAACCCACCGAACCCGCATTGCGGCATCGCAGATGCAGGTTTCAGTTTCGCCGTCCCCGAACCTCCCTTTCCAAAGGAAAATCCCGGGACGGAATGTCGGTGGATGCCGGCTTAATCGTCTGAAATGCGAAAGGCGGCCTTCGCCACCTTTCCGCACCGTGTCGTCACGGGTTACAATTCGTCGCTGTAAACCGCACCGGGCAAATCGTGGAGATTATAGCGCGAAGCCATCGACATGCCGTAGGCCCCGGCCGACTTGATGGTCAGCAAATCGCCGCGGCGTGTCGTGCGCAGGCTGACGTTCTCGTCGAAAACGTCGGTCGATTCGCAGGCGGTACCGACGATGGTGTATTTCTCGCGGGGCACTTCGTCTTCCGAGGTGATGTTCTCGATGTTGTGGTACGAGCCGTAGAGCGCCGGGCGAATCAACTCGGTCATCGAGGCGTCGACAATCACCAGTTTGCGGCCCGTGGCGGTGGTTTTGTTGAAAAGCACCGTCGTAATCAGTTCGCCGCACTCGGCCACAATCGAACGGCCGAACTCGAAGTGCACTTCGCGGTCGCCGACGGCCAGGTGGTTGTGCACGATGGAGAACAGCGACGCGAAATTGGGAATCGGCTCGTTCTCGGGCACGTCGTAGTTGACGCCCAGACCGCCGCCCACGTCGACGAAACGGAACGAAAAACCGAGCTTCTCGAGGTTCTCGACGATGACGTTGACCTTGTTGCACATATTCTCGAACACATGCAGCTCGCGAATCTGCGAACCGATGTGCAGGTGGATGCCGATAATATTGATGTGTTTGAGCGATTTGATTGCTTTCGCATGTTCGAGCACTTCTTCATATGAAATACCGAACTTACTGTCTGCCTGGCCGGTATCGATGCAATGATTGGTCTTGGGGTCGATGTCGGGGTTGATACGCAGCGCCACGTCGGTCACGCGGCCGGCCTCTTTGGCGAGGCTGTCGACCAGCTCCAGCTCCTCAATCGACTCGCAGTTAATCGCCAGGATATCCTGCTCGATGGCATAACGCAGTTCCTTGTCGCGCTTGCCCACTCCGGCGTAAACGATTCCCTTGGGGGCGAAACCGGCCTCGATGGCCTTGCGCAGTTCGTTGCCGCTGGCGCAGTCGATGCCCAGCCCGTATTCGCGGATGATGGCCAACAGGTGGTCGTCGTAGTTGGCTTTGATGGCGTAATGCACCTTGTAGCCGTATTTTTTGGACTCGTAGACGACGCTTTCGAGGGTCTGGCGCAGCAGCGCCGTATCATAGAGATAGAACGGGGTTTCGTAGCCCCGGAGTTTTTGTGCAATCTGTCTGCTTAACATTTTTCCTAACTTTTAACCTGTTGAAGTTGCAAATATAAGCTATTTGGTTTATTTGAGCAAATCCAGAATCACCCCGGCTGCGAGCGAAAGGCTCGCCAGCCCGTTGAGCGTGCCGAATGCGATGCCGATATTCCGCTGGCGCGAGGGTGTTACGAGCAGGTGCTCCAGTACGAGGAGCGCCGTGAAAACAGCCGCCCCGAGCCACAGCCACACCGATCCGGGGCAGTAAGCGACGAACCAGCCGAGCGCCGCGACGCTCACCGCATGCAGGCCGCAGCTGATGCCGAGGGCCGTCCGGGCCGAGAAACGCGAGGGAATGGAGTGCAGGCCCCTCTGGCGGTCGAAGGCGGCATCCTGCAGGGCGTAGATGATGTCGAAGCCGCCGCACCACGTCGTTACGAGCAGGGCGAGGATGCAGGGTTCGAGGGCGAAGCGCCCCGTGACGGCGATATAGGCCCCGACCGGCGCGATGCCGAGCGAAAGGCCCAGCACGAGGTGCGCCAGTGCCGTAAAGCGTTTGCAATAGCTGTAAAAGAGCACGATGAAGAGCGCAGCGGGCGCAAGGAGCGCCGTCAGGCGGTTGATCGTCGCGGCCGTGGCGATGAAAAGCAGGGCGTTGACAACCACGAACCAGAACGCATGCCGTGCCGGAACCTTGCCGGAGGGTATCTCGCGTCCGGCCGTGCGGGGATTCTCGGCGTCGATGCGCCGGTCGGCCCAGCGGTTGAAGCCCATGGCCGCATTGCGGGCGAAGACCATGCACAGCACGACCTGCGCCAGTACGAGGTACGGCGACTGCGGGCTGTAGGGCGGCGCGGCGGTCGTGAGCCCGTACACGAACCCAATCATGGCGAAAGGCATGGCGAAAATCGTGTGCGCGAACCTGACGAGCGAAGCGTATTTCGAAACGGCATTCATTCTGGATTGCAGTATTTGCGGGCACAAAGATAGGAAAAATTCCGCATCGGCGCATTTCCGGCGGCCGGAGCCGCACAAGGGCCCGTAAATCCAAAATATTTCGTATATTTGCACACATTTTTATGCGATATATGAAAAACATCCGCAACTTTTGCATTATAGCCCATATCGATCACGGCAAGAGCACCCTGGCAGACCGCCTGCTCGAAAAAACGAACACCCTGAACCAGCGCGAAATGCAGGCGCAGGTGCTGGACGACATGGACCTCGAGCGTGAGAAAGGCATCACGATCAAGAGCCATGCGATACAGATGGAATACACGGCCCGCGACGGGCAGCAGTATACACTCAACCTGATCGACACCCCGGGACACGTCGACTTCTCGTACGAAGTGTCGCGTGCCATCGCCTCGTGCGAGGGGGCGCTGCTGGTGGTGGACGCCACGCAGGGCATCCAGGCGCAGACCATATCGAACCTCTACCTGGCCGTGGGGCACGATTTGGAAATCATCCCCGTACTGAATAAAATCGACATGGACTCGGCGATGATCGACGAGGTGAAAGACCAGGTGATCGACCTGATCGGCTGCAAGGACGAGGATATCCTGCTCGCGTCGGGCAAAACGGGACTGGGCGTAGAGGAGGTGCTGGAGGCCATCGTACAGCGCATTCCGGCTCCCGAGGGCGACGAGAACGCGCCGTTGCAGGCGCTGATTTTCGACTCGGTGTTCAATCCGTTCCGCGGCATCATCGCCTATTACCGCGTATTCAACGGCACGCTCCGCAAGGGCGACCACGTGAAGTTCTACAACACGGGCAGCGAGTACGATGCCGACGAAGTGGGCGTGCTGAAACTCAAGATGCAGCCCCGCACACAAATCAAGGCGGGCGACGTGGGGTATATCTGTTCGGGTATCAAAACCTCGTCGGACGTCAAGGTCGGCGACACGATTACCTCGGTGACCAACCCGGCCAAAGAGGCTATCGCCGGCTTCGAGGACGTGAAGCCGATGGTCTTCGCGGGCGTCTATCCCGTTGAGGCCGACCAGTACGAAGATTTGCGGGCCTCGCTCGAAAAATTGCAGCTGAACGATGCGTCGCTGACGTTCGAGCCCGAGAGCTCGCTGGCGCTGGGCTTCGGGTTCCGCTGCGGATTCCTCGGGCTGCTGCACATGGAGATAATCCAGGAGCGCCTCTACCGCGAATTCGACATGGACGTAATCACCACCGTGCCCAACGTGTCGTACCGCATCACCACGACGCAGGGCGACGTGGTCGAGGTGCACAACCCCTCGGGGCTGCCCGAAGTAACGAAAATAGCCAAGATAGAGGAACCCTACATCCTCGCGCAGATTATCACCAAGTCCGAATTCCTGGGCAACGTCATCAAACTCTGCATCGACAAGCGCGGGGTGATGAAGAACCAGACGTTCATCACGCAGGACCGCGTGGAGGTGAATTTCGACATGCCCCTTTCGGAAATCGTGTTCGACTTCTACGACAAGCTCAAGAGCATTTCGAAAGGATATGCGTCGTTCGACTACCACCGCACCGGCTACCAGCCCTCGAAACTCGTCAAGCTGGATATCCTGCTCAACAGCGAGCCGGTCGACGCGCTTTCGTCGCTGACCTATACCGACCACGCTTACGATTTCGGCCGCAAGATGTGCGAGAAACTCAAGGAGCTGATTCCGCGCCAGCAGTTCGACATCGCCATACAAGCCGCCATCGGCGCCAAAATCATTGCCCGCGAAACGGTCAAGGCCGTGCGCAAGGACGTGACAGCCAAGTGCTACGGCGGCGACATCTCGCGTAAGCGGAAGCTGCTCGAGAAGCAGAAGAAAGGCAAAAAACGCATGCGCCAGATAGGCAACGTAGAGGTGCCGCAATCGGCATTCCTCGCCGTATTGAAAATGGACTAACCGTTAACCAACCATGAAGAAGACCATTATCGACCTGTTCGAGGACTCCGTCGTGAAATACGGGGCCAAGACATTCCTGCTGGAAAAAAGACACGGGGCATTCGAGCCGACGACCTACGCCGAAACAAGGGAGCAGGCCCTCGAGGTGGGTGCGGGACTGGCCGCAATCGGCGTCCGGCCCAAGGATAAAGTCGCCATACTGGCCGAAGGCTCCAACGCATGGATAATCTCGGAACTGGGCCTGTTCTACGCCGGAGCCATCAGCGTGCCGCTGTCGGTGAAGCTCGAGGAGTCGAACGACCTGCTGTTCCGGCTGCGGCATGCCGAGGTCAAGGCCCTCTTCGTATCGAAATACCAACTGCCGAAAATCCGCCGCATACGCGCAGAACTGCCGCAGGTCGAACACATCATCGTCATCGGCCACACGCCCCTCGAAACGGGCGAAACGGCGCTCGGGACGCTCAAGCGCATGGGACGCAGCTACCTGTCGGAACACCAGGAGGAGTTCCTCGCCATCGGCCGCAGCATCCGGAACGACGATTACGCGACAATCACCTATACGTCGGGCACTACGGCCGACCCGAAAGGCGTCGTGCTCACGCACCGCAACTACACGGCAAACGTCGAGCAGTCGCTTTCGCGCATCGACATTCCGTCGTATTACCGCACGCTCATCATCCTGCCGCTGGATCACTGCTTCGCACATGTCGTCGGGTTCTACATCATGATTGCCTGCGGCGCCTCGGTGGCGACCGTGCAGGTGGGCGCCACGCCGATGGAAACGCTCAAGAACATTCCGCAGAACATCCGCGAGGTACGGCCGCATTTCCTGCTGTCGGTGCCGGCGCTGGCCAAGAATTTCCGCAAGGGCATCGAGGCTTCTATTCGCGCCAAAGGGCGTTTTACGGAGGGGCTGTTCAACCTCGCGCTCCGCACGGCGTATGCCTACAACGGGGACGGATACAGCAAGGGGCACGGCTGGCGCGTCGTGCTGTGGCCCGCAGTAAAGCTGTTCGACGCCATCCTGTTCCGCAAAGTCCGCGAAGCGTTCGGCGGCAGCCTCAAATTCTTCGTCGGCGGCGGCGCGCTGCTCGACACGGAACTGCAGCGCTTCTACTACGCCATCGGCATTCCGATGTTCCAGGGTTACGGGCTCTCGGAGGCGACGCCCGTGATTTCGACCAACTCGCCCAATTACCACTGGCACCGTTTCGGTTCGTCGGGTAAAATCCTCATTCCGCTCGACCTGAAAATCGTCGACGAGCAGGGCAGGGAGGTACCCCGCGGACAAAAGGGAGAAATCGTCATAAGCGGCGAAAACGTCATGGCCGGTTACTGGAAAAATCCCGAGGCAACGGCGGATACGCTGCGCGACGGATGGCTCCACACGGGCGACATGGGGTATGTTTCGGAGGACGACTTCCTCTATGTGCTGGGGCGCTTCAAGAGCCTGCTGATTGCCAGCGACGGCGAAAAATACAGTCCCGAGGGCATGGAGGAGGCGATCGTCGACAAATCGCCCTACATCGACCAAATCATCATACACAACAACCAGAGCCCCTTTACGGGCGCCATCGTCGTGCCGAACCGCGAAGCGCTGCGGCGCGAACTCGACAGCCGCGGGATAACGGGCGGGGAGCGGGCCGCAAAGGCCGCAGAAATGCTCGGTGCCGAAATCGACCGCTACCGGGCGGGCGGAGCCTACAGCGGGGAGTTTCCCGAGCGCTGGCTTCCGGCCGGACTGGCGATTGTCGACGAGCCGTTCACCGAGCAGAACGGACTGGTCAACAGCACGATGAAGGTAGTGCGCGGCAAAGTGGAGGAGCATTTCCGCAGCCGCCTCGACTACCTCTATTCGCCCGAGGGACGCAACCTCAAAAACGCGGAAAATCTCGCAGCGCTGAAAAAAATCGTGGGCTGATGTGAAATTTGATGCCCCGAAAACTTGAAAATAAAAAAAAGCGGAGTATATTTGTACTCCGAAATGCGGGAGTAGCTCAGTGGTAGAGCATCAGCTTCCCAAGCTGAGGGTCGCGGGTTCGACCCCCGTTTCCCGCTCACGGCGAAAAGTCTTTTCAGAACACCCTGAAAGGACTTTTTTCTATTTTGGGCGGATGCCATGCGAAAATAGGGCATCCGGGAAGTACACCCTTTACGTTTTATTGCTACATTTGTATAACGATCAGCTATACATCCGGCCGGCGCGACACGAACCCCCAAACGATAAAAATACCATGAAAAAACTCGTAATACCGATATTGCTCGCATACTGCTGCATGTCATGCGGCGACCATGTCGAAAAAATGCAAATGCCGGCCTATACGTTCGAAAGCAACGGGCCGACCGTCTATACTGACAGCTATATCACCTATATAATTTATACGCCGGTGAAGTGCGATGCGGCGCAATTGAGTCTGATCGCTGCGGATATCCGGAAAAACACCGATGTAAAATACACCTCGCTGTGGATCGAATACAGGGAGCCGCAGCACTATGACTCTTATGCGACCTCGAGCATCGATGCAACTGCGGCCGTAACGAAAATAAAACCGCAGGAAGAGAGCCTGCCGGAAAATCCGCAACCCGCTGCCGAAACCGTCCGGGAGCCGGAACCGGTGCACAAGCAGGCAGCTGCGACGCCCCAAAAGGAGAGGACAATCGACGGGACGGTTATCGGCCGCTTCAGGGACAACATGTCGAACATCTACGTCCTATACAGCAAAAACGGCAAATATTATATCGACAACTCATACACCGACGGCTCCCACATGACACAGGAGCTGGAAACACGCACGAGAAACGGCGCGAAAACCTACAATGTCGTCGGCGATCCTTACGAATACTTCGTAATCGAGGGCGGTCGGTTGTACTGCTACGACGAGGACGGAAACCTGGGCGGTATATACGATCCGGCATAAAGGGCGTAAAAAAACGACATGGGAGCGTCCGACAAGCCCCGGAAATAAATCCACCCCTGCCGTAACGCTGCGGCAGGGGTGGAATCGTCAAAAGGATGCCGGACAGTCCGGCCGCCGTCATTTCCCGAAGGTCCGGGTATAGGAAACCGACGGCATAACCGGAATCAGCACCGTCGCCTTATAGGTTCCCCGGTAGGGGTAGACGCTTACGGGATTCCTGTGCGATGTAACGTTGATGACCGAGAACTGCCAGTTGCGCACGCCGTTGCGCTTGCGGCGCTCCATGTTGTAGCTGATGTCGGCGCGGAAATAGTTGCGCATGCGCATCGTGGGGTAGGCCGTAATGCCGACAATCGGACGGCCGTCGGGATCGGGATAGCTTTCGTCCGTCAGCCGGAGGGGCAGCCCCGAGCGCCACGACACGTTGAGCGAAAAGGTATGCCGGCGGCCGGGTCGCTTCACCACGTCATAGTTCAGGAAGGTATTGAAATCGTGGGGAACGTCGTAGTCGAACGGGTAGGTGACACCGTCCGAACGGCGGCGCGAAGCGGTATAGGTGTAGGAGGCCGTGAGGCTCAACCGACTGGTCTGGTACTGGAGCATCGCCTCGACACCAAGCGCCCGGCCCGTGCCGTAGACGAAACCGCCGCGCCCCAGCAGGAAATCGTCGCTGTCGTAGATGAGCGGCAGGTTGCGCATCCGCTTGCAGTAGGTTTCCAGCGAAAGGGAGAGGTTGTCGTGCAGTTTCACACGGCCGCCCAGCGACACCTGCCATGCGTGCTGGAGGCGGCCGTCGCGGAACGGCGTCCAGAAATCAATCGGCATGGAATAATAGTAGCGGTTGAACTGCACCAGCGCCTGCGAGTTCATCGTAGCAGAGAGCCAGACGGCATTGTCGTGCCCGAAGTCATAGGAGAGCTGCGCGCGCGGCTCGACGGCAAACCGGGACGGCTCCGCATGGTCGTAGAGCGCCCCGCGCAGTCCGATGTCGGCACGCCACGGCCCCCGGCGGAAGCGGTTGTTCAGGAACACGGCGCCCGACGTAAGCTGCTGCCGGGGATACCCGCGCTGTTGGTACCGGCCGTTTACCCGGGCCCGCGTATGCATCGGCATGAAGCGCTGGCGGGAGAAATTCACCCCGTACTCGAGCGAATAAGTATCCGAAATGCGGTGGTCGAAAGTCAGTCGTGCCCCGAATTCCCGGGTTTTGAACGTCGTTTCGCCCCAGTTGCGGTAGCCGCCGTCGGGTTCGTCGTATTTCGCTTCCTGACGGTTTTGCAGGAATGAATAATAGACGACAGCCGTCGAGTGCAGGCGCTCGCTCCATCGGGATTCGAGCCGCAGGGAAGCTGTCGTATTGCCCCAGCCGAAAGCATTCCAGGCGTGTTTGTCCTTGTTGCGCATGTTGTCGTCACCGGAATAGAGGCCGAGGGTCAGGGTATGGTTGCGGTGGACATCATAGGCGAGTTTCCCGGTCAGGTCGTAGAATCCGAGGCGCACTTCGTTGCCCACGGCAGCCAGCACCGCTTCGGGAAAGAAGTAGCGGGCGGAGACGAGGTAGGAGCCTTTGCCGCGCACAAGGGGCCCGTCGAGCGTCCCGGCCAGCGAAAGCGTGCCGACGGTGAGCGACTGGCGGTGGTGCTGCCGGTCGCCGTCGCGCGTGCGTATCTGTGCCAGCGCCGAGAGGCGCGAGCCGTAAGCGGGGGAGATGTAGCCTTTAGACACCTCGGCCGATTGTACCGTTTCGCCGCTGAAAATCGAAAGGATACCGTAGGCATGCGCCTGGTTGTAGACCGGCACGTCGTCGTAGAGTATCTGGGTCTGGTCGTTGCTGCCCCCGCGCACCAACAGTCCCGACATGCCGTCCTTGCCCGATGTGACGCCCGGCAGCAGCTGCAGGAACTTGAAAATGTCTTTCTCGCCGGCGAACAGCGGCGCGTATTTGAGCTGTTCGACGTCCACGGCGACATTGCCCGTCTGCCTGAAGACCATCAGGGGTTTGCGGGCCATGACGACTACGGAGTCGATGGCCTCGGTGCGGGCAATGCTGTCTGCGCGTTCCTGCGCCCCGAGCATGGCCGGAACAGACACCGCGAGGAGGCATGCGAACATGGCTCTCATAACTCGGGCGACGTATAATAGTTGTATCCGGCAAAGACGCCGAGTCCGTTGGCGACGTTCGAATAGACCGTGATTTGCTCGGTAAAGGGATTGTCCCCGGCACCCTCCTCGGTATTCAGCGTCTGTTTGTAGCGCGAGCGCATATAGCGGTCGTAGGTGTCCGACGCGGTTATCACGCGGAACTGATGCGTACCCTCGGTATTTCCGTCGACGGAAAACCGCAGCGGAACTGCCGCCGTGCAATTTTCATAGGGAATGCGCAGGAACTCCTCGAAATCAATCGTGCAGCCCTTTTCGTCGGCTTCGTAAGCGTCGTTGGAGCCGTTCACCTGATCCACGAACGCCGAAGCGGTATAGTAGCCCCAAAGCTTCTCCGACTCACCCTCGCGGATTCTGTATCCCCGGAGCCAGACGGCTTTCGCATCGGCCGGAACGGTCAGCGCCGCAAGGTCGAAATGGCGGTACCAGCCTTTGTACATCACATGGCTGATCGTGGCCACAGGAGCTTCGGGAACCGAGGTTTCGGCCCACAGTTCCCCGTAATCCGGCACGCTGACCTCCAGCCGGTAGCGGCGCCCCGGCACGGCTATGAACGTAGTTTCGGTAATGCCGCCGCCCGAGGCCGGGCAGCGTACGACCTCGGTTCTGCCCTCGAACAGGCGGATTTCCGCATCTGCGACGGGTGTGTAATTATCCCCCTCGGCATAGGTGCCGCTCCAATGCAGCCTGACGGTAAAAGTTTCCTGCGGCGTCAGGAGCGCATTGACGACGACGCGCCGTCGGAATCCTTTTCCCTTGAAGTCGTAATCCACCGTCACGCAGGCGGAGAGCAGAAGGGCGCACAGCGCCGTGCACAGGGTTGGGGCACTCCCGCAGGCACGGAAGGCGGGAGCTTTTTTACAGGTACGGGGCATATCGGTTCGGGTTGAAGTGAAAAACAAAAGTCGGGACACACGGGCATCGCCCGCACCACCGCTGGGGTGTACCCGGCCCGGGAGCAGGTGCCAAAGCCAGCCGGGATTTCCCCAGCCGACGTTCTATTTGACCGTAATCGTCAGGCGGTCGGCTACGCGCGTCTCGAGCGGACATTCGTCGTAATACCCGTATACCAGCTGCAGGACAATCGTTTTGCCCTTCGCACCGTGGATATTGACCGAGAAGGGCAGCTGGAACGTACTTTTACCGAATTCCAGCGAGCGGGGCGTAAAGTCGAAATCCGTGCCCTCGACGGCGGTCGAAAGCGCATCGTCCACGACCACCTGTACCGTCTGTTTCGGATAACGTTCCATAAGGGAGATGTTCCGTGAAACGAGAAGTGCAACCCGCGAATCCGGCGCAGCGTCCAGCCGGGTCACGGATTCGACATAGCCCTCCATGACGGGTTCGTCGAGGAGGAAAGAAATCATGTCCTGATAACTGTACGAATACTCGCTGTCATCGCCGCAGCCGGAAAAAAGGAATACGCAGGCCAGTGCGCAAATAAAACCGTGGAGTTTAATCATAAAAACAGAATTAGTGGGGTTAGACCCTGCAAAGGTAAGTACGCACGACCCGAAAAGACAAAAAAATGCCTTGTAAAAAACTTACAAGGCAAACATATAACAATCTGATATAAAATGTTTTACACCCACAGAAATCCATAAAAACATTACACGAAACACATATAACTGATTATCAACGAATTAAACATAAAATCCCCAAAGCACGACCGCACCGCACCGGGGGGGGGTATTTCGCTGATAATAAGCATATTACTTGAACATTTCCAGAAACACCCTTTTCGACGGGGCGTCCGATTCGGCGATTTTCGATTTCAACCGGGATTTTTTCGTATAGACATTCCCGAGGCTGTCTTTGGTAAAAACGCTGATTACCCGGGGCGAGAACCCCGCATAGATATAGCAGAGCAGGTCGAACTCCGGTTCTTTGAGCGAGGGTAACTCCTGCCGGGCCTTTTCCATGACACGGTCGTAACACATGTTCACGACCTGTTCGATTTTCTGCCTGCTCCCGGCGTCCGAGGCATAGGAATCGAGCAGGGTGCGCACCTCCTCGTAAATCGCTTTCTGCTCGGTTTTCGTTCCCTGGCGCTCATAATAGGCCGAGGCGAGCCGGTCGATAAGCGCAAACCGCTCTTTGACCACCTGCCGCAGTTCCGAGGACTTCGAACGCAGCAGTTCCATGCGTGCGAGCATGTTCCTGTTGACCGTATTCACCTCGTCGACGGCGGACATATACTCGGCGACCGCCTGACGGCGGCGGCGACGGTTGATATAGGCGACATATCCGACAAACAGGACAATCGTAAGGAACAATGCCGACGCCAGCCACAGCTTTTGCCGCAACATGCGCAGCGTACGCTGCGAAACGCGCTGTTTCTTTTCCAGATAGTCGCGGTGCAGGCTGGCATAGGAGCGTTGCAAAGCGATGCGAACCAGCGAGTCCTGCGTCGAGAGACAGTCCCGGAACTCTTCGGCGGCCTCCCTGTACCTGCCGTTATCCAGGTGGATATTCGCAGCGGCGCTTTTCCACTGGGCGAGGGCCGACGGTTTGCCGCCGACCTGCCGTCCGGCACGCTCCAGGTAGAGCCGGGCGCTGTCCGCATGCCCCTGCGCCTGCTGCGCCAGAGCCATCGCGATATTCTCCTCGGCTTCCCACTCCCGGTGCAGGCGGCGCCTTATCTCCCAAAGCGAGGCGGCGGCGCGCTGCGGTTGGTCCTGTCCGATATAGGCCAGCGCGAGGTTGCCCAAGCAGGAGTACTGCATCGCCGTATCCCGCTGCCGCTCCGCCATGCGCAGGGAGCGGATGTAGTAAATACCCGCACTGTCGTATTTTTCCAGGTTGGAATAGGCCTCGCCGATGTCGAACATGGCGTAGGCGCAATGGCCGTCGAGCCCGGCCCTGCGGAAATTCCCGCAGGCCTCCTGCGCATATTTCAGGGTATTCCGGTAGTCGTACTGCGAATGGTAAAGCTCTGCAATCTGGTGGTACAGCAGGCCCAGCGTATAGGGATCGTCCAGTTCGCGCCCGAACTCCTCGATGTGCAGGAAATAGAGCAGCGCCCCGGTAGAATCGCCCCGGTTGCACAATATCCGGCCGTAATAGTAACCGGCCAGAAACCGGTTGCGCCGCGGGCCGTGGCGGCGGTAGTACTTCCGGGCGATGCGGATCAGCGAGTCGTTCGTTTCGTCGATGAAATTTTTATCGAGCGCCTGCGAATAGAGCAGCGCATAGCGGGCGCGGGCGCTGCGGCGGGTAATCTGCCGCTCGTCGAGCTGCTGCAGGAGATACAGCGCACTGTCGGGCCGCGTCGCCATGAGCCCCTCGGCCCAATCGAGGTGCATACCGACCGTCCGGGCATCACACCCGGCAAGGCCGACGACCGGCAACAAGAGCAGGATGATTCGCTTCACGACCGGCTTTAAGGCCGCAGCCGGAGTCCGAAAAAAATTCATATGGGAAGTGGGTTAGGAGTGACCGGTGCCGTTTTCCGCCGCGCAGTGCAGCGGCCCGGCCCGCCGGGGCGACAGCAGGAAGCCCTGTGCACCGGCAATGACAGCCGGGGCGAGCAGATTTTGCAAAGGGCCCGTTATTCATACGCAAGGTTCGGGTAGAGGGTATATATCGAAGAAACGGACGGCTTCCCGATATATTATGCGGACGTAACGAAATACATTACCAGCCAAGAGGGTGGAAGCGACGATGGTTTCGAAAAAAAAACGAAACGCTTTCGTTTCGAATCCCGGATTTTTTTCATAGATTTGTAAACGGCGGAGCTGCCGCAACCGGGCAGCAGGGATAGCCGCCGCACACCGGCCGGACCCGCACAAAACCGGGGCCGGGGAAAAGAGTACGCTAAAACCTAAAAGAATATGGAACAATACATCTTGTCGCTGGATCAGGGAACGAGCAGCTCCCGGGCAATCGTTTTCGACCACAAGGGGCAAATCCGCTCGGTAGCGCAGCGGGAATTCACCCAGATATTCCCCAAACCGGGATGGGTCGAACACAACCCGCACGAAATCTGGTCGTCGCAGGCATCGGTAATCGCCGAAGCAATCGCCGCCATCGACATCAACGGGCTGAACATCGCCGGAATAGGCATCACCAACCAGCGCGAAACCACAATCGTATGGGACGCGGAAACGGAAGAACCGGTGTACAACGCCATCGTCTGGCAGGACCGCCGCACCTCGGCGTACTGCGATGAGCTCAAAGCTGCGGGAAAAACCGGGTTTATACGCGACAGGACAGGGCTGATTATCGACGCCTATTTCAGCGCCACGAAAATCAAATGGATCCTGGATAACGTGGCCGGAGCGCGCGAGCGCGCAGAAAAGGGCAAGCTGATGTTCGGCACGGTCGACACGTGGCTGATTTGGCGGCTTACGCGCGGCGAGGTGCACGTGACCGACGTGAGCAACGCCTCGCGCACGATGCTTTTCAACATCCACACCCTGCAATGGGACGAGGAACTGCTCGAACTGTTCGACATTCCCGCATCGATGATGCCCGCGGTGAAATCGTCGAGCGAGGTATACGGCGCGACGAAGACCACCATATTCGCCCACAAGGTGCCCATTGCGGGTATCGCGGGCGACCAGCAGGCCGCCCTGTTCGGGCAGATGTGCGTCGAGCCGGGGTCGGTGAAGAACACTTACGGCACGGGATGCTTCCTGCTGATGAACAGCGGCGAGAAACCCATCACGTCGTCGAACAACCTGCTGACCACCATCGCCTGGAAAATCGGCGACAAAGTCAATTACGCCCTCGAGGGAAGTATCTTCGTGGGCGGATCGGTCGTGCAATGGCTGCGCGACGGACTGGGTATCATCCGTTCCTCGTCGGAGGTCGAAGCGCTGGCCGCCTCGGTGGCCGACACCGGCGGGGTTTACTTCGTTCCCGCGCTCACGGGATTGGCGGCCCCGCACTGGGATCAGTACGCGCGGGGGGCTATCAGCGGCATCAGCCGGGGCACGACGGCAGCCCACATCGCCCGCGCGGCGCTGGAGGGAATAGCCTACCAGACGCTGGACATCGTCGGCGCCATGCAGCGCGACTCGGGCATCACGCTCAAGGAGCTGAAGGTCGACGGCGGTGCGGCGCGCAACAACCTGCTGATGCAGTTCCAGTCCGACCTGCTTGCAACGCGCGTCATACGCCCGAGCGTGACGGAAACCACGGCTTTGGGCGCCGCCTACCTCGCAGGCCTGGCCGTAGGATACTGGGAAAGCATCGACGAAATCCGGCAGCAATGGCAGGCGGAGCATGTCTTCGAGCCCACCGCCGACCGCGACCATATCGCACAGGCCGTCGCAGGCTGGGAAGACGCCGTCCGACGGGTGTTACGCAATAATAACGACCAATAAAACCTCAAACTATGGAAATATCGTTGTATACCAAGTGCCTGTTCGAGTTTATCGGGACGCTGGTGCTGGTGCTTTTGGGCGACGGGGTAGTCGCCTCCACGGTGCTGAAACGCTCGAAAGGCTTCGAAGGCGGCTGGGTCGTAATCACCATCGCGTGGGGCCTTGCCGTGATGTGCGGTGTGCTGATTGCCGGGCCCTATTCGGGAGCGCATCTCAATCCCGCCGTGTCGATCGGACTGGCGGTCGCAGGCTCGTTCCCGTGGGCATTCGTCCCCGGATACATCGCCGCGCAGCTGCTGGGCGGGTTCTGCGGCGCCGTACTGGTCTACCTCTATTATAAAGACCATTTCGACGCCACGGACGACCCGGCTACGAAACTCGGCGTGTTCTGCACCATGCCCGCCATCATGAACAAACCGCGCAACCTGTTCTGCGAAACGGTCGGCACGTTCCTGCTGGTATTCGTGATTCTCGCCATCGGCAACGAACAGAACACACCCGAAATCGGGATGGGAAGCCTCGGGAGCCTGCCGGTGACGATGCTCATCATGGCCATCGGCATGTCGCTGGGCGGCACGACGGGATATGCCATCAACCCCGCACGCGACCTGCCGCCGCGCCTGGCGCACAGCCTCCTGCCCATCAGGGGCAAGGGCCCCAGCGGCTGGGGTTACAGCTGGGTTCCCGTAACGGGCCCCGTGGTGGGCGCACTCGTGGCAGGCCTGATTTACGGATGCATCTATATCTGCGGCTGACGGCGGCAGAATGCCGGTTCACACCTATGGCCGCCCCTGTCCCCGGGAGCGGCTTTTTCGTATCCGGCCGTAAATGCGCATCGCCTCCTGACGGAAACATGCCGTCCGTTTCGGCGAGGCGAAAGCCGGGACGAGAAACGGGATTGTCGCCCGATGCAGGCAAATTTAGGCGGCAGCCCGCCAACAACGACGGGCATGCGGGAAATTTTCCCGGATATTTTTCGTTAATTTACAGAAGACAATTCCCAACGAATGGACACGACGACATTTCATATCAAAAACATGGTCTGCAACCGCTGCATTCTGGTCGTGCGGCAGCTGCTCGAAAAACTGGAACTCACGCCGCTCCACGTCGGGCTGGGACAGGCAATCGTGCAGGAGGAGCCGACGGAGGCGAAACGGGAGGAACTGAAAAACGCGCTGGAAGCCGTTGGCTTCGAGTTGATCGACGACAGGCGCACGGTGCTGCTCGAGCAACTCCGCAATGCGGTCGTCGATTTGGTGCATTACCACGACAACACCCTGCGCACGAACCTCTCGGACTACATCTCCGAAAAATTCCACAGCGACTACGGCGCCTTGAGCAGGCTCTTCTCGGAAGTCAACGGCGTCACGCTCGAGAAATATTACATAGCCCAGAAAATCGAGCGGGTCAAGGAACTGCTGGTGTACGGCGAGTTGTCGCTGGGCGAAATAGCCGACAAACTCAACTATTCGAGCACGGCCCACTTGAGCGCCCAGTTCAAGGGTGTGACCGGAATCACGCCCAGCGAATTCCGGCGGCTCAACGACAAAGCGCGAAAGCCCCTCGACAAGGTGTAGGGCGCCCGCAGGGCGGCGGAATGTTGTAAATCGTATCCGTAATTATGTAACGCCCGTCCCGGGCGCAGGCCTTATCTTTGCAGTGCAACCAAAAGAAAACACTGCAATGCCGACACATCGCACCGTAAAAACGATATTTCCCGTACTCGACATGAGCTGCGCGGCGTGTGCCGCACGGGTGGAAAAAGCACTGGCTCACCAAACGGGTGTCCGCGCCGCACACGTCAACTATGCGGCGGCGACCGTTGCCGTGGAGTACGACCCGGCACAGGCCTCGCCCGAATCGCTCCGCGAAGCCGTCCGGAAAGCCGGATACGACCTGCTGACCGCTCCGGGCCCCGCTGCGGCGGATGCGGAAAAGGAACATGCGGAACGGTTCCGGACGCTGAAACGCCGCGCGCTCTGGGCGCTGCTACTCGCATCGGCCGTCATGGCCGTGGCGATGTTTTTCGACGATGCGCCCTATGCCGTCCCCGTCATGTGGCTGCTCTCGACCCCGGTGGTATTCTGGCTGGGACGCGGATTTTTCATCCGCGCATGGCGGCAGCTGCGGCACGGCACGGCGAACATGGATACGCTGGTAGCCGTCAGTACGGGCACCGCCTATCTGTTCAGCCTCTTCAACATGCTCTTCCCCGGATTCTGGCTCGCGCGCGGCATCGAGCCGCACGTCTATTTCGAAGCGGCGAGCATGATCGTCGCCTTTATCCTGCTGGGAAGGCTGCTCGAAGAGCGGGCGAAAGGCAACACGGCATCGGCGCTCCGGAAGCTGATAGGCCTGCAGCCCGGCACCGCCACGGTTATCGACGACAGGGGCGTGCAGCACGAAGTGCCCCTCGACCGGATTCGCACGGGCAGCAGCGTGGTGGTAAAACCCGGCGGCCGTATCGCCGTCGACGGAACCATCACCGAGGGCGGCTCCTACGTGGACGAAAGCATGTTGAGCGGCGAACCCGTCCCGGTGCGCAAAGTCCCCGGGGAACGGGTTTTCGCCGGAACAATCAACCAGAAAGGATCGTTCGTGTTCCGGGCGGAAAAAGTCGGAACGGAAACCATGCTGGCGCACATCGTCCGCCTGGTACAGCAGGCACAGGGGAGCAAAGCCCCCGTACAGAAACTCGTCGACCGGATTGCGGCGGTGTTCGTGCCCGTCATCATCGCCGTCGCCGTCCTCTCCTTCCTACTATGGGTCGTATTCGGCGGCAGCGGCGGGTTTACGCACAGCCTGCTGGCCTTCGTGACCGTACTGATCGTCGCATGCCCGTGTGCGCTGGGACTGGCCACCCCGACGGCCATCATGGTGGGAATCGGGAAAGGAGCGGAGCAGGGTATCCTGATTAAGGATGCGGAGAGCCTCGAAACAGCAAAAAAAATCGACACGGTGATACTGGACAAAACCGGAACGCTGACCGAAGGCAGGCCGGTCGTGACCGACCTGATATGGGCCCGGGGCTCGGAAGGGCTGGAACCGCTGTTCCTCGCGCTGGAAACGCGCTCGGAGCACCCTCTGGCCGAAGCCCTGACAGCCCGGCTGAAAGGAGGGCCCGTATCCGTCGGCAGTTTCGAAAACCTTCCCGGCCGCGGGGTAAAGGGCTGCGCAGGCGGACGTACGTACCTCGCAGGCAACCGGCTGCTGCTGGAGGAGCACGGCATCCCTGTCGGCGAGGAGCTGCTCCGGCAGGCGGAGCGATTGGCCGCACAGGCCAGGACGGTCGTCTGGTTCGCAGACGACACACATGCGGCGGGCGTCGCCGCGATAGCCGACCGCATCAGGCCCGGTGCGGCAGAGGCCGTTGCGGAACTGCGCAGCATGGGACTGGATGTGCAACTGCTGACGGGCGACAACGAAGCCACAGCCCGCGCAATCGCCGCAGAAGCCGGAATAACACACTACGCCGCCTCCGTACTGCCGGACGGAAAAGCCGGGCATATCCGCCGGTTACAGGCTGCGGGACACAGGGTGGCGATGGTCGGCGACGGCATCAACGACAGCGCGGCGCTGGCACAGGCCGACTTGAGCATCGCCATGGGACAGGGCAGCGACATCGCGATGGATGTGGCGAAGATAACAATCATCACCCCCGACCTGGGGAAAATCGCCGAAGCACTCCGTCTGTCGGCCATGACCGTCCGCACCATCCGGCAGAACCTCTTCTGGGCATTTATCTATAACCTGATCGGCGTACCCGTCGCGGCCGGCGTGCTCTATCCGGTCAGCGGATTCCTGCTGAACCCGATGCTGGCGGGGGCCGCCATGGCGATGAGCAGCGTCAGCGTGGTAACCAACAGCCTGCGGCTGAAAGTCAAACATGCCGGGAAACGCGCCGGCATCAAAACGGATGTCAAACCTCACACCTATGATAAACAAATGAAAATGGAAAAGAAGTATCGAATCGACAGAATGATGTGCAACCACTGCCGGATGCACGTCGAACAGGCGCTGAACAGCTTGGAGGGCGTTCGTGCGACCGTATCGCTGGAACCGCCCGTGGCAACGGTCGAATTCAGCGGAAGCGAGAAGCCGATCGGCGAATTGCAGCGGGCGCTCGACGGGGCGGGGGATTACAGGATATCGGAAACGGAAGCCTGATTTCCGGAAACGACGCAGAGGGCGCCGCCGCAGGTCTTTATGACCCGCGGCGGCGTTTTCGTTATATCCGGATATTTCCCGCCAATAACTTCCCGGCCCGATTTCCGGACTTCGGCGTTTCCGGGACTTCCGGTCAATATTTCATTTAGTCCGTTAAATTTCAGGCAAATAAAAAAGTACGTCCGATTCCGGGCGGCAACCGGGCATCAAATATTGTATAATCAGTATATTACATACAACATCAGGTCATCCGCAATACGCTCCGGAGACGACTAAAACCCACAATATCATGGAGATGGATGCCGATAATTGGAAGCAATTTTGTATCTTTGCACCCAGTGACCAATTCTTCAAATTAAATTTACTTAATTATGTATTCGCCAGATTCCGCCTTTACGGGGCGGCATCCGGTTGCCGGGCCATACCCGGCAAGGATGGACCGTGCCCGTACCAAGGAGCAATTCGACTTCATGTCGTGTTTCTTTCTCCACATCTCCGATTACGAAAAGGCCGGGCGCAAAGGCTCGGCGGCCAATTACCGGTCATCCTACCGGCTGTTGCTTCATTACCTGAACGGTCAGCACCTGACCTCCAAACACCTTACGGCCCGTTGGGCAGAGCGTTACGAACGCTGGCTCCGGGCCCGGGGCGTAACGACAAACACGGTGACCTTTCACCTGCGCAACCTGCGGGCCGTCTACAACCGGGCGGTGAAAAAACGACTCATACCGTCCTCGCATCCCAACCCGTTCAGCCACCTGACCGTCAGGCAGACAGTCACCCGCAAGCGCGCCCTGTCCCGCATGACCCTCAAGCGAATCTGTACGGCCGACCTCTCGGCCATGCATCCCAAATACGCACTCGCGCGCGATATATTCATGTTCAGTTTTTTTACGCGCGGCATGTCGTTCGTGGATATGGTCTACCTGCGTAACTGCGACATCCACGACGGAGTGCTGACCTACGCACGCCACAAGACCGGGCAGATACTCTCGATGCGTATCGAACCCCAATTGCAACACATTATCGACCGCTACCGCAACGCCTCGCCCTATCTCTTCCCCGTACTGTCGAAAGACGACAGCTACCGCAATTACCGCCAGCAGCAGCGCGAGCTGAACAAATTCATCCGAAAAATCGGAGTCCTGCTCAATATTCCGGAACCGCTGACATTCTATGTCGCACGACATTCATGGGCAACTCTAGCCCGGGATTGCGGCACACCGCTCACGGTGATCAGCGCCGGAATGGGACACACGTCCGAACGGACGACGCGCATCTATCTTGCACAACTCGACCACAACATCATCGACAAGGCGAATCGAAAAATCATCGACCTGCAATAAAAGACGGAATAATATGATAACCGGATTTTTTTGTTGAAACGAAAGGATTCTGCCGATAAAACAAACAAAGACCCATTATTACCAATAATGTATCTTGAAATCGTAATAAGTTGTATTATAGCCGTTTCAATACATCGGCAAAAATAGAACTAATTATATTCATAACCAAACTTTTCAGCAGAAAAAATTACCGCGTCCAATGTAATAAGCTGAAAATAAATCTCTTAAATCCCCACTTCACCACTATTTCAATCCGAATCGTCCGAAAGCTCCGGACAGCCCCCGTCATGTCCGGCAAAAAGTGTCCGAACAGCGTATTTCCCTACTGACACACAGGTACATAGCTGCAAGAAGACCCATTATTGGTAATAATGGGTCACGAAATGTAATTGCATAATATTAATTTTCAAGTAGTTACAAAACGCATGTTGTCTGTGAAAATATTGTGGGCAGTGAAAATACTGCTCGTGCTGCACAAGGCGTCGGCCGACGGAGCTCCCCTGGTGAAGAGCCGCGAGTTGCTGTCGTCCTGCGTCGGGCCGGGTACAGACGCCTACATATGCCGCCGCACACTGCGCGAACTGGTCGCCAAAACCGATTATGTAATCTGCGTCTTCCTGTCGGGAAGAACCTACTACAAATGGAACGAAAACTTCCGCCCCACGCTGCACGACCTGATATCGCAGCTGGAGGGAGGGATGCACGAGGCGACCAACACATTCTGGTCTTACGAAAACACACGCACCATGCAGCCCCTGCAGCGGGTCTGCAGACAATTCGACAACCACATACATAACTACCTGTCAAATATATACATCGAAGAATTGGAATCACCCGCACTGTCAAAACAGGGCCGGTTCCGAATGTCGCAGTTGTATCCACAGGCTGCGGACGGCACGGAAAAACAATCCGGCAATTGCCAAAATGTCAGCCCATGAAGAAAAACGCACGCTTAACGGGCCGGTAAACCCCGGCAAACGAAGAATGGAAGGATCAACACCTGTCGATTTTATCCCCTCGATACTCACGATAGCCGCCACAGCGCTGACGGCAGCCGTCTGCTACCGCCTGTACCGGACACGGAGGATAGCCCCATGACGGATTCGCAGAAAGAACATTCATACCGGAAAAATTCTAATCACTACAAAAACATTCAAACATGAAACGCCTCTACCTGATTGCACTCTTTGCCATGTTCTGCGGAGCCGCCACGGCCCAGGAAAACGGCAACCGCGACGCCCAAAACCGCATCGTGCGCGGCCCCTATGAAACCAACCGCTTGTTCGACAACATCTTCGTCGGAGTCGCAGGCGGTGTAAACCTCTATTTCGGCGAACACGACTCCAGGGGTAAATTCGGGCAGCGCCTCGCCCCCGCACTGGACATCCATGTCGGCAAGTGGTTCACGCCTTCGATCGGCGCTCGCGTCGGATACACGGGCCTGCAGGCAAAAGGATGGACGACCGCCGGCTCGATGTACGCCAAAGGCGCCGACGGCGACCTGTTCAAGGAGAAATTCGGCGTATCGTACCTGCATGCCGATGCCATGTGGAACTTCTCGAACGCCGTAAGCGGCTACAAGGAAGACCGCACATGGAACTTCGTACCCTTTGCCGGCGTGGGCTGGGCCCGCTCCTACGGCAACGGCACGCACGACAACGAAATCGGCTTCGACGTCGGCCTGCTGAACGTCGTACGCCTGTGCAGCGCACTCGACCTCACGCTCGAAGCGCGCTGCCTGCTGGTAAACCAGCGTTTCGACGGCGTTACGGGCGGCCGTATCGGCGAAGGCATGCTCTCGGTGACCGCCGGACTCGCATACAAGTTCAACCGCCGCGGCTTCAAGCGCGCGTCGCAGGCACAGCCCGCCGACTATACGCCTTACCTGGAGCGCATCAAACGGCTCGAAAACACCAATAACGAGCTTGCATCGCAGAACTCCGCACTCGACGCCGAAAACGAGAAACTCCGCAACGCCCCGGCAACGGTCGTTTCCGAGCAGAAGGTATCCGCGTCGCCCGTAGCGCTCTTCTTCAAAATCGGCAAGGCCACGCTCGACAAGAAAGAGCTCACGAACCTCGAATTCTACGTCAAGAACGCCATGAAAGCCGACAAGGACAAGACGTTTACGCTAATCGGCTCGGCAGACAAGGATACGGGCACCCGGGAAATCAACCAGCGCTTGAGCGAACAGCGGATGGAGTATGTATTCGACCTGCTGAAGAACAAGTACGGCATCGCCCCCGACCGCCTGATCCGAAAAGCCGAAGGCGATACGAACAACCGCTTCGCAGAGCCCGAACTGAACCGCGCGGTCATCGTGGAATAACCCCCAGCAGCTCGTTCACATGCCACGTACCGCAACCCCAGCAACAAGCGATGCCGCCCGGCCTTCGACGGCTCCGGCCTATCTGCTGGCCTACCTGGAGGCAAAGGAGGTGCGCGTATACGCCCCGCGCAAACAATGCCTGTGGGCTGTACAGCAGCTTCCGCAGCAAGAAGAACAGCGGATAGAGGCGGAACTGCAGCGGCTCCGGCACAGCGGAGAGCGGACGTCCGTACTGGAAATAGAATTTTCCGCGGACGGAGGAGCAGGCAGCACACGGGTAGTGTGCGTTCGGGGCTGACAGCAATGCAAGACAATAACTTTCACAATAAAAACAGATCGACTATGAAAAATCAATTTTTGCCCTATGAAGCGCCGGAGCTGTCCCTGATCTCCGTTCGCGTGGAAAAAGGATTCGCCGTAAGCAGCGACATCGAACCGGGAACCGGCGGCGGTGAGCTGGGCGGAACGAGAACGTACTCCTATGACGATTACGAATAGCAGTCCGGCCACCTGAAAAATCAAGACAAAAACAAGAAACCTATGAAAAAATTACTCGTTATAGCAATGCTTGCCGCCATCGGCATGATTGCGTGCAGCAAGGACGACGCGACGGCTCCCGCCGAAGACACGCAAAAGTATGTGCAGGTCACCATCCCCGAGGAGATGCTCACCCCCGAAACGCGCACGGCCGTGGACGGCACGGCGACCACCTGGGTAGCGGGGGACAAGATAGCCGTATTCCTCTACGACGGTTCCGCGACGCGCAAATGCGAATTCACGGCCGACAAAACGGGCGCGACCACCACGTTCACCGGGGATGTACCCATCGGTTCCTACATGCTGGCGGCAGCCTACTACCCGTACAGCTGCAACGCCACGTTCGACGCCGTAAACAAGACCTTCAAGCATACGTGGGGCTCTTCCTACTGCACGGCGAACCTCGCCGACTACGACTTCATGTATACGAATATCTGGGAAACGCCGTTCAGCGTCAGCGAAACGACGACCCTGATGCCCGTGCAGTTTACCTTCAGGCCGCTGATGGCCCGCATCAAGGTGACGCTGGGGCTGGGTGCCAGCGAAACGCCCAAGAAAGTCACGTTCACGACCGGCAGCAATGTATTGCCGACGGCCGGAACCATCGACCAACTGGGCAATTTCACCGCATCGGCCGTAGGTAATACGCTTACCGTCGACACCGACCGCAAAGAGTTCGTAATCGGCATGCTGCCGGTCAGCATCCATTCGACCATGAGCGTACAGGTTACGACCACCGACGGCCTGACCTATTCGGACAAGTCGCTCACGCTGGCCGGACTGAAACGCAACCACCACTACACGATGAGCGTTCCCTGCAACAGCAAGACGATGACAATCACCGTTCCCGATGAAATCGACAAGAAGTACGGCACCGACACCTGGAAAGACAACGGGTTCTACTCCGTCGACCCGCAGTACGACCCGGCGGGGATTTTCGACGGCTGGTACTTCTACCGCGCGGAAATCAAGAGCGACAAGAACGGCGACGACAAACTCAAGAAGAACCGTATCCAGCTGCAGGTTCCCGCCGGCACCAACAACGACAACAACGGCGCGTTCGTCACGGCCCCGATACAGTGCGACGGCTCGAAAACCGTGAAAGTGACTTTCGAAGCGGCGACGAACCGGGCGTTGGTGAACATCAAATACAGGATAGGCCTCACCGACGCCGGAGTTTCGATAACGGAGTCTTTCCTGCGTAACCGCAACAACATCCAGGCCGGCAACGACAAGGAGTGCAGGTCGGGCACCCAGACCCACACGTTCACGGTCACCAACGGACAGCGCATCATGGTCAAGATATTGAGCACGGCCGGCTCCTACCATGTGGAGTTCGCGAACTTCTCCTATACGATCGAATAACTTCGGGAAAGTGAATCCATAAATCGGGACGGAGTCGACAGCCGTCCCGATTTACATATAAAACAGACATCTGATGAAAGCAGCTTACACAAAGCCGGAACTGGAGGTATTCGCAGTCGCGGCGGAGGCGGGATTCGCAATCTCCCAGCCCCACGGCGGAGAGGTGGGCCCCGGCTCGGCGGACTACTCCGCAAGCGGATGGGGCGCCTATGAAAATGAACTGTAATTGCGTTAAACTTGCCTATCATGAAATACGAACATACATTCCGTCTGCTGACGCTGGCCATGCTGCTCCAGACCGGGTGCGGAGAGGATCCCACCGAAACGGCGGGGAAATCCGAAACAGGGCCTTCGGCGCAGGGCGCTCCCGTTGTGTGCCGCCTCGCAATTGACAACGGCGACGCTCCGGCTGCCGAAGGCACCACCCGCACCGTCTACGGCCCGCTCACGGACGATTATTATCCGATTTACTGGCGCAGCGGCGACCGGGTGGAAATCATCTGTCCACAAACAACCCCGCAGCGGTCGGTGGTCGAAGTCAGCGTATCCGGGCCGACCGAAAGCGAGGCCGACCTGAGCGATACGGGCATGGCCTGGGGAGAGGACACGCATTACAATTTCTATGCGTTCTACCCGGCAAAAGCCATTCAGGCCAACAGCGGCTCGATCGTCGTAACGGCGATTCCGGCCGTGCAGACCTACGACAACGGCGAATGCGACATGCAGTATGCCTACATGGCGGCATGCGCCGAGGGGGTGGAACGCGGCACGGAAGTGCCGTTCACGTTCCGGCCGCTGATGACGGCGGTGACGATACAAATCGGCTTCTCCGAAGAAACCGAAGTGCAGAAACTCGTGTTGTCGAGCGAAAACGGTCCGGTAGCAGGCACTTTCACCTATGACATCGCCACAGACCGGAGCACGGTCGACCCGGACCGCAGCTCCCGCGTGCTGGCCCTGCATATGACCACGGGCGACATTCCCTACATCCTGCTCGATGCAGGCTCGAAAATCGCGGTCACGGCATTCATGCTGCCGCAGGATATCGAAGGTCTGACGCTGACCGCCGTAACGACGGGCGGGAAGACCTACGGCTACACGACGCAGGCGACGCTCAAAGCCGGCCACCGCTATTCGTTTACAATCGGCGACATGCAGGCACAGGCGCAGCAGACGGCGGAGGACGGATCCGACTGGATGAAATACCTGCCCGACAACGTCTACCTGTCGCAGGTGTCCATGCCCGGATCGCACGACGCCTGCACGATGTACGGCTCGCATTACGAATACAAAAGCGGCATGCCCGGCGAAAGATACCATTTCAAATGGCTGCAAAACGTCGTATTCGGATATATGAACACGACCAAAATCATCAAGGCACAGGAGCTTTCGATCGAGGAGCAGCTTGCCGCCGGCGTACGCATGTTCGACCTGCGGCCCAGCGCTTCGGGCAGCTCCGTAAGCGACCTTCCCATACAGCACGGCATCGCGCCGCTGGGCGACCCCACGCTCGGGGGCTACACACCGGGAAGTTCCGACCGGCAAGAACTCGCGCCGTTCAGGCTCTCGCACCTGCTCGACCGCTTCGTGCAATTCCTCGAGGAGCATCCGGGGGAGACGGTGCTGGTGCACATGAAGTACGAAAACACCAGCGGAAGCGGCAAAACGGGGTGGAATAAAAGCGTGGTGAGCTACATCAAGTCGCAGTGCGAAGGGCGTATCGCCGATTTCCATCCCCGCATGACGCTGGCCGACGCCCGCGGCAAGATACTCTTCATAATTCGCGAAGATTACAAATCGGCGAACAACGGCCAATACCTCGGCGCATACCTGAACTGGACGCACGACAAGGTGGTTTTCGAAACGACGCTCCACGGCAACACGGGCGACGTGGCGCAAATCAAGGTCAACGACCTCTACAACATCAAGAACGGGTCGTCGGACGGCGTGAAGAAAACGGAGGCTATCGACGACTGCATCGCCTATACGTACAACACGACGGATGTGACCCGCTGGTGCATGAACTACGTCAGTTGCTACGACACGGCCCATTGCAGCGTATCGGGCATCAGTATCTTCGGTGCGGTGGGGGACTACGACTACTGCGCCAACCTCTACAACAAGTACACGGCGGACAAACTGAACCGATACTCGTTCCGCGGAAACGTCGGCATCGTGCTGATGGACTTTGCGGGTGCGGAGTACGCCACGATGACTTACGGGCAGACCTACTCCAACATGCGGGTATACGGCGACGACCTAGTGAAAGCCGTCATCGCCGCCAACAACAAGTGGGACCTGCGCCGCAACGAATAGCCTGCGGCAGAAGGCCCCGCCGACCATCGGAATCAACCAGCACAAAAACCTCCCGGGAATATCCCGGGAGGTTTTGCACACACAAACATTAACAATACAAACAACACAATGGCTGAATCGCCCGTTTGTTCCGGTACAAAGGTGGGGGTAATTTACGGCTCCCGCAATCGCCACTAATAAGTATTTTATCCCCGAAAACTCCCGATATATGGTGAAACCGTACGACGGAACCGCGTGACCTGCAATTTTTTATTTTGAATTTCGAAATAATGCATTATCTTTGCAAGCGAATTCCAACACCGCCGGCGACCGCCGGAGTTTCGAAAATCACTTTGAAATAGAAATATATGCAGGATTTAAAAGCGCTCGAAGGGAAAAATCTCGCCGAATTGCGTGAAATAGCCAGAGCACTCGGCATTGAAAACATCATGGTAAAGAAGCGCGAACTGATTGAAAAAATCGCTGGGGGCATCGCAACCGACACTCCCGCAGACAATAAGGACAAAAAGGGAAAGAAAAAGGAGGCACCCGCTGCGGATACGCCGGCGGAAACCGTTCCCGAAGCGTCAATGACTCCCGACAGGGAGGCAGAACCGGCGCCCAAAGCCCCCCGGGGCCGCAGGCCGCGCATTACCAAGACCGAGAATACCGCACCGGCGCAGCGTCCGGCAGCAGCTCCCGAAATGCCCGCCGCGCCGGAGCTTCCGCTGGATACCGTCGCGGCAGAGCCCGAACCCGAAACGGCCCCCGCACAGGCGGCACAACCGGAAACGGCGGAACCCAAGCGCCGGGGCCGCAAGCCCAAAGCGCAGGAACAGGAGCAGGGCAATCCCGAGCCGCAGGCCGCCGCAGCCCCCGAGGCGCTGCAATACGAGGACGAGATAATCACCAAAGACGATTTCGCCGGTGAAATCGAAGGGGAGGGCGTACTGGAAATCATGCCCGACGGCTACGGGTTCCTGCGCTCGGCCGACTACAATTACCTGAACTCGCCCGACGACATCTACGTATCGCCGTCGCAAATCAAACTTTTCGGACTCAAGCCCGGGGACACGGTGAACGGTGCCATCCGCCCGCCGAAAGAGGGTGAAAAATACTTCCCGCTGGTGCGCGTGAACGAAATCAACGGCCTCGCGCCCGAATACATCCGCGACCGCGTACAGTTCGAATTCATGACGCCGCTCTTCCCGAGCGAGAAGTTCTGCCTGACGGGCAACGGACACAACAGCCTTTCCACACGCATCGTAGACCTCTTTTCACCCATCGGCAAGGGGCAGCGCGCCCTGATCGTGGCACAGCCCAAAACCGGTAAGACGGTATTGCTGCAGTCCATCGCCAACGCTATCGCCGACAACCACCCCGAAGTATACATGATTGTCCTGCTGATCGACGAGCGTCCCGAGGAGGTTACCGAGATGGCCCGCAACGTCAAGGCCGAAGTCGTGGCGTCGACTTTCGACGAGCAGGCTTCGCGCCATGTGAAAGTGGCCGAAATGGTGCTCGACAAGGCCAAGCGCATGGTCGAATGCGGACACGACGTAGTGATTTTCCTCGACTCGATAACCCGCCTGGCACGCGCCTACAACTCCGTGCAGCCGGCATCGGGCAAGGTGCTCTCGGGCGGTGTGGACGCCAACGCCCTCCACAAGCCCAAACGGTTCTTCGGCGCCGCCCGCAACACGGAGGAGAAAGGCTCGCTGACGATTATCGCCACGGCGCTGATCGACACCGGCTCGAAGATGGACGAAGTGATTTTCGAGGAGTTCAAGGGCACGGGCAACATGGAGCTCCAGCTCGACCGCAAACTCTCCAACAAACGCGTTTACCCGGCCGTCGACGTCATCGCTTCGGGTACGCGCCGCGAAGACCTGCTGCTGCCGCGCGACGTGATGAACCGCACGTGGGTTCTGCGCAAATACCTCTCGGACATGAATCCCGTCGAAGCGATGGAATTCCTCCAGAAACAGATGAACCTCACGGACACCAACGAAGAGTTCCTCGCCACGATGAATCATTGACGCCGTACCATATCCCACATCCCACTTGCATCAAAACCCAACGAAAATGAAAAGACTACTCATCCTGCTTTCATGTTTATTCTTCGTCCACAGCGCGTTCGCATGGGGACAGAAAGGACACGATATCACGGCATACATCGCAGAATGCCACCTGACGCCCGAGGCCGCCGAGAAAATCGACAAAGTCCTGAACGGACACTCTCCGGTTTACTATGCCAACTGGCTCGACGTGGCCAGCCACACCCCGGAATACGCATACAGCAAGACCTGGCATTACCTGAATGTCGACGAGGGTATGACCGTCGACACCATGCCGGCAAACCCCAAGGGTAACGTACTGACAGCGGTAAATACGCTCGTCGCCGAACTCAAGGCCGGCGACCTGGCCCCCGAAGAGGAAACCCTCCGGCTGAAAATGCTAATCCACCTGGTAGGGGACATGCACTGCCCGATGCACCTGGGCCGTCTTTCGGATATCGGAGGCAACCAGCGTCCGGTGCTGATGTTTAACCGCAAAACCAGTCTTCACTCCGCATGGGACTCGGCGATACCCGAGGCGGCACACAAGTGGAGCTACTCGGAGTGGCAGGAGCAAATCGACCGGCTGACGGACGACGAAGTGCTCCTGATACAGGCCGGCGAACCCTATGACTGGGTCAAGGAGACGCACGCCATCTGCGTCGGCGTCTACGAAGATTCGCCGGAAGGGACGAAAATATCCTACGATTACGTGGACAAATACACACCGGTTATCGAACAGCAGTTCCTGCGCGGAGGTTACCGGCTGGCCAAACTGCTGAATGAAATATATCGGTAATCCCGACCGGACAACAAAATGAAACGGCCCCGCATTGGCGGGGCCGTTTCATTTTGCAAGCAGGGCGTCGGGACGCCTTTTGCAGCCCGTCTCTGCTTTCGGCGGGCCCGACGGCAGGCCCGACGGCAGGGTAGCGCGCCTACCAGTCCGTTGAAAACAGTTCGAGCAGTTGACGGCGTTTCACGGGCTTGGCCAGGAAGGCATTGCATCCGGCCTCGATGGCGCTGGCCTTGTCCGAATCGAAAGCGTTGGCCGTGAGCGCCACAATCGGAACCGAGGAATTGAACTCCCGGATTTTCCGGGTCGCTTCGAGTCCGCCCATGACAGGCATTTTCAAGTCCATGAGCACGAGGTCGAATCTTCCGCTGCGTACCGCTTCGACCGCCTTCACGCCGTTTACCGCACGCGTGAGGTCGTAGTCCTTGAGCATATGCCGCACCAGCGAATAGTTGCTGTCGTTGTCCTCGGCGACCAGAATCCGCATCTCCCTGTCGTCGTTCCCGGCGGGAACGGCATTCCGCAGCGGACGGGACAAATCGGTTGCATCGGAACGGCCCCGTGTACCGACCTCACACGGGAGCCAAGCCCAGAAAGTCGAACCGGAGCCCGCCTGGGAACGGAACCCGACTTCACCTCCCGCAGCTTCGATGATCGCTTTGCAGATGGCCAGTCCGAGCCCCGTGCCCTGAGCGAACTCGTTGAGTTTCTGGAAACGGCCGAACACCCGTGCCTGCAGCTCCTCGGGAATACCGGCCCCCGTATCCTCGACATAGATCCGGACGCCGCCCCTTTCGGCGGCATATCCCATTTTTATATGTCCCGACCGGGTGCATTTCACCGCATTGGTGAGGAAGTTCATCCACACCTGTTTAAGGCGGTTGCAGTCCAGAAACACCCAGCAGTCCGGAAGCGAATTATCCATGTGCAATTCGACATCCGGATTGGTGATTTTCTGCTGCATCATCAGATAGAGTTCGTTGCAGACCTGCGACAGGTCGAACTTTTCCCGCTTGCGCTCGAGTATGCCCGACTCGATTTTGGAAAGATCCAGGATGTCGTTGATCAGCCGCAGCAGCAACTCGTTGTTGGATTCGATAATCCGCCAGTATTCCGCCTTTTCATCCGGGTCGTCGCAATCCACCAGCAATTCGGAGAAGCCGACGATGGCATTCAGCGGAGTGCGTATTTCGTGGCTCATGTTGGCCAGGAAAGCGGATTTGAGCCTATCGGAAAGCTCGGCCTTGTTTTTCAGCTCTTTCAGTTCCTGGGCCATCTTCTCCCATTTGGTATTGTTGAACGCAATGCCCGTATAGCGGATGATGCGGCCTTTTTTATCCCTTTCGGAGGGGATGCCGGTGATAATCAGCGTCTGCCACTCCTGATCCCACTTGGTGCGGGAACGGTATTGGAGGCTGAACTCCTTGCATTCGCCGCAGAACATGCTGTCGATATTCGCGCGTACGCACTCCGTATCTTCGGGATGGGCGACACTCAAATAATCCTCGGGGACGAGCGCCCTTTCGGAATCGAAATCGTTCACCGGGTCGTTGAACGAGCGGAACTGCCCGGTCGCCACATCGAAATCCCAGTAAGACATTCCGACCGTTTTGAACGTGAGTTCCATCTTGTAGTTACGCTCCTTGAGCTCCTCGTTCAACTGGTGAAGTTTGGAAATATTCTGCCGGAATCCCGTAAACCTGATGACCTCACCCTGTTCGCCGTATTCGAACGGAACTCCCGTAACGTTGCAATACTGCCAGCAGTCGTCGTACTTGGTCTGTATGCGGCAGGTAAAATTGATATTGCTCTTTTCGCCCGACAGCATGGTCTGAATGGCATCGTTGACCGACGACTGGTCTTCGGGATGGATAACCTCCAAATACTCGGACACGGTAACCAGTTTATCCGCAGCATAGTCGTTGACCGGATCGTTGTAGGACTCGAATTTCCGGGTACGCACATCGAAATCCCAATGGACGATGTCGCTCACTTTCATGGCCAGTTCGCGTTTGGCAATCAAATCCTGCGTCTTTTTGGCCATTTGTATCTTTTCGGTCACGTCCAGCTGGGTTCCTACGATTTGCAGTTTGCCCATATGCTCCGTCGAAACCCGCAGGCGGGTTTCGTAATGGCTGTATCGGCCCTCCATGCCCGGGTTCAAAACACGCACGGTAAGCTGCCCCTGCCGCACCTCGCCGCTCTCCAGCCGGGAGAAAAGTTCCGCCAGCGGAACGCGATCCTGCGGATGCAATTTCGCCTGCAAGTCGCCCAGCGTCATACCGTCGTGCACCATCGGCTCGCCGTACAGCGAACCGAACACCCGTTTGCGCACGTCGTACACCCACGAAGACATGCTGGCCGCCTCCATGGCCATTTCCAGATTTTTCTTGGTTTCCTCGGTACGGTATTCCGCCTCCTTGGTGGAGGTCACGTCGTTGGTGAGCAGCATATGCCCGAGAATCTCGCCCTTCCGGTTCCGCACGGCGACAATCCGCGCCTCGTATATAATGGTATTTTGGCTGCGGGTCGAAAAGTACTCTTTGTTTATCAACTCGAAATCGTATTCGAACTCCAGGGTGATATCCTCGCCGGACTGTATCTTCGCTTTGAGTTCCCCGTCGACATAGGGGCTGTCGAACAGGTTGATCTTATCCAGCACTTCAGACAGGTCGGTGACGCCGTACATGCGCAGTGCATGGTCGTTTATACTGCGCAGGATACCCTGCGTATCGTAAATCTCAATGCCCATCGGCAAATGTGCATAAACATCCTCCGCAAACAGGATCTGTTCGTGCAGTAATTCGGACATTTCTTTTTCAAAAGACTGCTTACGGTTTTCGCGGGCAGTTTCAGGCTGCTTCATTTCGTATGTAATTTAGTATTTTTCGGTTACCAGGCAATGTGTACCGTACGCCGGTATTCCGACGGGGACATGCCCGTATGCTGGCGGAAAAACCGGCTTAATGAGGAGTGGTTGGAGAATCCGGTCTGTCGGACAACGTCTTTTATATCGAGGTTGGCGTCCAGGAGCAGGGACTTTATCGCGACGACAACGTAGTCCGCGATAAACTCACGGGCAGACTGCCCGTTTACTTCCTGTATGACTTTGGTCAGGTATAAGGGGGATATGCACAGTTTGTCGGCGTAGAAAGCGATTTCACGGTGCTCACGGTGGTGTTCGAAAACGAGCATGGCGAATCGGAATGCGATGCTCTCCTTGTTGGAGTTCAGGATGCGGAGGGTTTTCCGGTCGCACGATATTTTCCGGAAGTGGACGTAGAAGTCCCAAAAATAAATCCGCAGCAGGTGCAGGACGGTTTCCCGCCGGAAAACGGAATCGTCGTTCTTGCAGCGGAAATCGAGCACCCGGCAGAATCCGAGGAACCTCGCGGCCTCCTGCCCGTTAAGCCGCACCCGGAAATTCTTCCGCATGTAAAAGAAAAAATCGGGAGTTATCTTGCCCAGGCCGCTCATGACATCCAGAAATACACCCCTGTCGACTTTGAAAAAGGTCATGGAGAAATCGGCACTGACATCGTGAATCGACACCAGCTGCAACGGAAGAACGGTAACCAGATCGTTTTCAGCTATTGTACGACTGACGGAAAACACCTTTATCACGGCTGTACCGCCCGTGCACATCCCGCAGAATCCCTCTTCGAGGTACGCTTCGTGTTCGCATGCGGGAAGGGCCGAAATATCGGTATCTACGTGAAAATCATCTCTCATCTGATATTTGTCTAAATGGGATACATAAAGGTAGGGCATTCCTGTTCCATTCGGCAGTTTTCTATAAAAATTGAACGCGACTAGCATGTTTCGGTGCCAAAACCGTGCAACTGCAGGATTGTCGTCCGGAAAATTTATGCTCCCTGCCATACGGGCACAAAATAAGCCGCCGATCATAAAGATCAGCGGCTTATTACCGGTACTCGGAGCGGGAATCGAACCCGCACGACCATTGCTGGTCACAGGATTTTAAGTCCGGCGTGTCTACCTATTCCACCATCCGAGCAGCAGTCTTTCGGCGAAAGACGCCGGCAAAAGTACGAAAATTTTACGATTCGCCAAAATCTATATAACTTATAATCGCTTCGGTGTCATCGGGCCCGAACCAGCGTATCCCGCCGTCGCGGCGGAACCAGGTGAGCTGCCGCTTGGCATAGCGGCGCGAATTGCGTTTGATAAGCGCGACTGCCTCGTCATAGGTGGTGCGGCCGTCGAAATAGTCGAAAAACTCCCGGTAGCCGACCGTCTGCAACGCATTCAGGTGGCGATAAGGGTACAGGGCGCGGGCCTCGGCTTCCAGTCCGTCGGCCAGCATGCAATCGACACGCCGGTCGATACGTTCGTATAGCATATCCCGGGGCATGTCTACGCCCACTTTCACGATGCCGAAATTCCGCGGCCGGGGCGTACCGGTACGCAACTGCGAATAGGGGAGTCCGGTCTGCAGGCAAACCTCCAGCGCCCGTACGACACGCGCCGGATTACTGCGGTCGACTTTGTCGTAGTAGGCCGGATCGAGTGTTTTCAACTGCGCGGCAAGCGACTCCAGCCCCTCGGTTGCAAGCCGCGAGGCGAGTTCCCGGCGCAGTTTCTCGTCGGCCTGCGGCAGGTCGTCCATACCCTCGCACAACGCCCGCACATAAAGTCCCGAGCCCCCGACGGCTACGACATAATCATGCGCCGCGAAGAGTTCATCGAGCCGCGCAAGGGCTTGTGTCTCGTACTCTCCACAGCTCAAGTTATCCTTTATATCGTGCGATGCTATAAAATGATGCTCAACTTCCTGCAGCTGTTCAGGCGATGGCTGGGCAGTACCGACAGCCATCCCCCGGTACATCTGGCGTGAATCGGTCGAAAGAACCGGGGCGCCGTAACGGCGGGCGATGCGGATGCTCAAATCCGTTTTTCCCGAGCCGGTAGGCCCTACGATAACGATGAGCCGTTTAGTACTCGTCGTCATAGTTGTCGTCGCCCTCGAAGTCGTTGAATTCGCCCATCACCTCGTTGAAAATCGACCCTTCGCCCCCGACGACATTCTTCGTGGGATCATACTGATCCGGAGCGTCGGCCTGCGCGTAAATTTCACGCGGATAGGAAGCGCCGTCCTGCGCTTCGAACGAACCGGTCAGCTCCAGAAAGTAGGCCCGGTCGCCGAACATGTCGAAGAGATAGATCAGCCGGTCGCGGTTGTTATGGATAATCTGCCCGAGGGTCACGTTCTCCATTGCCACGGGAGCCCCCTCGGCGCCGTCGTCCATATCCATCAGCGTGAATTCGCGCTGCTTCTCCCAACGTTCGTCGGCCTTGAAAAACGATGCCATGCAATCCTCGTATTCGAGCGAGCGAAGGATGAAATGATGAAAATCGAGCAGGGTAGTATCGTACAGCACCTCGTAATCGCGCACGAAGTTGTCGTTCTCATCGCTCAACATCCTGAATCGGAAAACCATCGACATAACTGTATGTATTTTGAATTTCTCTATACAAAGATAAGAAATAAAAATGAGACTAAGAGCAGAGCACAGAAAGAAGGTTGTAAAAGAGCGATTTAGGCGATAATCAGAGAAAAGTGAGAAGCCAAGTAAAACCATCAAAAAGCCAAGTAAAACCGGAGTTACGTTACTATCCCGTTACTCTTCTTTGGTAGATAAAGGGATTTTAGATAGGTTTTCAATGCGCTGATTTACATGCTTTCAACGGTCGCCGTGGCTGTAAATGTAACCTAAATTTCGAGAAACGAAAGAGGTTACGCTAAAAAAGAAACAAATCCGATTCTTTTGCACTGATTGGCAATGCTTTGCATATTAACGAATGACTCTACATAACTTAATTTTGTAACTTAAAAAAATGTAGAGTATGAGATCAACTTTTAAAGTCTTGTTTTATTTGAAGCGTAATGCCCCGAAGAAGAACGGGCTTGTGCCAGTCATGTGCCGTATCACGGTAAACGGCAAAGTATCTCAGTTCAGCAGCAAACTGGACGTAGAGGAAAAATTGTGGAACGTCGAGCTGGCCAGGGTGTCCGGCAGAAGTACCGTTGCACAGGAAACGAACCGGATGTTAGACAAAATTCGTGTAGGTATCAACAAAGCCTATCAAGAGATTTGCGATAAAGACAATTATGTCACTGCCGAGAAAATCCGCAATGCTTTTCTGGGAATGGGGATGAACCACGAAACTCTGCTTGCCGTATTCCGTCAGCACAATGCCGATTATTTGAAGCAAGTAGGCAAAATCAAAAGCGAACGCAGTTATTGGAAATACTGCACAGTGTACAACCACTTGTCGGAGTTTATCAAACAGCGGTACAAAGTAAGCGATATTGCGTTGAAAGAGCTTGCTCCGGCTTTCATTACGGACTTTGAGTTATTCCTCAGAACGGAGAAGAACCATTGCACCAATACGGTATGGTCTTATATGATGCCCTTTCGGAGTATTATCTTCATGTCCATTAATAACGGCTGGCTGCAACGTGATCCGTTCTTCGGGTACAGCATCACGAAGGAGGAAACAAAGCGGGGTTTTCTGACTAAAGAGGAAATCAAACTCTTAATTAACGGCACGTTCAAAAAGAAAAGCTATGAATTGATCCGTGATTTGTTCATCTTCTGCACGTTTACCGGATTGAGTTGGACGGATATGGCGAACCTAACAAAAGAGAATCTGCAAATATCCTTCGACGGTCATCTGTGGATTAAGACCAACCGCCAGAAAACGGGTACGGAGAGCAATATCCGCTTGCTGGATGTTGCCAAACACATCATAGACAAGTATGAGGGTATGGCAGAAAATGGAAAGTTACTTCCTGTTCCTTGCTATCCGAACTGCAAAAACGGAATAAAGGTTATCGCTAAAAAATGCGGTATAGATAAAAACGTTACGTGGCATCAAAGCCGTCATAGCTATGCCACGACCGTGTGCCTATCGAACGATGTACCTATCGAAACACTCTCAAAAATGCTCGGACATCGTAGTATCCGCACAACCCAGATTTACGCTAAAATTACGGCAGAGAAAGTCAGCCGTGATATGGATAAGCTATCGAAGCAGATCGAGCAAATGGAGAGTTTTATTTGTCAAGCAATTTAATTCAACATGATTATGAAACGAGGAAGTATATCTATCAACAGAAACAGTGTTACCATTACAGGTAACGTATGGATGGCGGATTTTGAAATAGCCGAGCTATTAGGTATTACATACTCCGCAATCAGAATTAACATCAAAGCTATCTACAAAAGCAGAGCTTTGCAAGAAAACGACACATACCAATATATCCATTTAGAGAATGGCAACCGTGCGAATGCGTATAATCTGGAAATGATAACCGCCCTTGCCTTTCGACTTAACAGCCTGCCTGCCAAAGTATTTCGGCAGTGGGTTGTCCAAAAGGTGGTAATGCCGATACGCACAGAACCGTCAATCGTGGTTCAACTCAAAGACAACAGCTTTCTATGCTGAATGAAAAACGGGCAAACCTCTCATATAAGATTTGCCCGTTCGTTTTAATTTAGATCATTGTCTGTCAGCCAATCTTGGGGGATTAATTTTTCTCCATTTCTCCAGACTGCTTTAACACAGTTTTTAAACTTGTCGTCTTGTAGATAGGCATGATCTGTAATAATTACTTGAAATTTAGAATCCATCGCATCAGTTCTGTCAATAATGAAATCGAACATCTTTTTTACTGCTATTTCATCTGAACTTTCTTGCATTACTCCGTCATTATTGACATCTTTCTCAGGTGGAAAATATACTTGTGTCGGTTGGTCAATCATTAGAAAACGAGGTACAGGTCTGTCAGTTTGAACAAAGTGCTGATGTAATGCGAAGTGAATAAGTAAATGATAACTTACCCAGTTGGCTCCACTTCCCATCTGAGATAAAGGGATAGATTTGCGATCTGTATCTGCAATCAATGTTAATTTTGAAGGTCAAATCTAATTAGAGCATCTTCATATTCTACATCAAGGCTCCTCACCCAATTGCTCATGTGTAGGTTTATCTTATTAATGATTGACATCAATTTGTCTTCTTTTGACTCTTTATCAACAAGTCCAGATAACCTCTCAATTTCAATTCTCAATTCTTGAATCTGATTATCCAACCCACGATCCTCTGTAAAGTCTACGCTTTCCAAAAACAGACTTATTCGTCCTATAACTTTTCCTCTTCGCAAATTCAAATCACGTAATCTTCTTGCATTTTCTTGCTCTGTATATAAAGCCGAAATTGCATTTTCAATTTTAAGTATTTCCTCTTTTAGAACATCAACTTTTACCGATAACTCTTGTAAATATTTGTTTAAACGAGGCTTTTCCCTAGCTGTTTCTTCCAAACTACGATTAAGATGCAAGAGCGGTGCATTAATTGCTTGTATGGAAGGAATATTTGTTGATAGAGCATTATTACATAACGGACAAACATTGTAGTCTGTATTTTCTGTTTCTGAAAATAGCCCTATACTCTCAAGTCTCATTTTTTGTTGCTCGACTTCTTCCGAATAATGAAAATTATTTTTTATAAAGGTTTTTGTGGCAGATATAGTATCTTCCAGATGACCTAATTCAACTTTATATTCATTTCTTTTATTTACAAGATTTTTCAAAGCAGAATTTTCACCATTCACTGTTACTTGTGAGGTGTTGTATTCCCAATCTTTGACACTATTTAGGGCTTTAAGAGCATCTGAAATTGTTTCAACAATAATATTTTTATCCATTATACCCATTTCTTTGGCTTCCTCTACTAATGAAAATGCCAAACTTACGCCATCAGTCCTAATTTTATCTGCTTCATTCTTCTCACGCGTAAGTCTATTTAAGATTCGTTTATTTTGAATAATTTCCTGCTCAATTTTTAAACTATCTTCTCTAATTGCTCCTAAAAAACTAAGGCAATGAATCCTTCATTGACTGAGGAACAAACTGTTCTGTTTGTTTATAAAATAAATAATCCTGCTGCGCAATAAGCGTTTGAGGTTGAAAACTATAAAATCGCGAATGTTTAAAATTAACCTCTAATGATTCTCTAGTATTATTCTCTGCGATTTGTAGATTCTCAGCTATTCCTAATTTTCTTGATAGAAATTCTTTTAAAGCTATAATATGTTACTGTTATTATGAAGATTAGAGAATTCAGGAAAATAATCATCATTAATTTGTTCGATATAGATTTCAGAGATACTGCTAACATTCCGAACATTAGGATTTAATCGTGCAATAACATACTGTTCATTGTCTGCAAAAGCAATAGTCATTGCAAACCAATAAACATTATCTCGAATAACGCCATCTGCTATTTTACACTCTTTGCTTCCTAAACAGTAATCAACAATATTAATCAATGCGGTTTTTCCAGACTTGGATTCACCTGTGATAATATTCACTTTACCCAAATCAAAAGGAAGTATTCTTTTACGCTCAGCATCCTTGTATAGGATAATATTTTTAATCTGCATATTATGGTCTAATTTTTAGAAACATGTAAATTGTTTGCTCATTCCCTGTCAAACGGAACCACTTACCAAGTAAATCTGCTTTTTTATAAATAGATCGAACTTCATCTGAATGTTCTCCAGTTGGGTTTCTACGCATATATTGAGTTAATTTCTATCCTACCGTTATCATCAATTTTTGCAGCATTATGTGATAATAGAAACATAAGACTTTCCTTCGTGTAAGGAATTAACTCTTTTACTCTATATGCAAAATCAATAAACAAGAACTCATTCTCATCAACCCAATAATGAAAATAAGTGCTTGATCTTTGAGGCATGTTTTCTCTGGTTTTTTTATGTAGGAGTTTTGGCAATATTAAATAAAGCAAAGAAAATGGAAACTTTGCATTCTCTTCATTGTTATTGTATGCCGCAATAGTCCGACGTATTATTTCTCCACAAAATGCAGGATTAAGTAAATTAGCTGCAATCTGAGATCTATCTTCCCATTTTTCCATCATTTATCTTTTAATAATTCTTGAAAATTTGGATGCCAACCAATTTTTTTGTCTTCCGCCAGCATATGGCAACTTCCTGTAGTCAAGTATTGTGGCTGGAAGTTATTTCGTATTTTATATGCAGGGGGGGGGCTCTTTATATAAAAATCTTCATAGAAACTTTTTCCAGCTTTTGCTAATTCTTCTTCAGTCATATCCTCACATTCATCTTTCATCAATGCAAAAATACTATTCCAGTGATTGAATAATTGATTATCAAATCTATTGTATTCTTCTATACCTGTCAAATTATCTCGTAACCATTTTGATCGCTGTTCAAAAGCCCTTCTAAAATCACTAATAGCATTTCTCATACTATTATTTTTGACTGCAATTATTTTTAACTGTTTAATAAACATCCTTTCTTCATAATCTGCAATTTCTTCTTCATCTATGGTTAGTGGATCAGGAAAATCATCAGGTAGATTGTCTGCCGAAAACATTTCTCTCGTATCTGATATTTTCATTTGTAGTTCTTTACTTGAAATTCCATCTTTCTTTTGGGACAGCATCAATATACATTGTGAAACCACCAACCCTCTATTTTTTCCACAAATAAATCTATTTTCCCAACTGGAGCAGAATACTTTAATTCATTTTTTATTGCGGTTAAAGTTCCGTCAATTGACAACGAAGCATCTATGATATTATACTATTTATCAATTTAGTTTGTTGTTCTGACGATAAACGAACAAATGCTTCGTAACCTTTTATATTGGTTTGATTACTACTCTCTGTACATATTTTAAGCATATCTTCCAATACACCTATCCGAGTTTGAGTACTACTAACCGTCAGTCTGGATATAAAGGAATCAGGACTTACTGTTGCTGTTGTAATGAGTGTGAAAACAGTATTGTCAATATCTAATAAACCAGAAAGAATAGCCTCACTCCAAACCCGTATAGTTTTCCAAAAATCAGCACTTCTGTCTGACAAATTTGCCACAGAATTGATATGTAATTTGGTTTGATACAAATCCCTACCATCAATATCATCTATCACAATATCATCAAGTTCTTCTAATCGAATAGAAGGGTTCTCCTTTGCTTTCTCACGCAACAATAAATACAAACTATATCTAATTTGATAATTGTAGCCTAAAGATGGTTCTTTGGCTGAAAAGTCTGTTTGATAAGTTGTACTCATACGCAATCTATATCTATTTGTTTTCGATATTCTCTGTTAGCAAATCTTTTACACTAACCTGTAATATTTCAGCTATTTGGTAGAGGATTTCTAATGTTGGTTGCCTTCGGTTGCAAACAACTGACTTTCGACCGTATGATACCGCCCTACAGTATGGAAGTGACGTATGACAAGACGGTACACGTCATTTTCCCGTCCGCAGTCCGTTATGTGGATTTGGGTTCTCCCAATCTGATTGCGGGCAAAGCCGACGGTGCGGAAAATGTGATCCGTGTGAAAGCGACGGTGAAGAATTTCCGCACAGAAACCAATTTTTCGGTGATTACCGAAAGCGGCTCGTTCTATACCTTTAATGTGAAGTATGCAGATGAACCGTTGTTGCTCAACATCGAGATGAAAGACTTTATCCACGATGGCAGCACGGTTAATCGTCCGAACAATGCCCTCGATATTTATTTGCAGGAGCTGGGCAGCGAATCCCCCAAGTTGGTGCATTTGATTATGAAGTCTATCCACAAGAACAACAAGCGTGAAATCAAGCATATCGGGGCGAAGTCTTTCGGCATCCAATACCTGCTCCGTGGGATGTACACGCACAACGGGCTGCTGTATTTCCATACGCAGATTAAGAACTCGTCTAACGTGCCGTTCGACGTAGATTTTATCACGTTCAAAATCGTGGATAAGAAAGTAGCCAAGCGTACCGCCATTCAGGAGCAGGTGATTTTTCCGCTCCGTGCCTATAACTACACCACCCGTGTGGCAGGCAACAAGGACGAGCGCACCATCTTTACGATGGAGAAATTCACCATTCCCGAAGACAAACAAGTGATTGTCGAATTGCATGAGAAATCCGGTGGTCGCCATCAGTCCTTTGTGATTGAAAACGAGGACATCGTGCGTGCAAGGGTGATTAACGAACTGAAAGTGAAGTAAGATGAAGAAGTATCTATTTGTAGTTGTAGCGTTGCTTGCCCTTGCGGGGCAAGCAAACGCCCAACGCTGCCTACCGGGTATGCGTGGCGTGGAACTGAAAGGCGGTTTCGTGGACGGAGTACAGAAACCTGTAAACTATTATCTCGGTATCGGGCTATCCACTTATACAAAGAACGGAAACCGCTGGGTGTTCGGGGCGGAATATCTGAACAAACAGTACGAATACAAAAGCCTCTATATCCCCAAAGCGCAGTTTACGGCGGAGGGCGGTTACTATCTGAAAGTCTTGTCCGACGCTTCCAAAATATTCTTTCTCTCTTTGGGCGGTTCGGCACTTGCCGGATATGAAACAAGCCGGTGGGGTGATAAGTTACTTCCCGACGGGGCAACACTCCGCAATAAGGATTCATTCATCTATGGCGGTGCGGTAACATTGGAATTGGAAACTTACCTGTCCGACCGTGTGGTGCTGTTGCTTAACGCACGGGAGCGGGCACTCTGGGGCAGTTCCATCGGGCACTTTCACCTGACTTTCGGGGCAGGCATAAAATTCATCTTAAATTAGTATGACCATGAAAATAAAGATTATAACCATGTTGGCGGTGGTATTGACCGGACTGTTCCTTACCTCCTGCGATGACAAGATAGAAGTGCAGCAGGCATACGATTTCTCACTGACGACCATGCCTGTGCAGAAACGCATCAAACAGGGTGAAACGGCTGAAATACGCCTCCAACTGCACAAGTCGGGAAACTACCGGGAAACGGAGTTCTTCATTTCCTATTTCCAACCGGACGGACGTGGGAGCCTGCGGATGGATGACGGAACCGTATTTGCTCCCAATGATTTCTATCCGTTGAAAAGAGAAACATTCCGGCTGTATTACACTTCGGAGTGTACCGACCAGCAAGCTATTGACGTGACAGTGTATGATAGCTTCGGGCAGAGGTATGATTTGAGTTTCTCGTTTCAAAATTATGGCGATACGAAAACTACAGAGAAGTAAAAACAAAAAAATCCATCGACACCATTGTCGATGGATTTTTTCCACAGAAGCATATTATATTTTATATATTTCTTGTCTTTTTCTAAAAGCTCGTTCTCCTCCCTCTAATATTTCACAACATAATTTGCGAGTTTTTTCATTGTCTATTGACCCACGTTCCATTATTAAAGATTTTATACTTGTACTCTTTAAAGGGATAATTAGCTCCGCATCGCCAAGAACAGCTATGTTAGGATTGTGCGTAACAATAATTACTTGTCTATGTTCTTTTATTTTCCGTAGATTAGCAACAATTGATTTATAAATAAATTCACTATCTAAATTATCTTCTGGCTGATCTATCAAAAGAGGAACCTTGCTTTTTGATTGCAATAAGATTGCTAATAAAATTGATTGTTGCTGTCCTAATGATAATTGATTTAATGGCCTGTTTACGTATTGAGTATTTCCTGATTCGTCTTCGACAACTTTTGTAACAATTATACTTGGTTTATCATCAAAATCCAAAGAATCGAAATCCTCATAATTATAACTATCTGTAGCTTTTATCAATAAGCCATTAATTTCATCATCTGAATAGACACGTGCTCGTGATTCATCAACTATCTTTTTCATGAAATCAAGATTCTTTTTCCGTATTGCTTCAGCAAAATCAATAGGAGTAATATTTTGAGCTAAGAATTCGGATTTTCTTAATAATCGCCATTGTGATAAATTTCTTATAGCTTGTTCAAATGTGGGAGAATATCCACCATTCATATATCTTACAGATACAAAGAAATTATCTACACTATTCTTTAAATTCTCATTTGTCATTTTGGCAAAAGCATAATGATGAGAATAAATCTTATTTTTTACTTCAATTCTTTTCTTGATAATATCATCCCGTTCTTTAAGTAGTATCTTTAGGTCAGATTCTTTTTGTTGCAATATTTTAAGTTTTGTTTGATATATAACAACGTCTTTAGTAATCTGATTTATTTTTCCTAAATCAAATGGAATACCCTTATCTTCAAGTTCTTTCTTCTTGGCTTCGATTTTGGATTGAATTTCTGTTTCCTTGCTCTTCCATGTTTCTAACTGAACTTTCAGTTCTGCTATCTTTTGAGATAATTCCGTATTTAACTCGACTTGCTTAGATGATACTATCTCTCCAAATCTCTTTACTATTTTTTTCACTTGGATGAAATTATCTTTTCCTACTTTAATTTCATTGCCATCAATTTTTTCAAAATTCTCGAAAATTGTCTTATCAGAAAGAATTTCTTTATATTTATGAACCAGAGCATTTAAGTCAGTAATAATGCTACTACGTATTTCTTTTTCCCTAATTAATGCTAAATGGAAATTAACTAATTCACTTGCTTTATCTTGTTGTAATTGTTTCAACTTGCCTTCAAGGTTAATTTTCATTTTAGTAACTTCAGGAATTTGGGAAACCTCTATCCTCAAAGCTCTCAACTTACTTTGATTATCATTTAATAAATCCCGATACGATTTATCTTCGATGTTTAAATTATCTATGTCAATAAAAGAATTGAGGAAATCTATCAAAAATTGCGGATTTTTCTCACTAAACTGAATAGTTTTGGCAGTTTCTCCTTGTCCGTAACTTTCAATTTGCACTTTAGAGAGTCCTTCTGAATCAGTTAAATTTGTTACACTTCCATTCTTTTCTCTCGAAAAATTGATAATCTGCCCTGTTTCATCTTCATATTGTAATAAAATTCTCTCAGGCCAAACTTCGCTATCAACAACATTTAACTCAGAGTGATTCCCTGAACATTCTCTTAACGATTCAAGCATTGTTGATTTCCCCGCACCACGTCCACCGATAATGCAGGTTAAATTATTACTAAAATGAACTACTTGTTTGTCAAGCAATCCCCCTTCGATACTCATTCCAACAAATCGAGGAAGTCTCTCTGGTATAAGATTTTCTATTCTTATTCTTGAATTGCTACTTAATAAGGCTATTCTAAATGCGTGAAAATTTAATGAATCCAGCTTAATTCGGGTTAATTTTTTTTCTCCACTTGCATTCAGTCCGAGTTTGTCTAACGTATGAGCATCTGAAGACATTAATTTTGGAAAGTCATAGTTGCTTTCTAAATTTAATGCTTGTCGTCTTTCATTAATTAATCTTTTTCTTTCCTCTGAACTTTCGGTATCGTCATTATCCGTATATAAGGATATGCTATCTTTGGTGCTAATTTCTAAAGCCATTAATACCTCATGAGTCAGAATAGCAGACATTTTGGGGTCAAAACGATTAATTGTTTTTTCAAAACCAGAGTCTAACTCAATATGGGCTAATACACCTACACCATTATATTGTTTTGCAAGATTTAGGCAATCTATAATTCCTTGCGTACATGTTTGCCTATCTTCTGCAACTGACAATTTTCCTCTAAAATTTTTTAGTTCGTCATATTTTTCAAAATATAAAAGCAAATGTCCTTGTAATGTTGATACTTCCATGCCCGGAATAACAAGAATGTTTTTCCCTTCAGCATGTTTAAGTGCTCTTTTTACATTTCTATCTTCATTGTGGTCTGTGATTGAAATAATAGATAATCCTTTTTCTATCGCAGTATCTACAATATTTTCAGGAGTCATTGTAGTATCTGTTACGTCAAAAGAACCTTCTTCTCCATAACTATGGATGTGCAAGTCTGCTTTATAAAAACTTGCACCTGAATTAATCGTTTCAAAATCAATCATAATATTTATTTGTTATTATATTCTCTACTATTTATCACTATAACGATTTTTGTTCACAAATATAACAATTGTACCTGAAATTCAATTACATAAAATGGAATTTATTACTTTTGTGCCGTTTTATCAGCTAAAAATAACGGCACAAAAATAACCCTCTGAATTTTTAGAGGGTTTAACTACGGTTTCTTTGTTACTTTCTTACCCGCTATCGGCTCACTGAAAGAAAGTAACGGGCGGAAAAACCGCCCGTCCTCTCATAGCCTTGTATACAATCCTGTAATCGAAGTGAACATTTCTTCCAGCATATCGCAATAGACACCTTCATGCAGCGCAATATCCTTTTTTGATACTTCAAATGTCTTTTTGCTGAATATCTGACGGAAGAACTTCATTGTATAAGTGTCCGTTTCTCTATCCAAAATGATTTCAAGCCGATTGGCGGAAGTCTTGTTCCTTGCAAGGTTCATTCTTAACCCGTTTCCCAAATCTATAAAATCCTTGCTTCCCGTCATGGCAATAAACTTACCATCGCCAAGCTGTTCTAAGATAGTCTTTGCTACCATTATTTGCTCTCCTTGTTCTTTAGCCATTCATCCCTGCGCTGCCTGCATATTTCCAATGTAGGGGCGACTGTTGAGAATAACTCACCATCTTCTTCATGGCGGTAATCGTATTGGCAATACCTGCTTTTCCTGCGTAATCGGGGCATTAGGTTGAAATACACATAGTTTTCTTGTCCTGTCTCGCAGGTGGATACTCCGTTATTGTTCAATGATTTCATGCTTTTACTGATTAAAATTTGTACCAACTATCGTGATAATTATCTCCTATAAGAGTGAACACGCCAATTAATTCACTCTCTGTTGCAAATTTCTTGGCTTCCCGAATGGTCGGGAATATGTCTATCTTCCGAAAGCCTATGAATAATGTGTACATGGCTTATTCCTCCCTCCATATCATTATCGGTGTATAACGTTGCAGCCACACTATAATGGATGGCATATTGTATTTGGAAGTGATTACTGCCGAATTATCGCCAATCTGCGTGAAACGCGTGCTTTCATGAGACTCTATCCATTCCTTGAGAGTGGATGCTCCCCATGTTTGGGGAGTATCAAATATGCCGTTCAGTTCTTCGATGTTTTCATCGAATGTTACTATTATCGTTTTGTATGCTGTTTCCATATTCTTCTTATCAGTTTAATGATTATGCAGCCATCCGCTTACGGATAAGCCGTTTGTTCTTATTTACAAGTTCGATGATGCGGTCGTGGTATTCGGTATTTTGGTTGCATACGCCACGACTTTGTAGGACTTTCATTGTTTTGAGCGAAACTTCTATCGTTTCTACCCGCTTCCCGTCTATGCAGGCGGAAAATATAAGGCTGTCGGGTTTGAGGTAGTATTCGTTGGAATACACGCAATGGTGCATGGCTGTTCCCTCTTCCAAAAACTCCAATACGCTCTCCAATACCCGTACTTGGATTGTCCCGTCTGTAAAGGCGATGCCGAAAAACTTGCCTTTGAGTTCTTGGAAACGCTGTTCATTTTCCAATGCCTTGTGCTTCTGTTCTTCAATCCGTTCACGTTCCAAACGTTCCATTTTCTTTTTTACAAGGCGGTCATGTTCGGTTTTCAAGTCGGCAGGACAAACATATTTCGGACTGTTTGTGTCCTTGCCAAAATAACGGAGCAAGTCGATATAGTCGCACCATATCCCTGCATCGCTTACCATACAGCCGTTACGGGTTGCTATGCGGATGGCATTCCAATAGGTGGAGATACTTTTGGACGGATGGTGTATGAAATAACTTAGCAGGCTATATTGTCCCGTCTTCATCAGCGTTTCCGCTTGGTTGTTTTTCAACAGTTCACAAAACAGGTCAAACGGTTGGAGTTTGTGAAAATCACCTTTGAAGCCGTTACGCTTGAGTTCGGGAATTACCTTTATTCTCGGATAAGTACATACGGGGTGTATGTCATACACATGGTGGTTCCTGCGGATTTCCATAGAACTGCCTTCCTGCCATAAATCGTAATAGATGAAAGCTATCCCTCTCAATCGGGCTATCGTTTCAAACTTACCGTTGGGGGCAATCCAGCGTTGTGCCACTTCGTAAATGGAATATTCGGCAGGCTGTCCGACCTTGTAATAAGCCTTTGCAAAGAAGAACCGTATCACTTGATAGCCTTTGCAGGTGGTAATCATGGAAAAATATTCAATTTCTTTGAATACCCGTTTTCGGGTGGTATGGACTTTCAGTTCCATTCCGCAATGAGGGCAGGTGCAATCGCAAAGCGTATCTGCCAATGCTCCGTTTCCCTGCCATTGGTGTCCGCACTCGGTGCAGGTAATGATACCTTTGGCAGACCTGCGCCCGACGTGTTCAAAGCAATGGCGGAAAGCATACTTCTTTTGTGCTTCATTAATTTGAGGTAATTGTGCGCTCAATACTGTAACCTCTTTTTGTATCTCCGTTTTCGGTTTCATAATCGTTAGAATAAAAGTGCCATTTGTCCGTTGTTAATACCCTCTTTCTTAGGGGCAGTCTTGCGCTTCGTCATTCTGCTATAAGCCTCGTTTTCGGCTCGCTTGATGGCTTCCTTACGTGCTTCCGCTTTCTCTTCTTCGGTCAGTTCCACCGCATGATTGACTACTACTTTGCAGTCGATAGGCTTGCCAACTTCAATATTGGTTTCATCGTAGTAGTGTACGGCTTGCCCGAATATTTCATCATCAGAGAAACCGTTGCAACCACTTCTCTGAACATAGTTCAAAATATAGGTTATGCAATCTTCTATGTTTTTCAACGGGTTACGGTAGGAACGGGCGAATAATTCGTCATACTCGGCACGCTGTTCTAAATAACTCTGTATTTCTGTTTGGAAATGGATGGATGCTTTCATCTTATTTGGGTATTTATGGGTTTTTAAATGGTTGCTTGGATTATCTCTACTCGCCACGCTGGTATCACCTCGTCAAACAGGTAGGAAATAAATTCCTTGCGTGCATCGGTGCATAACTCTTTATATAGTTCCTTAAAAGGCTCTATATTGCCGTTGATATATACGCTTACCATATATTCATAGATATTTTCCACTTCGTAATATCTGCATTGCTGTGCAACTGTCTTGTTGTATCTTTTCATGTTTCTGTATGTTTTAAGAAATGAGTAACCAAAATATTCCACCGATGATTGCAGCATATACAAGGCAGTAAATGACTATCGCCAACGCTATGGTAAAAAGCAAGCGGATAACGAATTTGCCTACTGCTATTCCTACTAACCACCACCAAAAGCTACCACCTAAAAGTGCTGAACCTGCTACGGCAACGAGTGCCAAAACTGCTATTTTATACCTTGTCTTCATCGCTGTTGTTTTTTTAAGTTTATGCGGATTCTTGAGATGAGGGAGGGAGTTGAGTTTCAATTTCTATCTGCCTCCTTTGAATCCGACATTTTTTTTATGCGTCTTTCCGTCGAGTCGGTCGTTTTTGTTTCAGGGGCGATAATGGTGTAGGGTTTAGGACAAACAAGGTTTATGAGAAAAATACTCTCAAACGCAGTGCAGCAGGAAGATTTTTATCAGAACCGCTTGCGGCTCGACCTTGTTTGTCCGTGAAGAACCCGGAAATACCTTTGCCACTGAGAACGAAAATGACTGTCCCGACGGTTTAGAATCAGCATATTGTGGAGGATCCAAAATCAGAGAGGCAGATTCAAATTATCAATTAATCTTTTCCATAGTGGTTACCCACTATGGGTATCAATAAGGGTGGGTAGACAATGATAAAAGATACCGCTTCGCATAGTCGGAAAAAGAACAATCCCCCGTCTGCAAGTGCTTTCACTGCTGACGAGGGATTGTTCTAAAGGCTATGCCGTAGGATGAATATGATTGCCCGATTTATCGGGGTAATGGTATTCAGACGAAAATAAGGTCTTTTATACCGATGAAGGGGTGGAGAAAATATATTAGATGGACATTTAGAAAAGTTAATCAGAACATCCTTTGCAATATTCATTTTTTGCGTTACCTTTGCATACAGAGTTATTTGAGGTACGCAAAGCACAGAGGTTCAATGAAGTTGCATTGTCGCTAAATCGTTACCAATAACTTTCTACTTCTCTACTTAGTTCTGTCATTCAGACAGATACGCAAAAATTTCTTATTCATGGCAAAGATAGTACAAAATGCGAGAAAGCCAAAGTTATGCCGGGTTACTTCCGCTCGAGATACTTTGCAACGGGGTCGATGAGGTAATGGCTGCCGCGGGGATTATCACGGTTCGGCCGGACGTAATCGTGGTGGAACTCCCACCAGAAAGCGCCCCGGTAGCCGCTGGCCGTAATCCATTCGATTTTGTTCAGTACCGACGACGGATTGTCGATGGTCACGAACTCGTTCCTGTCGGGAGAAAAGTAGTAGGACACCTCCGCAACGGGGTCGTACTCCTCCGTCCAGCCGTTGCCGAGCCGGGGCAGAAACTCCCGGTAGGTGATGTAGGAACCGTATTTGCTCAACGGGCCGTCGGCCTTCTGTCCGGGTTTGAGTCCTTTGTAATAGAATCCGTAATTGGCCAGGCCGAGGCAGAGCTGCCGCTTGTCGAATACGTTCCAGTGCGCCAGCTTCGACCGCATGCGCTCCATCGAAGTGTTATGCGACGGGGTGCTGCCCCATACGCCGTCGCACATGTCGTAAGACATGATGTTTATCCAGTCGACCGCCTGGCTCAACTTGTCGGCCAGCGGCCGGTCGTACACATGGTCGATGCTCAAGGCGGTGGTCAGGTAATAGTATTTCCCGCGGCGCGCGGAAAGCTCGTCCAGTTTCTCGCGCAATTCGGCCATCATGCGGGCGTGCAGTTCCTTGTCGAGCGTGATTTCCCAGTCGATGTCTATTCCGTCGTAATCATTGTTCCCGACCAGCCGTACCATGTATCCCACGAATTTGGAGATGCGTTCGGGCTTCTCCAGGAACGGCCGGAATTCCTGCTGGCCGCCGAAACACAGCAGGACTTTAACACGGGCGTCGTGCGCCTTTTCAATCATCTGCGGCACCAGCGGCATATTGCCCGCCTGTTCGGTGTAATCGAAGCGGTCGGCGTATCCGTCGATCACCTCCTGCGGCAGGTCGAAATCGAAATTTTTCCACTCGGGGGTGGCCATGAGATAGATGAACTGGAAAGTTTCGTATCCCGGATTCGACAACTCCTCCTTGCTCAACAGGCTTTCCACGGAGTAGGTTGCATGGATAAAGTCGGGAATTTGGGGTGCGACGCTTCGGGCGCAGCTTCCCAGGATAACCAGGGAGGCAATCGATAGAATAAGTCTCTTCATGACGCTTGGATTAATTTGTATCAGCCACAAATATAATATTTTTTACCAAAACATCAATCCAATCCGATATTTTTCATTATCGCACCAATCCATTATAACATTTTTAGCCGAAAATCTTATTTTAAAGAGGTGAGAAATGCAATAACATCCCGGTCATCGGGATAATCCGTCAAGGCAGGGGACTGCGCGCGGCCGAATCCCGCACGACGGCTGTGGGAAATGGACTCCGAAACCACACATTGCAGTTCGGCATCATGCGCCGCGAGCCACGCTTCGACCTCGCCGGCGGATGCGTAATACGAATAGCCGAGGCAGCTCAACGCCGTCGGGAAAGCACGCTGCTCGACGGCAACGGCCGCCCCGAGGTCGAGGAAAGGCCGGCCGGACATCTCCAGCAGGGCCTTCTGCTGGCGGTAATTGTTCCGGTATTTGTCGTTCACCTCCGGCATCGCCAGACGCAGTTCGTAACCTGCCGGCACGAACAGCAGCGACACGCTGCGGCATCCCAGCCCCGAATAAGCCCAGATGTCGTCGGCAAGGCCGGCCAGTTGCCCGGGGGTTTCACGGCCCGACAATACGGCGACCGACTGGCGATTGCCGCGCAGCAGGGCCGGAATCCCGGCATACCGTGCACGAAAATAACGGTTGGCATTGTCGCTGCCCGTAGCGATAACGGCATCGACGGGCGTTTTGCCGTCGTAGAATCCGACCGGCACCTCGGGATCGATGTCGTGCAGCAATCCTACGACATACTTCATCAGGACGGTATCTTTGGCCGAGGGTTTCACCAGACACTTATGTCCGCTTGCGAGCACACACAGCAAATCGAAAAATCCGACCATCGGAATATTTCCGGCCATGACGACCAGCACACGCCGCGGAGTGCAGACGGGGACAGGGTAGGCAGACAGCCATTTCCCGAGCGCCTCGCGCCGCAGCATCCCGCCGGCCAGAGCGGCTGCAGCACGGCGAACATCCGCAGGCGTAAACCAGGCATTGGCACGGCAGGCCTGCGCCACGACATCGCCGGCCGGCGAATCGCCTCCGAAGCTGCCGAAGCCTCCGAGCCGCCGGCCCAGTTCCGAAAAAAGTTCAATGGCATCTTTCATGGCACAAAGATAGTGTTTCATGGCGGAATATGCACATTTTATCCAAAGTTGCGCTATCTTTGTAGATACGGATATTAAACGACAAAACTATGGAGAGAACATTCACAGAAGCGCTTCGCCACCGTCGCAGTTATTATGCACTGGCACCGGAATCGCCCGTCGACGACGCACGGCTCGAGGAGATCGTGCGTTTCGCCATAAAGCACGTCCCCTCGGCATTCAATTCGCAGTCCACACGCGCCGTGCTGCTGCTCCACGAGCACCATGCCGAATTGTGGAAGATTGTAAAACGCACCCTGCGGGCAATCGTTCCGGAGGATGCCTTTGCCCGCACCGAAGAGAAAATCGAGCGCAGCTTCGCATCCGGATACGGCACCGTACTCTTTTTCGAGGATACGGACGTCGTACGCGGCCTGCAGCAGCAGTTCCCGGGTTATGCGGGCAATTTCCCGACATGGTCCGAGCAAACCTCCGCCATGCACCAGCTGGCAATCTGGACGATGCTCGAAGATGCCGGACTGGGCGCTTCGCTGCAGCATTACAATCCACTTATCGACAAGGAGGTGCGCAAACACTGGAGTCTTCCCGAAGAGTGGAAGCTCATTGCCCAGATGCCGTTCGGAGCCCCCGCAGGAGAACCGAATGAAAAAACTTTCGAACCGCTGGACGAGCGTATCCGGGTGTTCAGATAGCGGCACGAGGCAGGTTTCGCAGGAAAAATCCACAGAATACCCCTGAAAAATTTGGAGTTTCGGATTTTTTATATACCTTTGCACTCGCAATTGCGAAACACGCCATGCGGAAATAGCTCAGTTGGTAGAGCGCAACCTTGCCAAGGTTGAGGTCGCGGGTCCGAGTCCCGTTTTCCGCTCTCATTAAATGGTTGATAATCAGTCGATTATCAACCATTTTTCTTTTTCTGCCGTGTGTTGCGGATGTCCGTCGTGTAACACGCCATACCCTGAAATCAACGCGGCCGCATGCCGTGCCGCCCGCAGATCCGTCGGCGCAAACGGACTGTATCGCGCCGAACGGACAGGTCGAACCCAGACCTCACGTGATTTGTCATAGACCGTGCCCCGTGTGCCCGCACCATCGAAAGCATTCCCCCATACTGCGAAACCGGAATTTTCATTCCGGCCCTGCTTCCTGCGCTTCGATGCGTTCGATGATTGCATCGTAATTCTCCACGTCGAAAATATCGAACTCGACCAGGGGCCGTCCCGCCTCCCTCATCGCGAAAATGTAATTCAGCAGCAGGATATATACCCTTAAATCACTGCCTGCGATTTCCATTTCGGCTTCGCCGAATGTCGATATATCCCGGTTGAAGCGCTTTTGTAAAACATGGTCGAATACGAACACGGGCAGTTGAGTTTGGGACAACGTATCGTTTTGACGGGCAAAATTGCGTTTGTATTCCTCCGCCTGCTTCTCGCCCGGCATCGGCATCAGCCACTTTTTCAGCAAATCGTCTGGCAGTTCGGTAGACAGAACCCGGTAACGATGCTTCCGCAGATAGGCAAAACTCGTTTGAAGCAGCGATAGAAACTCCCCCAGGGGGATTACGCCGCCCGAGGAAAAGGGGCCGAAAAGTCTGTTCAGCAATTTTCGCAGCATGCAATGTTCTTGTTATTTCGACTTCTGTTTTTACCGGTCAGATCCGCCGACCGCCATTTGCCCGATGCCGCGGCGCATAAATCAACCTGCACCGTGTAATTGCGGCTTATGGCCCGCAGGGCTTTTCGGAATCGAGGTCGTCCCGGTTTGTCGCCTCGATGCCATGTTAAAAAAGGGGCGGTTCCGATTGAACATAGTGACGCAACTTCACTTCTCGAAGAATTCAATGCGGAAACCGCCCCGGCTACCAGATTTCAAGGGCCGCTTCCGGTGCGGGACTTGTCGACCGCAGCCGGAAGAGGGGATATAATGTGTTGCAGGGAAAGCGGGGCAGCGCCCGGCACAAGCCGCCGATACCGATTCCGCCCGGCCCCAAACCGGGGACGGGTGCAATCCGCAGGTGCGGAGATAATACGCATGGACGGCAGGACGCAACGGGGTTCCATAGATTCGTGTGGATTGTTGGAAATATGCGCCCCGGATAGGCATAAAAAGGGGGCGCGGTGTCAGCCCCAGTAAGCAGGTCATAGGAAACCCGAATCAGAAAGCTGTCCTGCGCCCCTGTTGTGTCCCGCCAAAAAATAAGCGGGACATAACAAGGACTGACAACTATTATACCTGATTCAAACCCTCCCGAAAGAGGTTCCTATGTTTGCTCACTGGTATAAAGAGTTGTTTACCCTTTATAGTTATGTCCGTCGGCTATGCCGAGTTATGATAATTCCACATAATGGTCTGTTCTGTTTCTTTTAAGTGGCTTCGTGCCACCCCTTTTGGGAAACTTTTGCAGACTATTTGCAGGAATGATAAGCAAATATACGGAAAATATGGACAGGGCAAAGCGGTTTACCAACTTTTTTCATAATTTTGTAGTTATGAAAAAGAGCGTCAACTTTTTACCCGAGAATAAACGGAACGACCTGAAACAGCTTGTCGGCCTTATCCGCGAGAACGTGAAGAACGTCGGCATGGTTATCCTGTACGGCAGTTATGCCCGGAACACCTATGTCGATTACGACCAGCGCATCGAGTTCGGCATCCCGACTTACTTTATGAGCGATTACGACATACTGATCCTGACGCGCAAGCCAATCGGGGCGATTGAGTATTCGCTGTATGACAAAATTGCCGACGCTTTTTTTCAGCACAAGAACAGACCTTTCCATACAAAGCCCCAGTTTATCAATTATGGAATAGACGACTTCAACTATGCGCTGACGAAAGCCCACTATTTCGAAACGGAGATAAAACGGCAGGGAATCATTCTGTATGATTCGGGAGATTATAAACTTGCCCGTCGCCGCAAGTTGAATTTCGACGAGATTCAGGAGCGAGCGCAGAAATATTATGATGACAATTTCAAACCGAAAGCGATTGAGTTCATTCTTTTAAATATTGATTCTTATAATAGGAAGAATTATAAAATGGCTTCATTTAACTTGCACCAAGCCACAGAAAATCTTTTGCGTATAATAGAATTAGTATTTACTTTATATAGCCCCAAAGAACACAGACTTACTGAATTGATGAATCGTTGTAAACGGTTCACGACCGAAACATTCAAAGCGTTTCCACGGGACACGCCGGAAGAAGAACGGTTATTCAAACTCTTGGAACGGGCCTATGTCGAATCCCGCTACAACCCCGATTTCGAAATCACAAAGGAGGACATCGACGCGCTGCTGCCGAAAGTCGAACACCTGCGCGACATCGTGGAACGGGTCTGCACGGCGCAGATCGACTACTATTCGCAACAGAGCGAGAAATAACGCCCGGAAGTCGGCGGCAAATCGAGTTATTCGAAAAATTCGAATAACTGCCGACAGCAGAACCAGACCCCACAACCCGAACTTATGAATGATATAACCGTTATCCAGAATAAAATCTACGAAATCCGCGGCCTGCGCGTGATGCTCGACTTCGACCTTGCGGCGCTGTATCAGGTTACGACCAGCGCTCTGAATCAGGCCGTAAAACGTAATGCAGAGCGGTTTCCGGAAGAATTTATGTTCCGTATTTCTGCAAGCGAATGGGAACATATCTCATCACAATTTGTTACGACATCCCGGACAAAGCGTCCGAAAACTTCTTTGCCGTTTGCTTTTACCGAACAAGGTGTTGCCATGTTGTCCGCAGTATTGCGCAGTAAACCTGCTATACAGGTCAGTATTTCAATTATGAAAGCCTTTGTCGCCATGCGCAACTACATTACCACGACAACCACCGTCACGGCAGAACTGGCTGAAATCCGCGCGAAACTGGCCCTGCTGGAGCGAACGGACGAGGACAACGCCGAAGCCATAAACGATCTGTCGGAAGATATGCGCAAGGAGTTGGACAATATCTATCAGGCAATCGCCGCCCTGTCTATCAAAACCCCGCAAGCGCGCAAGCAACCCCGGCCGATAGGATTCAAAAGGCCGGACACAAAATAAACCGGACACAACCCGAACAAATGGAAATTGCTGTTATCCAAAATAAAATCTACGAAATCCGCGGCCTGCGCGTGATGCTCGACTTCGACCTGGCAGCTCTTTACGGAGTGGAAACCCGCACGCTCAAACAAGCCGTGCGCCGTAATATCGAACGATTCCCGGAAGATTTTATGCTTCAATTATCGTCAGAGGAAGCTAACTACCTGATAAACATAGGGAGATCACAAAATGTGATACCCCCGGATTACAATGTCGGTGCTGCGGGAATGTTCGCTTTTACCGAGGAAGGGGTAGCCATGCTTTCGGGAGTTTTACGGAGCAAATCCGCAGTGCAGGCCAATATCGCCATCATGCGGGCTTTTGTCGCCATGCGCAACTACATCGCCACGACGACGACCGTCACGGCAGAACTGGCTGAAATCCGCGCGAAGTTGGCCTTGCTCGAACGCAACGACGAGGACAACGCCGAAGCCATAAACGACCTTTCGGAAGATGTGCGCAAGGAATTGGACAATATCTATCAGGCAATCGCCGCCCTGTCTATCAAAACCCCGCAAGCCCAAAAACAGCCCCGGCCCATCGGGTATAAGAAATGAGAGTAAATAGAGCCATGACCCAAAAACAAGCGATACAACTTTTCGAAGAACGCAAGGTGCGGACCCTCTGGGACGACGAAGCGGAAACATGGTATTTTGCGATTGTCGATGTTGTCGCAATTCTGACCGAAAGTGCAGATGCCGCCGCCTATTGGCGTAAACTCAAACAGCGGCTTAAAGCGGAGGGAAATGAAACCGTGACAAATTGTCACGGTTTGAAAATGCTGGCTGCCGACGGAAAGATGCGTCTTACCGATGTCGCAGACACCGCTCAACAGAGCCATAAGCAATGAAATATCGCCTGATATATTGATATACAGCGAATAGGAGCCGCAGGCCGGGCCTGCGGCTCCGCCCTCGGCAAGCGAGTGATAATCCATTGATTATCACTCGCTTTTCTTTTTGCGGGTGCGAAACGAAACGCTCCGCAATGCCTCTTTCGCACCGTTTTCCAAAGAATTTCTCACCACTTGTACAACCGTTTTAAGGCGGTAAAAGCTTGTCTGCATACCCGTAACGCCCGGCAACGTGCCGGAAACCGACGGGCAGAGGGTTTGTTGCACCTTTGTCCGGAAACCGCCGCGCCCCCTCGACCCGCAACCGGCTATTCGGCTCCGGTATTTTCCGGCGGCGCAGCGAACCTCTCCCGCGCCCGTACGTCGTATTTCGCCGGGACATGTGCCGTCGCCGTATGGCATGCATTGCAGCCGCCTTTTTATCTCGCTATAAGATAAAGCGTTGAACCTGAACATAAAAAGTTCATCCATTTATGGCAAATCATTTGCACGCCTGTGCCATAACCGCGCCTTTTCGGGTGCCATTCTAATCAAGGCGGACGCCGGAATGCGTAACTGCATCCGGTCGCTTTCGGGACAATAAAACATGTGAGAATGAATAAAATTTATTTCATGCTGGCAATCCTGCTGGCGTCGGTAAACACATCCCAGGCCCAGAAATGGGCTGTCAAGAGCAACCTGCTCTACGATGCCACGACAACAATCAACCTGGGCGTCGAAGCGGCGCTCGGCCGCCGCGTGACGCTCGATGTGTCGGGCAATTACAATCCCTGGAAATTCGGCGATGCCCGGTGGAAACACTGGCTCGTACAACCCGAAGTGCGCTACTGGCTGTGTGAAAGTTTCAACGGCCATTTTTTCGGACTGCACGCCCACTACGCCGAATACAATGCGGGAGGAATCGATTTCAGCTCCGATTTCCGGCACAACCGTTACCAGGGGCACCTCTATGGTGCGGGTTTATCCTACGGTTATCAGTGGCTGATAGGCAAGCGCTGGAACCTCGAAGCCACAATCGGCGTCGGGTATGCCCGCCTGTGGGATCGGAAATATCCGATCGCCGAATGCGGCGAAGTGATGCGCACCCGGTCGCGCAACTATTTCGGGCCGACCAAAATCGGCCTGACACTCATCTTTATCATCAAATAACAGCAGGATATGAAACGCCACTCGACACACCGCATAGCCGGCCTTTTGGCCGCATGTCTGATTTCGGCCGTCGCTGTCTACGGCCGTGAGGGAAATCCGGCCGCTTACCGGGACGACGACCGCCTTTGCATAAAGCTGCCGATCACCGCCGGCATCGACCTCCCGGCCAACGGACAGTTGATCGTCACACCGGTCGTTACCGACGGAGAACACCTGATGCAGCTGCCTCCCGTCGTTTTCACGGGGCGCATCCGGGAGAAAGTCAATGAACGCAGGGAACGGCTCTACGGCACACCGGCTCTTCCCGAAAATAGTGTCAGCAACACGGTTATCCGCCGCGGGCGGAAAAACCCGTCGGGGAATACGGTTCTTTTCGAAAAGAAGATTCCTTACGAGCCGTGGATGGCGGGCGGCCGCGTCGTCCTGTACCGCGACCTGGAGGGATGCGCCGGACACCGAACGGCACTTCCGCCGCTGGTTGCCGCTGAAATCCCCGCTTCCGTACAACCGCAGCTGTCGTTCCTCGTCCCCGCGGACGAACCCAAGCGGCGCAGCGAACAGATTACCGCCGTCGTGCATTTCCCGCAGGGCCGTTCGGTGCTGCTGCGCGGATTTGCCGACAACCGCCGCCAACTGGCACGTATCGACAGCCTTACGGCCTGTCTGACGACAAACGACACGCTCCGAATCGAGAGCATCTACCTGAAGGGATATGCCTCCCCGGAGGATACCTACGCATTCAACACCCGTCTTTCCGCGAACCGTGCGCGGGCCATCCGCAGTTACCTGCAGGAGAATTTCAGACTGGAGGATGCGGAGTTCACCGTCGTCACCGAACCGGAGGACTGGGACAGCTTGCGACGCTGGGTTGTCCTTTCCGACCTGCCCGCAAGGGACGAGGTGCTGGCCGTAATCGACACGGTATCGGATCCCGATGCCCGCGATGCCGGCATCTGGAAAACAGACAACGGCAAAACCTATCTCATGCTGCTGCGCGAAGTCTATCCGCAGTTGCGGCGCGTGGATTACCGCATCGGATATACGCTGCCTCCGTTCACCGTAGAGCAATGCCGCGAACTGATCGGTTCCCGTCCCGAATGGATGACCCTCGGCGAAATGTGCCGGCTGGCGGAAACCTATGCCGTCGATTCGCCCGAAAGGGCGTATGTCTGCGCGGTCGCGCTGGAGTTTTACCCGGACGATCCCTGTGCCTGCAACAACATGGCGGCGCTGGCCCTGCGGTGCGGCGATATTCAGACAGCACGCCAATGCCTGGCTCGCTGCGCCGAAGCCCCCTGCGCATGGAACAACCTCGGCATCCTGTGTCTTATCGACGGCGATACCCGGAAAGCGCAGCATTGCTTCTCGCTCGCTGCGGAAGGGGGTTCCGCGGAGGCGGCATACAACCTGGCCCATTTCGCCGAACTGAACTGCGAATGGTAAAGACCGAATCCGGATTTCAATCACTCTAAAAAATAAAACATGAAAAAAATTTACAATCTGTTGGTATTTGCGGCTTTCGCCATCGCCGCTGCCGCATGTTCCGACGACGGCGAGAAAACGGACATTGCCGATTCACCGGCCGGCAACCTGCAATTCATCACCCGGGCGCCGCAGTCGGCTTCGGGCCGCGGCCCGGTATACAGCGCCGGCGAATTCCGCATCCTGGCGTTCAAAAACACCGGCTCGGAGTATCTCTACATGCGGGACATTCCGCTCGGCGCGATGAATTTCGACGGCTCGGCGCTCTCGGGCACGGTGCAGTTTCCCGCCGGCGACTATAAATTCCTGCCCTCTTACGGATTGGTGGCACCGGGCAACTACACATGGCCGGCCTTTACGGACGCCGCCCTTTCCGACGCGCTCTGCGTGACCCATACCGAAGAGAGTTTTCCGGCGGTATTCATGCTCAACGTACCGCTCGATGCGGTTCCGTCCTACACCGTGTCGCTCGACGGCCCGAAGCAAACGGTGAACGCCACGCTTCGCCGTGCCGTATCGCGCGTGGACGTGCTTTTCATCCGGGCGGAGAAGGATGCCACGACAGGCGTCCATACCGAAAAACCGGGCGATGACATTTTCGGCCCCGAAAAACTGGCCGGGGTGAAACTGGCGTATACCGGCGCCAACAGCCGGCTGGGCCTTTCGGGCGAAAAGGCAGAGGGACTTTTCGACGTGTCGCACACCATCGCCGTTCCGGCGGAGGCTGTGACGACGGGCACGGGTGCTTCGACGGTCGTCGGCGCCGAGAAATACGATTTTGAGAACGTACAGCCCGCCGACATTATCGCCGGGTCCGCGCATCTGAAAGGCACCTACCTGATTCCCAATCCCGACAATACGGCCACGACCGGATTCTCGATGCAGCTCACCTCGGGCGAAGGCTCGACGCGCACCATCGCCCTGACGGACAAAATTCCCGTCGAGCGCAACAAGGCGACGCTAATCCGGATTTACGTATTGGGCGATAACGTCTTCACCACGGGTGTCGATTTCGATGTCGAAGTCAATACGGTCTGGGACGGCTCGAATTTCGTGGACGGAGAGATAGACTGACGAAAGCTGACGAACCATGAAACAGTGCAAACTTACGATGCTCGTCCTGGCGGTGGCCGCCTGCGCGGCCTGCGCGGAGCCGGAAACGGCCAATACCGTTCCGAACCAGGAAACGACGCGCGTCACGCTGCGACGCGAAGGAGCTGCGGATGTTTCGGTCTACGCTTTCCGCCTGCAGGGAGAGCGCTTCCTCTTCGACACGCTCTTCCGCGAAGGGTGGACCTCCGACGGCAGGATGTCGGTACGCATGCCGAACGGGCGCTACAAATTCCTGTTCGCGAGCGGAGCGACCGGCCGGCTCGTCCTCGAACCCGAACCGCTCACACGGCAGACGGCATGGGAGGATGCGTCCTTCGTCCTGCGGGAAAATGCGGAGGTGCCCGGCACCCGCTGTCCGGCCGACGAACTGTTCCTGCAATACCCCGCATCGGAGGCCGAGGCGATTTATACGGTCGGCGGCATGGATCTGACGGTTCCGGCAACGCTCCGGCGCGCTGTCTGCCGGATTGAAATATCAGTCAAGCGCGGTTATCACGACGGTACGCGATACGTCGAAGTTCCCTATGAGGGAGCACAATCCGTACTCGACGAGATCGACCGCATCGAACTCTCGGCCGGGGGCACGGGCCTGCGGGTGAATCCGGCCGGAAGCAGCGGCACGGCCACGGTGGCGGCGAGGCTCGCAGCAGCCGATTACACGGAACTGACCGACGGCGGATTCATCCGGCTCGAAGGGCCTTTCGTCATTCCGCCCGCCAACGGCGGGGAGGTGGGGCTCGACATCTCGGTCGTCCCCGTTTCGGGAGCCGCCCTGCAACCGGTGCGACTGCATCTGGCAGGCCAGGCGGAGCGCAACAAACGCCTCGACATTACACTCTGGATCACCTCGGGATATCCCGTCATCGGGGTCGAAATACGAACCGCCCCAATCGAACAGGAACAGGAGGGCGATACGGGAATATGGGAATAAAAAAACTATCGTGATGAAAAGAAATATCCTTTATCGAATCTGCGGGGTGCTGTTTTCGCTCTCGGTGCTGGCGGCCTGCGGGCTGGAAGCACAGGAAGAGTGCCTCCCCTGCAACGGCAAACTCCGCTACACCGAGCTGCGTCTGGAAGGCACGCCTTCCGCAGCGGGACTCGAAGCCCCGCTCTACCTTTTCCGCCGTGCGGCGGGGACACAGGACGGATACCTCTTCGACCGCAGCTACACCTCAATCGCCGACGGGGAAACGCTCAAACTCCCGCTCGCCGAGTTGAAGGCTTCCGACTATCGTTTCCTGATGGTCGCCCAGCCCCAGGACAGGGAGTGGCTTTCGCTGAACACGGCGGCCGGAACGTCGTTCGCTCCCGGCGTTGCATGGGAGGATTTACGGCTGGAATGCGCTGCGGGCGGCGCGGCACCGGAAGGGTACGGCGGCTTTACCGATATGAGCGGCGAAGCCATCCTGCGCGACGGGATCATCCGCCTTGCGCTGACGCGTATCGCCGGACAGGTGCTTTTCGACATCTTCCGTACGGGAGGTTCGCTTTCACAACCCGAAAGCATCGTTTCGCCCGACGTGAAGTCGGTGATCGACCGGGTCGCCCGGATTGAAATCACCTACGAAAGTCCGACCACGGCGCTGCGTTTCGATGAAAACGGAACGCTGGTTCCCGCGGCGTATGCTCCGGAACCGCTGACACAGACCATCGAGCCCCGGGCAACGGATTTCAGGGTCGCGCTTCCACAGGCGGACAGGGGGCTCGGCGTATACGACGACGGCCTGCGCGGCAGTCTGCGTATGGAGGGCGCTTACCTGCTGCCGTCCGACGCGCAGCTCCGCGTGAAACTGCGCTTCTCTTATTACGACACGACGCCCGTCTGCGACAACGACCACACGGAGGCCCATTCCCCGGCATGTTTCCCGCTGCGCCAGGTTGCGCTCGCCCTTCCGGCAGCCGATGCCGGCACAGGGCTTCCCGTGGGGGCGGATTGTTATACGGTCAACCGGGTGGGCCTGCGCTGCGACCGCATCATCGACATTCCGGTCGGCGGAGGTATCGAAACGAATTTCGACTGGCAAGGAAACGGTAAAAACGCACAGTTATGAAAAAATATCCAATCCTGTTGTTCTGGGCGGCTTTGCTGACGGGCGGCTGTTCGGACGAACCCTCCGGAAAGCCGTCGGCCGGCGAAGAGCCCTGTGTCGAAGTCGGCTTCAGGCTGGAAGCCGTCGATACGGACACTTCGCTCGAACCCATGACGCGAGTCACTTCCTACAAGGAGTGGTTCAGCAACGCATGCCGCCTGCTGATTCTGAAAAAGGCCGGCACCCGCTGGATTGTGGATGCGACGCAAACCGTCCTGCTGGATACCGATGCGGGGCCGTGGGCCGAACTGAAACTCGCGGAGGCCCTTCCGCCGTGCTCGTTCAGTTGCGAACTGCGTCCCGGCGATTATCGAATCGTTGCCGCAATCAACTGGCAGGCGGGTGATTGGAACACGGAACTCGTGCCCGGCAAAGTGGTTGCCGACGATGCCGACGCCACGCTGCCTGCACCGCCGCTGATTACCTATTCGATTTCGACACACTGGATGAACAGCGGGTACCGGCAGTTGAACCGTGAGGTTTTCGTGGCCGTAGCCGATTTTACGGTGCCCAAAAGCGGTGACCTCCACTCGGCCGGCATGCCGGCGGTGACGCTGCGGGCCGAGCGGCGCGTAGCGAAGTTCCGTGTCCTGCTCAAAGACAAGCGTTCGCCAGTCAATGAATTCTCGTTCGAAAAGACAGCCCACACCGTCCGGTTACGCTTCACTTCGAAGACGAAGCCCTTTGCCGAGGGAATCGATGCGCTCGGAGGTATGTATTACGGCCCGTCCGGGCTTTACGAACTGCCGTGGTGCATGTCGACGATGGGGGAGTTCCACGCCTCCAGAACGGGTATGTACCTGATGTGCCAGAGCAATTCGACGGTCTTTTCACCCTTCCTTTTCGCCGGGCCCGAAGCCGGGGAAGTGCCACTCGAAATAGCGGATATCCACATTTCGGGCGCAAGCGGCGGATTTACATACAAAACGGACGAGGTGTTCACCCGTACGCTGTCCTGCAGCACGATTACCGGCATCGTTTTCGAAACGACCGACATCTATGACTATTCGCAGCAGATACTGATTGACTTGGTCGAAGCGGTGGACGATGCCGGCATCCCCGAGAATGCAGCGGCGCTTTTCGATCCATTTTACGAGTGGAACGCCATGTCCTATTAAAAACACGAAGCCATGAGAAATTTGTCCTGTATACCGTTCGCCCTCCTGTGCCTGCTCCTGTCGGTGTCGTGCATCGAGGAGAAGCTCGACGCCTGCCCGCCCCGGGGCGGAAATGTTGCGGTGACGCTCCGAATCGAGAAGTTCCGGACCCGGCCGCCTTACCGTCCCTCGGATCTGGAACCGCAATTCACCGCACGCATCCATTCGCTCGACTACCTGCTCTATGCCGATGGGCGGCTGATTGCACAGGGTCGTGCGGACGACGTTGAGGCGACCGCGGGCGACTGCTACCTCTTCCGCCTCGACACGCTCCCGTTCGGGGCTTACCGGCTGGCGTTTGCGGCCAATGCCGCGCCGCGCATGATGGCCGGCACCACCGATGCGCCGGAACTCCGCTATATCGTCTATCAGGGGGAGAAGGACGACGACGACCATTTCCGCGCTGACCTCCCGTTCGAGGTGACATGTCCCTGCCGCAACGAGTTCGAAACCGTGCTTCAGCGCGTGCACGGCGTGACGCGTTTCCGCTTTGAAAACTTACCGGCGGAGATTACGTCCGTGGAGGTCGCACTCGACAATATAGGCGAACGCATGCCGCTCTGCGGCGAGCCCGACCGCCCGTGCGAAGTGTCCAGACGCATTCCCGTGGCGAACCTGGCGACACGCGCGGCCGGCACATACACGCTGGGCACGTTCTGCACCCTGCCCGACATGAAGAGCGCATGGCGGCTGAAGCTCTACGCTGACGACGCCTCTTCGCCGATTTACGACCGGGTGGTAACGGATACGCTGAACATCGAATGCAACCAGTTAATCGAACTCACGGCCCGTTTCAAGGAGGGTGATTTCCGGGGGGAGATCGATTTTTCGGTCGACGTCGACACGACATGGGACGGCTCGAACGAAGGCGGCGGCGAAGTTATGCGCAGGTAAAGCCCTGCCGCGCAGAACGGCGCGGTTCACCCTGCGGTGAATTTTCGCCTCGACCTTTCCGGATTCGCAGACAGCGGGGCTTCTGCTGTCGGGACCTTGCGTAAGCGGCCGAAATAAAGCGGCGCAATGCGCCCGCACCCGCATGGGAACGCATCCCCGGCAACCGGGAAAGTAGCGTGCAATAAGCCGCCCGGCCGGCTTATTGCCTCCCTCAATCACCTGTTATTCCACCAGCTCGAACCGGACGGCAACGCTGCCCGCGCCGACTGCGTCCGGAAGTCCCGATGTGCTGTCCAGCCGTCCGATCTGCGTATAGCTGTACGAGGTTCGGAATGTTTCGTAGAAAAGCACGATACAGTCGGAGCCGTAAAGCATCAAATCGCCGATACGGATAGTCCCCGGATTGAACGGGGAGCTCGGCAACCGGCCGGACAGGTAATAATATTTTTCGTTGCCGTTCAGTTCGTCCATAGAAACGCTCATCGGCAACAGGGCTTTGAATGCACGCGCCGTGGCGTTGTCGGCAAAGGTCGCCGTAAAAGAGGACGATCCGATCGTAAGCTGTAACCGGTTGCCCGGCGGAGGGACGGGTTCGGGGTCTGGCTGCGGCTCGGGCGCCGGAGTTACCGTGCCGGACGGTACTGGGTCATCATCCGGGCTACACGCCGTGAATCCGGAAGAAGCGGTCACCAACAACAGATTCGTAAAAATCATAAACAGACGTTTCATGGCGATACTTTTTTAGTGGTAATTTCGAAGAACCGGAAACACGCGCGACGGGTTGCGATACCCCCGATACCCGCCGCAAGGGACAGCCGGGTAGCCGGCAGGGGACAGCGGATGCCGAATCCCGCGATAGACACACCGTAAGCGGCCGTTGTTCCCAGATTGGCCGAGGTCAGGAACAAGCCGTCGGCAAAATCGGGTGCGTGCGGATGACTTTTCCAGGACAAACGGTTTAAACAATCGTATAGCCGCCGTCGACGGCGATAGCCTGCCCGATGATAAAGCTGGCTGCGGGACTGCACAGCCACACGACCGTGGCTGCGACCTCCTCGGGACGGCCGAAACGGCCTATGGGCAACATTTCGACCGCCTTTTCTTCGACCAGGTCGCCCGAAGCAACCATCTGTTCGACCATCGGCGTAGAGATTGTGCCGGGACATACGGCGTTGATGCGGATACCGCGTTCGGCATACTCCAGTGCGGCACTCTTGGTCAGCCCCAGCACGCCGTGCTTCGAGGCATGGTAGGCCGCACGGCCGGGAAGCCCGACCAACCCGCCCAGCGACGAACAGTTGACGATGGCCCCGAAGCCCTGACGGCGCATCTGCCGCAGCTCGTATTTCATGCAGAAGAACACACCTTTGAGATTGACGTCCATCACACGGTCGTACTCGGCCGTTTCCAGGTCGGCAATATCCGTCACCAGGCTCTGCACGCCGGCATTGTTATAAGCCGCATCGAGCCGTCCGAAACGAGCGACGGTTTTTTCGACCGTTGCCTCGACCTGCTTCTCGTCACCCACATTGCAAACTGCGTAATCCGCATCGTACCCGGCATCCGCAAGCCTTTGCGCCGCAGCCCTTACAGCCGTTTCATTCATGTCGGCCAACATTACCGCATAGCCTGTTTCGGCAAACATCCCTGCCGCAGTTTCACCCATGCCGCTTGCGGCTCCGGTGACCAATGCTACTTGTCGTTCCATTATCATCTTATTTTTGATATTCGCTATTGCAGGTTTTCTTTGAAGAACTTTTCCAGCTTGCCGAACGGAATCAAACCTGTACGGTCGTACAGATCGACATGACCGGCACCCGGCACGATATACAGCTCTTTGGGTTCGGCGGCGCGCCGGTAAGCGTCTTCGCTGAACTCGCGCGAATGCGCATGTTCCCCGGTGATGAACAGCATCGGCCGCGGCGAGATGCTCTCGATATCGTTGAACGGATAGAAGTTCATGAATTTCACACTGCCCGTAAGCGTGGGATGCGTGGTGGTCAGGGACGTAGCCCCCTCGGGCGTAAATTCCCCGCGGGGCGTGCGGTAAAAGCCGTAGAACTCCCGTTCGATCGGCGTGGATTCTTCGGTCAGCTCGTGCACCGTACCGCCCGTGAGGGCAATCTCTCCACCGAGGAATTCGGCATAACGCTGTTCCGCCACCGCTTCGAGCAACTGTTTGCGCTGCCCGGGCGTCACGGCATTTTTCAGTCCGTTTCGGCTGGCCGCACCCATGTCATACATACTCACGGTCGCAATGGCTTTCAGCCGCGGGTCGATTTTCGCAGCGCTGATGGCGAAACTGCCGCTACCGCAAATACCGACCACGCCGATAGCGTTGCGGTCTACGAATTCCCGCGTACCGAGGAAATCCGCAGCAGCGCTGAAATCCTCCGCGTATACATCCGGCAGGACAGCATTGCGGGGCTCGCCTTCGCTTTCGCCCCAGAATGAAAGGTCGATCGCCAGCGTCACAAAACCACGCTCGGCCAGCTTCGTGGCGTACAGGTTCGCAGACTGCTCCTTGACGGCCCCCATCGGGTGTCCGACAATAATCGCAGGACGTTTTTCACCCGGCTTCATATCGCCGGGCAGGAAGAGGTTCGCGCCCACTTTCATCTTATACTGGTTCCGAAAAGAAACCTTTTCGCAGTTCACCGAAGCGCTCCGGTAGAAATTGTCCGCATCCCTCTGTGCGGAAGAAATGCCGTGCATCATAAAAAATGTCATTGTTAAAATAAAGATTCGTTTCATGTTTGTTCGTTTTCGTGTCTACAGTTGCATCGTTTCCGATTTTCCACACGGCAAAATTACGTCGCGGAATTCTACGGGCTGGTATCCGGATTACGGATAAAAATACCCGGATTACGGTTTTGCGAACAAAACCGAAACGGCTGTACGACAACCGGCTACCCGGATTACGGATAAAATTACCCCGATTCCTGTTTCGCACCGTAAACGTGCAGCAGGAGCGTGAAAAAGCACTATCTTTGCTCTTGGAAAAACAAAAAACACCATGGACGGAATCCTGACAATAGACACCATCGACCAATACAACAAACTCTTCGGGTTCGAAACCCGTCATCCGCTGGTCGGCATCGTCAGCTTCGATACGGCCGAAAGCCAGGGCAGCTACCGGATGACGATGGGATTCTACTCGGTGTTCCTCAAGGAAACACAGGGGTGCAAAATCAATTACGGCAAGACGAATTACGATTTCGACGACCAGACGGTGGTTTGCATCGCACCTGGCCAGACCGTCGGCTATACCGATATGGAGGGGATTCCCAAGAAATCGGTCGGACTGCTGTTCCATCCCGATTTCATCCGCGGCACGTCGCTGGGACAGAAAATCAAGAAATATACGTTTTTCTCCTATGAGGCCAACGAGGCCCTGCACCTCTCGGAAGAGGAGCGGGAGATTATCCTCGACTGCCTGAAAAAGATCGGCATGGAGTTGCGGCATGCCATCGACAAACACTCGAAAGGGCTTATCGCAACCAATATCGAACTGTTGTTGGACTATTGCATGCGCTTTTACGAACGCCAGTTCGTCACGCGCGAAGATATGAACCTCGATACGCTGGCCCGCTTCGAACAGTTGCTGGACAACTATCTCTCGAGCGGCATCGCAGCCAAAGAAGGATTGCCGTCCGTACGTTATTTCGCCGACAAGATATACCTTTCGCCCAACTATTTCGGCGACCTCGTGAAAAAGGAAACCGGCAAGTCGGCACAGGAGTATATCCAGTTAAAAATGATCGACACGGCCAAAGAGGGGCTCCTCGACCCGCACAAGACGATAGGGCAGGTGGCCTACGACCTGGGGTTTCAGTACCCGCAGCATTTCGTCCGTTTTTTCAAACGGCAGGTCGGCATCACCCCCCGGGAGTACAGGCAGCAAAACTGACAACCGACTTGCGGACTTTCGGGCGGCACAGCCGCCCGAAAGTTCCGGCGCACCCGTTTACATTTTGGCTCGTGGTTTCAGGAACCTATCAACAAGGTATTTCCGCACCGGTATATCATAGAACTTCAAACATATCCAGGCCAGCGCGATACTGCCGAAGACGACTCCTGCAGCCCCGGGCAACGACTCCCCGAACGTAAGGTTGTCATTCTTCACCCAGGCGTAATACAGGTATATGAAAGGGTAGTGCACCATGTACAGGGGATAGGAAATATCCCCCAGGAATTTGCAGACCCGCGTCGTATACCTGTCGGTAGTTTTCCCGGAAGCCCCGAGATAGACCAGAAGCGGGAAAAACACGGCGAAGCACACCGTATCGTACACCCCGTTCAGCCACATATGCTCCGCTCCGCCCAGGCGCGGTACGGCCAGCAGGGCGACGATAGCCAGACTGCATATCCAGAATGCGCCCCGCACGCCGGCCGGTTTGAAAATACGCGTAAGGAGCAATCCGGCCGAGAAAGAGAACATCAACCGCAGAAATCCCCCGGTAAATTCAATTCCCGTCAGGGAAAATCCGGCGCATATATCGCCGTACGGGCCCGCTATGGCATATGCCGCCAGGCCGCACCCGGCAATGAAAACCAGCGCGGCGAGGGCCTTGGTCGGGAGCTTGCGGATAAACAGGGCGTAGAGGATATTGCCGATATACTCGAAAAACAACGACCAGCTCGGGCCGTTCAGAGGATACATCTCGCCCAGGCCCCGCACCTCGGTTCCGGGAGTGGCCGGAATCAGCAGCGCATTCAGGAACGTGGCGAAAATCAGCGACAGGACGGTAACTTTGGACACGTCCCATACCGGACAGCCCTGGAAATAGAACATGACTGCCCCGATGAGGGCCCCCATCACGACCATCGGATGCAGTCGGATGATCCGGCGCTTGATGAAATCTTTGGTTTTCATCGTTCCCCAACGGTCGTCATACGCATAGCCGACGACGAATCCCGACAGGATGAAGAAAAAATCGACGGCCAGATAGCCGTGATTGATAATCTGATCCAAATGACTGGTCGCATAAGCTTCGAACAGGTGGAAACATACGACCGTGATGGCGGCCACGCCACGCAATCCGTCGAGTATGCCGTAATGGGGTTTGGTATCTGCAAACGCAGCCAGGGAGATTTGTTCTTTCAACGCAGAAAAATTTAATCGTGAAAATCCGTTTTTCAAAGAAGTTGTAAAAATAAGCAATTTATCCGGAATATCGGGAATAATCAGCATATTTACACCGCCTTTATTTCCGGCAGGGCAGATTATTCGTCCGGCCGAACCGTCAATTTTTCCAAAGGATGGTGTAAACGGCGAAATAATTGCTACCTTTGCAGCATAAACAACGTGAGTTCATTCTGATCTTTATCTCCTATGCATTCCCCCGGGCTATTTCCGTCCGGCTCTTTCATCGTTGAATCGACCTTTGTAAGCTTTCTTTGTTTAGACAAATTCCGAGTATGTCCCGGCGGACAGACGAGGGGCGATGTCAAATTTTAACGACAGTACGAAAATTAAAATCATTTTTAATCCGCAAGCACAGCTTCGCACCTCCTGCGCCACAGGACGGCAGGCGGACAAATCCGGACAAGCCGGCCGCAGTTGCGGCAGGCGAAACGCCGAAACGACGGCAGCCACGGATACCGCCGCTCACGGGACAGGCATACGGTCACAGGAGGCAGCCACACTGCGACCTACAGGACATGGCAGAAACCGCACCGAATTCATACCCGGCACAGCCATTCTGCACACCAGACGGATTCCCACGGTAAAAACATCCACAGAACAGGCAAGCAACAATTCAACTCAACACAATATTATACCAGGCAAAAAAACTAAAGCAAATTTAATGGCAAGATCACAATCATTTGGAAAGAGAGAAAACGAAAAGAAAAAACAGGCCAAGCGCCTCGAAAAACAAAAGCGCAAGGAAGACCGCATGACCGGAGGTACGACTTCGCTGGACGACATGATCGCGTATGTCGACGAGAACGGAAACATTACCGACATACCGCCCGAAAAGCGGGAGAAAACGGAAATCGAACTGGAAGACATCGTGATAGCAACCCCCAAAAAAGAAGACATGGAACCCGAGCTGCTGAAAGGCAGGGTGGAGTATTTCAATACGGACAAAGGTTACGGTTTCATCAAGGACCTGGCCTCTGCGGAGAAATATTTTTTCCACATATCTTCCGCTCCGGAAGGAATCTGCGAGGGTAAAATCGTCAATTTCGAACTTGAACGGGGAACGCGCGGCATGAATGCGGTAAGGATTGTATTTGCCCAATAAAAAACAACTCCATTTATTCACAATAAAATTAAAAAAAATGAACATTTACGTTTCAAACCTGAACTTTCGCACAGAGAACGCAAGTTTACAGGCATTATTCGCAGCATTCGGCGAAGTTTCTTCCGCTAACATCATCAACGACCGCGAAACCGGCCGTTCGCGCGGATTCGGTTTCGTGGAGATGCCGGACGACACCGCAGGACAGACTGCTATCGATGCGCTCAACAACAGCGAGTTCGAGGGTAAGGTTATCACCGTCAACGTAGCCCGTCCGAAGACGGAACGCAGCAACGGCGGAGGTTACAGCCGCGGCGGAGGCTACGGCCGGAACCGATACTAAACAGATACGCCAACTTACCAAAAAGGGATAACGCGTATGCGTTATCCCTTTTTGTTCGCGCACGGCAGGGGTGCACGTTATATCCGCAGGTTACAAGTCGATGCGTTTGCACGACGAACCGGCAATTTCAAAAGCCTCGCCAGCACCGGGGAGCGAAACCTTATGCGCCTTTTCATCCATGTTGACCACAAGGCAGACACGTTTTCCGTCGGGTTTCTGCCATTCGGCAGCCAGCACCAGCGAATCGTCCCCGAAACCGGGAATATTGACAACCGGATTGTCGCCCGACGGGGCGAACTCCCGGATAAAAAGACCTCCGTACACCACGTCATGCACCCCGCGGCGGAAATCCATGAGCGTCTTCATGAAGCGCGCCTCCTTTTCGGCCTGCTTCGCCATCAGGGCCCGGGGGTCAACCCAGCCGATCTGCGAGCCCCACAGCAGGGCTTTGGTCAGCTCGTAGCGGAAGTCGCCCTGCGACATCTTGTCCGGTTCGCTCGGCGTGTAGGTGAAAGCGCTGGTGACGGCGCGGTCGGAGTAGACCATCGGGAACACCGGCTTTATGACACATGCATTCTCCTCATGCGGGGTGTTTACCACCAACAGCATGTCGAACAGGTCGATATAGCACTCGGCATTCTCCTCGCTTGTCAGGATTCGCCCTTGTTTCAGGTGGTTGGCGCGAATCTCGCCGATAAGCCTGCGGTAACCGTCATACCAGAAATCCCCGCCGCCCAGCGGGTGGTTGTGGTTTTCGTTCCAGCACGGCTCGGGCGCAGCGGCTGCAATCTGGTCGATATAAACCCCGTCCACGCCGATGACAGCCTGCAGGCTGTCCACCAGTCCGATAATCTTCCGGTGCCAGATATCCGTAGAGGGGCACGTAACCGTATTGAGGACTTTGGAGGTGGGGTAGATCTCCGTATAGAGCGAGCCGTCGGGTTTCCGGCAGGAAGCATCGTACCCGCCATCGCGTTTGTAACTGTCCGCAGCCGGATCCCAAAGGCGGCCGTTGATATACGGAGTCACGCGCGCACCCATTTTCTGAACAGCCTGCACCATTCCGGCGAAGCGATCCTGCGCGGGCAGGTAATCGGGATAATGAGTGTCGTAAGGGTAGTGGTGCCAGAAATACCAGTGTACGCCCAAACCCTTGCCGAAGTGCTTGGCGGCGCGTTTCACGGCATCGAACGTATCGTCTTCGACAAACTTGGCCCTCACCCATGCATCGGCATCGTAACACCATTGCGGGATATTGCGCGAAGCCAGCGGTTTGCTGCCCCATTCGGTGGTAAAGGTAAACGGACGGTACCACCTTACGACGGCATCCTCCCAGCCTTTTTTCGTAAAGCCTACAACCGAAGTCCACGGCAGGCGGAATGTTCCGTCCCCGATCCATCCGGCAGAGGCGGGAATGTCGTCGCTGAAAACGACCGTTTCGCGCGTACATTGCGCCGAGTATGTTTTGCCGCAGCCCCGGCGATCCTCCGTACCGTAGTAGAACGCGCCGTCGCCGTTATGTACCAGAATAAACTGCATGGCGGAAGCATGCGAGGGATAGCGGGCCTCGAACGTGGCAATGTCCAGGTTCTTCTCGACGCCCCAGCCCTCCGTAGTGATGACCTTGCCGTCGGCAGGACGCTCAATCACGACACGGGGAAATTCCAGGTCGGTCACGAGCCATTTGGCCGGCAGGTCGGCCTCCAGGTTCCATTGCAGCAACTCTCCGTCGTCGGGCAGCGTTACGTACATCCGGACAGGATATTTCACGGAACTGTAATCGAGGGTCAGCGACCAGGTGAAAATCAGCGTCTTGGCATCCTCGTCGTCGCGGACTTTCACACCGTCGTAAACAGCATGTTCGGGTTTCAGTTCGGGATTTTCCCCCTGGGTTCCCTTGTATACCAGAATCCACGGCGTATCGTTCATACCCGCATCGGCAACCCGGTGCCCGTTCAGGGTCAGTTTTTCGATGTCGAAACTCCCTTTTGCCTTGAACACGGCTTCCACCGCGGCATTAGACAGCGTATAGCTGTCCCCGGATTCGGTCACAGTCGTTTTTCCACGGGCAAATGCCAGCATGTTCAGCAACAGGAATCCTGTCGTGAGGATACAGATTTTTTTAATCATAGCGTAAAGCGTCTTTTTGTTGAGTGTCCATTTATGTAAGTTTCGGAAGCGGATTCCCCGGCATGTATATACATATTTCCGAGGTTATTATATATATAAGGTATAAATTTCACCGGGCCGGGCCTCTGCCCGCATGGCAAAAATAAGCAAAAATATTTTACTTACAAAGTGGTTTTTAATAAAAAACTTTTCTAATAATCAAAGCCTCCTAAAATACATAAAGCAGCAGTAAATCATGTAGTTTTGCCGACAAACGACTCGCCCGGACAATCACAATAGGCTGATTTAACGTAATTTATAGCAAACCCAGATATTACAGCCCGAATAATCCCCTGAAATCGAATAAAATTCGCATAACTTTTTTTTATTTAAGTATTTCAGCAGGTACAAGAATCACATCACTCTGTATATCAACATCATACATACAATACCAGAAGCCTTGCGGGGCTCTTCGGCCAATCATTAAAGTAAAAAAACTTACCAAAAATACTTTTGATAATAATTTTATTGTTATATTTGTTACTGAATAATGAATACTTTTACCCGAAACGCATACCGAAATTAACGCAACCGGAAGCGTATAAAGTTATTTATCAGGATATTCGACACCCGCAACTACTATTGTAAATAAACATAACAACCAACTCAACTAATTACCAACACCTATAAAACGATGGATGCCTATGGTAAAACAAAACTGACAGAACCCAAACGTATGACTTCTTGGTACTCGGTTCCCAGGGATCGAAATGCCACAGTTGTTTTGCGACAAGCAAAAACAAAATTGAACTTGTACGGTAATTTGACGCCGACCGACGCCGGTACCGTACAAATCTAAATTAAGTAATTATAAATGAGTAAATATGAAAATGATTATACAAAAGCTCTTTTGTAAAATAATGCTTCGATCGTTTGTGCTGATATTGGGGCTTATTTCGGTTACGGGACTGCATGCGAATCCCGGATTCGAATATTCCGAAAGTAGCGTAGAAGCGTCCGTATCCGAACAGCAGGGGGGGGGGAAATGTCCAGCTCACCGGCCGGGTATTTGACGAAAACAAAGCCGGCGTGCCGGGTGCCACGATTCTGGTCAAAGGCAGTACGCGCGGCGTTATTTCAGATGTCGACGGACGTTTCAACATCAGCGTCAAACCGTCCGACGTAATCGAAATCTCCTACCTGGGTTACGAAACCCAGTCGATTCCGGTAGGTTCGAAAACCGAAGTAATGGTCGACCTCGTCCGGAAAGTCTCCGAGCTGGAGGCCGTGACCGTGGTCGCATTCGGTAAACAGCGCAAAGAAAGTATCGTCGGCGCTATCAACACCCTCGATGCAAAAGACCTGAACATTTCCACCGGACAGCTCTCTTCGGGCCTTGCAGGTAAACTCGCGGGTATCGTCGTCATGCAGCGCACGGGCGAGCCCGGCGCAGGTGCCGATTTCTGGATCCGCGGCGTGAATACGTTCGGAGCCAACAACAAGCCCCTGGTGCTCGTCGACGGCGTCGAACGCGACATGGACCTCGTCGATCCGGACGATATCGCCACGTTCTCCATCCTCAAAGACGCAACCGCCACGGCCCTCTACGGTGTGCGCGGTGCAAACGGCATCGTGCTGATTACCACCAAGCGCGGTTCGGAATCGGCTCCCAAAGTCAATGTCAAGGCAGAGTTCGGTATGACGCAGCCCGTCAGATTGCCCAAAATGGCCAACACGGAGCAGTGGCTCGATTACTTCGACGAACTGTACCGCGACACGGGACAGGAACCCGCAATTTCGGACTATGCCCGCCAGATGTATTTGAGCGGCCGTGATCCCGACCTCTATCCGTCGGTCGACTGGATGAAAGCAATCTACAAGGACATGGCGATGACCGGCCGTGTCAATGTCAGCGTCACGGGCGGTACCCCGAAAGTACGTTATTACGTGGGCGGTTCATACTATACGGAAGGCGGTATGTTCAACATGTCCGGCAACAACAATTACGACGCGCAGATGAACTTCAACAAGTTCAACTTCCGTTCGAACGTCGATATCAACATCACCAAATCGACGGAGCTGGGATTGTCGATTTCGACCCAGTACACCATGAAAAATACGCCGAGCGACCGCTCCTGGGATACGGATATGAGCCGCCTGTATGCGTATACGCTGCAAATGACTCCTATCGCCACCCCGACGATCTATTCCGACGGCACTTTGGCCGCTCCGGGAGAAAGCGGCGTGCAGATCAACCCGTACAACATCCTGAACAATTCGGGCTACCAGCGCCGGAACAATATCGTGGCCCAGTCGCTGTTGTCGCTGACGCAGGATTTTTCGGAACTTGTTACCGAAGGCCTCAAGGCCAACGTCAAATTCTCGTGGGACGCCCAGAACGCAAACACCCTGGTTCGCTATAACGACCCCTTTATTTATTACGCGCAAGGCCGTGACGAGGAGGGTAAACTTATTTTCACGGATCCGATCAATCCCAATGCGACCAACTCCATGGGATACTCCAACCAGAACAACGTAAGCTGGACGACCATCAACTTCGAGGCATCGGCTGTCTACGAGCGTGTTTTCGCCGAAGACCACCGCGTCAGCGGCATGTTCCTCTTCACCCTGCGCAGCCGCTCCAACAATATTCCGGCCGGATACGTCTACGCATTCCCGTACCGGAACATGGGTATCGCCGGACGTTTTACGTATGCATTCCGGGATAAATACTTCGCCGAGTTCAACTTCGGCTACAACGGTTCGGAGAACTTCGCACCGGGCAAGCGTTTCGGTTTCTTCCCCTCGTATGCACTGGGCTACATGATCAGCAACGAGAAATTCTGGGAACCCCTGCGCGACAAAATCAATATCCTGAAAATCCGCGGTTCCTACGGTAAAATCGGTAACGACCAGATCGGCGGCAACCGTCGTTTCGCCTACAACACGACCATGAATACGTCAGCCCCGAGCTTCAACTTCGGCACCTCATTCAACGACAGGTCGGACACGGGCGGACATCCGTCGCTGGGTTATGCAACGGGCGATTACGGCAATATGAACGTGGGTTGGGAAGAGGCTACGAAGGCCGACATCGGACTCGAACTGGGCCTGTTCAACATGATTAAAATCCAGGCCGACTACTTCTACGAAAAGCGCGAGGGCATCTTTATCCAGCGCGAATCCTCGCCGTCGGTTGTCGGGACGAAAGTACAGCAGTGGGTCAACCTGGGCCGCATGAAGAACCAGGGCTTCGACCTTTCGCTCGAATTCGACCACAACTTCTCGAAAGACCTCTACGTATCCGCACGCGGTAACTTCACCTACAACCGCAACAAGAAACTCTACGACGACAAACCCGACCAGATCTGGAAATACCAGAACCTCGCAGGTTTCGCCTACAATCAGCAGTTCGGACTGATTGCCGAAGGGCTGTTCGAGTCGGAAGAGGATATCGCCACCTGGCCTGAACAAAAGTTCGGTACGGAGCTGCGCCCGGGCGACATCAAATACCGGGACATCAACGGCGACGGCGTAGTCGACACGTACGACCGGGTGGCCATCGGCTACACGACGGTTCCCGAAATCAACTACGGTTTCGGCGCCAGCATCGGCTGGAAAGGATTCGACGTATCGGTATTCTTCTCGGGCGTTGCCAATGTAACCCGTATCGTCAGCGGAAGCGCCTTCTACGGCCAATCATCCAACATCATGTACCTCGGCCAGATTTTCGAGGACGTGGCTAAAAATCGTTGGACGCTGGACAACCAGAACCCCAAGGCACCTTATCCCCGCCTGACAACCGGTGAAAATACGAACAACAAACAGGCATCGACCTATTGGCAGCGCGACATGAGTTTCCTGCGCCTGAAGAATGCCGAAATCGGCTATACGCTCCCCCGGAGCCTGACCAAGAAATGGGGCATGTCTACGGTACGCTTCTATGTCCAGGGCGTCAACCTGCTTACCTTCAGCGACTTCAAACTCTGGGATCCCGAAGTCAATGCCAATTACGGTAACGTTTATCCGCTGGTACGCACCGTAACGCTCGGTGTAAATGTCAATTTCTAATAAAAATACCGGAATACTATGAAACAAATACGCATATTAGCAGCGGTCGTTCTGATATTTGCTTTTTCGCTTACCTCCTGCGAGTCGTTCTTCGATGTGAATTTCGACGACCAGGCGACTCTCGAGAAAACATTCAGCCAGAGTTCGACCACCAAAAAATTCCTGTCACACCTCTACTCCTACATTCCGATGGAGGAAGAGATTGTGAACTCCCACGGCTGGGTCGTTCCGCGTTCGGACGAAGGACAATACTCGTTCTACCAGTGGGTATATTACCTGCTGTACAAAACGGGCAGTTACAGCAGTGCGACTCCCACTTCGACGACCTATTACAATTATTGGCCGGAGTTCTATATCGGCATCAACCAGTGTTCGATCTTCATCAACAACGTGGATCTCAACAAAGGGGATACTGCTGAAGTAAATGCCTATATGAAAGCCGAGGCCCGTTTCCTGCGTGCATACTTCTACTTCTGCCTGTTCCGCCAGTACGGTCCCGTATACATCTGGGGCGACAGGGAAGCCGACGAAGCCATCCTCGCCTCGTCCATCGACCGCCATACGGTCGAGGAGAACATCAGCTTCATCGTAACGGAGCTGGACAAGGCTGCAGCCGACCTTCCGCTGCAGGTTGCCGATGTCGGCGAAAGTGAATCCACATGGACGGGACGCCTTACCAAGGGTGCTGCCCTGGCGCTGAAATCGCGCGTACTGCTCTACGCCGCATCGCCGCTGTACAACGGCTGCGACCTGTATGTCGGCAAAATGAAGAACATGTACGGAAACTACCTCTTCCCGCAGACCAAGGACGAAAGCAAATGGGAGGATGCTGCCAAAGCCGCGTGGGCCGTTATCGAAATGGGCCGGTACGAGCTGTGCAAGGACAACACCACGGGCGACAAATTCAAAGACGGCATGACCTCTTACCAGAAAGTGATGTTCGACCCCTGGAACAAGGAAACGATCTGGGGCTGGTGGTGGCGTACCAATCAGGCTGCCTATGCCTATCTGGGAACGGTCGGCGGACAAATAGGTCCGGCCCTGCCGCCTATGGGAACCAAATTTTATGCGGCATTCGGCGGTATAGCACCCTCGCTGAAACTGGTCGACACCTATCCCATGTACGAAAGCGGACGCTACCCGATCACGGGTTACCAGGGACAGAACGACATGTCGAAGCCCATCATCGACCCGCTGTCGGGTTACAGCAACGTCGGCTTTACCGACAATTACCAACAGCCTCTGGATGCGAATATCGGATGGGATCCGGCTCCCATCAAGGCCCACAACAGTTGCGTGGGACGCGATCCCCGCTTCTATGCCAGCGTAGTGCCCAACGGTTTCTGGTGGCCGAATAAAACCATGAACGTGAAATTCACCTGCTACAACAATACGGAGTGCACCTCTCCCTGGAGCGCAGCGGGACAATGTATCCGTGTAGGGTACGCATGGCGGCGCCTCCTGCCGGCCAACACGTCGCTTGCAAGACAAGAGGATTTCAAGGCCATCAGGTATGTCTATCCGGCATTCCGCCTGGCGGAGATTTACCTCAATTACGCGGAGGCCTGCAACGAGAAACCGCAGCGCGACGAAGCGGCGGCCATCGAATACCTGAACAAAGTGCGCAACCGCTCGGGACTGAACAATATCGAGGATGCGTATCCCGAAATCAAAGGCAACAAGAACCTGCTTCGCTGGTGTATCCAGAAAGAGCGTATGGCGGAATTCGGCCTGGAGGCCATGCGCCACTACGACGCCTGCCGCTGGATGATTGCCAAGGACGAATACCCGGGCGCAAACTGGACATTGCATGTTAGCGCGACGACTTACGAGGAATCTTACGAGCGCACATCCACGGACTTCGTCGGTGCTCCCAATACATTCCAGGATAAGGATTACCTCTTCCCGATCAGCGCAAACCAGTTGGCCGAAATGACCAATATGACCCAGAATTACGGATTTTAATTAACGCTCGAACACTATGAAAATAAATATGTGGAAACTGTTGATTGTCGCCCTGATTGCATCGACCGCCCTGGTCGGCTGTAAGGATGAGCGCGACAACTTCATGGTCGACGATACGATTTCATTCATCAATACCGAGAATTATGCAACCGTATCGGTATACAACGAAAAGTACGACTTCCCCGTGATGAAAAACGGCAAGGGATTCTCGGGTGCGACGGCCCATCTGACGGTTTCGGAAACGGCTTTGGACGAATACAATGCCGCGAACGCAACCAACTATGTGACCATGCCGGAGAATTGCTACAAGTTCTCGGCTACGACGCTCAAATTCGCCAAGGACGACCTTCGCAAAATCGTCGAACTTTCGTGGGACGAAACCGCCGTGCTCGCACTCGACAAGAGCAAGGACTACGTAGTACCGGTACAGCTCTCCGTCGACAACGGCTCCGTACAGGTGAGCGAAGGCCTCGACCTGCTGATCGTGCATCCCAAACTGTCGTCGGTATCGATGGAAAAGACGTTGGCAGCCTCGCTGCTGCCCTCGGCTGCGGGCGACGCAATCTCCTGCGACGGCAACGTCGTACTCGACAATCCGATTTCGGTAATGGACGTAACGGTGAACTTTACAATCGACAACAGCCTGATAGCAGCCTACAACGAGGCGAACGGCACCGACTACAAAGCTGCGCCCGACGGATTCGCCACGATGGCGTCCGCCACCTCGCAGATTGCCGCAGGCCAGACGTCGGCACCGTTTACCTGCAATTTCGATTCCGACCTGCTGTTCGCCGGCAGCGAGCTCAAAGTCACCGGCAATATGCTCGTCCCGATTCGTATTTCGTCGACTTCGGTAGACGGCCTCGGCATCTCGAACGGCGTCATGTACGTTCCCTTCACGATGGACAAGGAGCTGAAAGGCCCGTGGACGCTGCTGGAGGGCGAGGAAAACTGCTACGCAAGAGACCCGAACAACGGCGGTGCCGCCTGGATTATGCAGTATACTGCCGACAAGCTGTTCGACGGTGAGATAACTGCAGGCCACGAGTGGATTTCCTGGTTCGCAACCCAAATCGAGTTCCCGATAACTTTCGTCGTGGATATGGGCACGAGACAGGTGTTTACCAACTTCCTGATCAGCGATTACTCGACCCACCAGGGCAATCTCCGGGAATATGAAATCTACACGGCCGAAGAATATGACGGCGAGAACACCCGGTGGAACCTCGTTGCAAGCGGCAAACGCAGTTACGGTTGGACCGGAGTAGCGACTGTTTACGACTATCCTGTCCAGAAATACTTCGCAGGCCGTTACATGAAGTTCCAAATCATGAAGGCCGAATCCACTGTCGGCGATTACCTCTACGGACGCGGCAAACTGGCCGACGTACAGGGTGTGGGATTCTAACCATTGATTTTGAGTAATTAATCCCGTTGTGAACCTCTCCTTTACTTCACAACGGGATTAATTTGTAAATTTACAACCTATGAAACGCAAACTTTTCAGGGCTGCAATTTCTGTCATAACAGCCGTCGGATTCCTCGTACTGCCGAATGCCTGTTCGCAGGTCAAATTATATCCGTGGGAGAACCGGGAGGCCCCCGCGACCACGACCGACGCCGTCCTCTGTTACGGCGGCAGCCACCATCGCACGCCTTTCCTGTGGGACAGGGAGCGGCTGGCCCCCTATGTCACCTATGTCGACAAAGAGGGTAGGGAACACTGGCTCTTCGACGGATTTATTTTCCTGGAGTTCCAGGATACGAACCGGCCCGACAAAGCGCTGTACACATTCGAAACCGGGCATCTGCGCGACATGGGCGTAGCAGCCGGAAAAGCGCAATGGCAGGAGCTCATCGACTATTATTTCACGAAAGGCAACGGCGTCGAGGCATTGGAAGATGTGGTGAAAGAGGCCGAAGGCCGGCTGGGCAAAGCGCCGCAGAAACGCCGCATAATCATGGTGCTTCCCGACCCGGTGATTCACCAGCATTATATCGACACGACCTCCACGACGACCTACTGGGGCGCACTGGACGGACGGCAGCTCGACTTCAGCAAAAACGAAGACCGCATCGCTGCCTGCAAATGGTTTATCGACCAGGTGCGGGCCAAATTCGCCGAGGGGGACTACGAGCACGTAGACCTGGCCGGATTCTACTGGCTGCGGGAAATCGTCACCCGTCCGGTGGATACGGAATTCAGCTACCACCTCACCCGTTCGGACATCATGCTGCCGCATATCGCCGAATACCTCCACAGCCTGAACTATACGTTCAACTGGATACCGTACTACGGTTCGCGCGGATACGACGTATGGCAGACGTTCGGTTTCGACCAGGTCTACCTGCAGCCCAACTATTACTGGAAACCGCAGAACGACATGGATACCGTGTGCGATCAAATCGACCGGCTCGGCGTCGGCATGGAGCTCGAATTCGAACCCACGCTGCTCAACGCGCGTGAGGGCAGCGAGGCATTCCGTGCCCGGTTCCGCGACTATATCAAATATGCCCGACAACGCGGCATATACGGCAGGCAGCCGTTCGCATATTACCACGGCACCAACGGTTTCTACGACCTGTCCGCCTCCGACGACCCGGCAGACCGGGAGTTGTTCGACGAGTTATGCCAATTTATAATCAATAACCCGCTGCGCCGGCAGTAGCCGGAAACAGGGGCTGCATCCGGCAAACGGAATCCGGCAGCGCCCCGCAGCACAAAATTTACAAAAAGATATGACACGCAGATTTTTTTCAGTTGCAATCATAGCGGCCGCAATCGCCGGATTCACCGGTTTTTCCTGCACCGGGCCGCAGAGCAGAATGTATCCGTGGGAGAAAAACCGAAAGAGTCTGGCAACCACGACCGACGCCGTACTGTGCTACGGCGGCAGTCATCACCGCAATCCCTTCCTGTGGGACAAGGAACGCTTCGCCCCCTATGTCACCTATGTAGACCAAGAGGGGAAAGAGCAGTGGCTCTTCGACGGATTTATCTTCCTCGAATCGCAGGATGTAGACCGTCCCGACAGTGCGGCTTATACGTATATGACGGGAGTGCTGCTCAATACGGGCGTAGCCGCCGGTAAAGAGCAGTGGCAGGAGCTCATCGACTACTATTTCGCCGAAGGCAATTGCGTCGACGGACTGGAAGAGGCTGTAAAAGCAGCCGAAAGCCGGCTGGGCAAAGCGCCGCAGAAACGACGTGTAATCATGATGATTCCCGACCCGGTGATTTACCACCACTACATCGACACGACCACAACGACGACCTACTGGGGCGCGCTGGACGGACGGCAGCTCGACTTCCGCAAAAACGAAGACCGTATCGCAGCCTGCAAGTGGTATATCGACCAGGTGCGGGCCAAATTCGCCGAGGGGAACTACGAACATGTAGACCTGGCCGGGTTCTACTGGCTGCGGGAGGCAATCGCACAGCCGCAGGATACGGCTTACAGTTATCACCTGACCCGCTCGGACATCATGCTGCCGCATATCGCCGAATACCTCCACGGGCTGAACTACACGTTCAACTGGATACCTTACAACGACGCCCGCGGTTACGCCGACTGGCGGAAATTCGATTTCGACCAGGTTTACATGCAGCCCAACCATTACTGGAAACCCGAAATCAGCATGGACACCGTATGCACGATGATTAACCGCGCGGGCACCAGCATGGAATTCGAATTCGAAGCTTCGATTCTCAAGGCGTGGCCGGGCAGCGACGTATACCGGGCCCGGTTCCGCGATTACATGAAATATGCCCGGCAATACGGCATATACGGCAAGCGGCCGCTGGCCTATTACCAGGGCAGCAATGCGCTTTACAACCTCTCTGTTTCCAGCGACGAAACGGACAAGGAATTTTTCCACGAGTTCTGCCGGTTCGTAATCGGCAATCCGCTGCGCTCACAGCAATCCGGAAACGGAAACAAATAAAAACCTGAATCAATGATAAACTACCGAATTATCTGCATGCTCCTGTGCATCCTGCCGCTTACGGGCTGCAGCAAAGGCGGCGACGAGCCGGACAAGGGTCCGACGCCCTCGATGAGCATGACGATCGTATCGTCCGACGCGGCATCGGTGACGCTGGACATCAAGATCCTGAATGCCACGCATGTCCGCATACTGTGCAAGCCCACCGGCGTCATCACGTCGCAGACGGCGGAAAGCGTCGCCGAAAAGGGGACGAAATATACCGGGACACGGGTGGTAATAGACGGGCTGTCGGGCCAGACCACCTATACGGTCTTTGCCGTAGCCTGCAACGACGAGGGGGCGTACGGGAAAATGCAGTACGTCCAGTTCACCACCGACAAGGCAGGCGCGCAGATGTATTCGTGGGAGAAAAGCCGCAACGGCATCCTTTCGTACACGGATATGGTACTCTGCTACGGCGGCAGCCACCACCGCACCCCGTACCTGTGGGAAAAGGATCGGTTCGAGCCGTTCGTAACCTACGTCGACGAACAGGGCAAGGAGCATTGGCTCTTCGACAGTTTCCTCTGCATCGAATTCCAGTCCAGCAGCCGTCCCGACGGCAAGTACTACGCCTATATGCTCGGGTTGATGAAAGACTACGGTTTTTCGGCCGGCAAGGCGCAGTGGCAGGAGCTGATCGATTACTGGTTCAAGCAGGACAACGGCGTGAACGCCCTCGAACAGGCGATAGGGGATGCCGCTGCACGCCTCGGCGCGCCCCCGGCCAAACGCAAGGTCATTATGATCATGCCCGACCCGATCATCTACAAAGTGTTCGACGGCAAGGGAAACGGCACGGGCGACCCCAAATCGACGACCTACTGGGGCCAGCTCAACGGCCGCCAGATGGACTTCGCTTCCGCCGACGACAGGCTCGCCGCCTATAAATGGTACGTCGACCTCGTTCGCAAGAAATTCGACCTGGCGAACTATCAATATGTCGAACTGGCCGGATTCTATATCATCTCCGAGGAGCTCGCATCGCCCGACGACGGATGGAACTACGAACTGAAAAAGTCGGACGAAATCATTCCGCCGCTTTCGAAATACCTGCACTCGGTCAACGAATCGCTCTGCTGGATTCCCTACAACCGGGCCGCGGGATACAAACGATGGAGCCAGTTCGGCGTCGATTACGCCTACATGCAGCCCAACTACTTCTGGGACGAAAAAGGCGAGAAACCCCTTTCCCGGTTCTTCACCGACATTTCGGCCAACAACCTGGCCATGGAGTTCGAGTTCGACGAAGCGCTCCTCGAGGGAAAAACGGGCTGCGACTCCTACAAGGCACGCTTCCGTGCCTATATGTCCGGCGCCAAACAGAACGGCGTCTACGGACGTAAACCGTTGAGTTACTACCACGGCACCAATGCGTTCTACGACCTGTCGAAATCGCTGGCCGCAAAGGACAGGGAGCTCTACCACGAATTCTGCCAGTTCGTAATCAACAACCCGTTGCGTAAATAACGATTAACACCAGACAAACAAATGAAAGCTTTAAAAATTTTCGGAGTTCTCGCCCTTTTTGCAGTTCTCGTATTTTTCTTCGTCCGTGCGGCATGCAAGACCGATACCGCACAGGAGTGCCGGCAATCCGGCCTCTGCAACGGCGAGACGATGTATTCGTGGGAACGGGAACGCAACGGAATCCTGTCGTTCACGGATCTCGTTCTGTGTTACGGCGGCAGCCACCACCGCACCCCGTACCGGTGGGACAAGGAGCGTTTCACCCCGTTCGTGACCTATACCGACAAGCAGGGCAGGGAGCACTGGCTGTTCGACAGTTTCCTCTGCATCGAATTTCAGGACAGCAGCCGTCCCGACGGCGTCAACTACGCCTACATGGTCGGCGTACTGCAGGGGCGCGGCCTCTCGGCCGGCAAAGCGCAGTGGCAGGAGTTAATCGACTACTGGTTCGACGGCGATAACGGCGTAAACGCCCTCGAAGCGGCGGTAAAAGAGGCCGCACAGCGCCTCGGCACGCCTCCGGCCAAACGCAAGGTCGTCATGATTATGCCCGACCCGATTATCTACCGGAAGTACGACGACACGAAAGAGTCGACCGCCTATTGGGGCGAGCTGGACGGCCGTCAAATGGATTTCGCCTCGGGGGACGACCGCGTAGCCGCATACAAATGGTATATCGACGAAGTGCGCAAGCGGTTCGATGCGGGAAACTACCAGTATATCGAACTGGCAGGATTCTATCCCATTTCCGAAGAAATCGTGACCCCCGGCGACGGCTGGTGCCATGAGCTGAAAAAATCGGAAGAGGTGATTCCCCCCGTCGCCGAATACCTGCATGCCCGGAACGAGTGCCTGTGCTGGATTCCCTACAACCGGGCGGCAGGCTATACGAAATGGCGCGAAATGGGCGTCGATTACGCCTACATGCAGCCCAACCATTACTGGGACGACAAGGGAGCAAGGCCGCTTTCCCGTTACTTCTCCGACATCAAGACCTATGACCTGGCCATGGAATTCGAATTCGAAGAAACGCTGCTCGAGGGGCAGAAAAACTGCGACCTCTACAAACAGCGCTTCCGCGAGTACATGGCCGGCGCCAAAGAACACGGCGTCTACGGCAGCAAGCCGTTGAGTTACTACCACGGCACGAACGGATTCTACGACCTATGGAAATCGACGGCCGAAAAGGACAAGGAACTGTATCACGAATTCTGCCAGTTCGTAATCGGCAACCCCCTGCGTAAATAATCTACAACAACAAAGAAATACGATGAAAACAACCCGAACATTCGCATTTTACCTGCTTCTTGCGGCGCTCACGATTTTCCACAAGCCTGCCGCCGCACAAAATTACCAGACGACAGGCATACAGGATCTCGCCCTGATTTATCAGGGCGGCAGCCACCGCCTCGACTGGACGGTCGACGAATTCAGGCCTTACGTGGTAAACCACTTCGCGGACGGCACGAAGGACTGGCTCTTCGACGGATTCCTGTTCCTCGAATTCAAAGACGGCTCCGGACGCAACTATACCGTCGGCTACGAAAAGCTGAATGCCCGCAAGGGTGAATGGGCATGGCTGCTGGATCGGATATTCGAACAGGGCAAATCGCTTTCCGCACTCGACCAGTGCATCGGCGAGCAGATTCGCGAGATCGGCAAACCGGCTTTCAAACACCAGGTCGTACTGGGACTTCCCGAAGCGATACGCGACCAGAAAGACTGGGGTGAGTTGGACGGCCGGGTGATGGATTTCTCGAAAGAGGAAGACCAGATTGCCGCTACGAAATGGTACATCGACGAACTGCTCGAACGGTTCAAAGCCGCAGGGTACAAGCACCTGGAGTTGTCCGGATTTTACTGGGTGGCCGAAGATACGCACCATTGCGCCGACCTGACCATCCCCTTGAGCGAGTATATCCACGCCAAAGGCAAACTTTTCTACTGGATTCCGTACTGGCAGGCCAAAGGACACGAGGAGTGGAAACGACTGGGATTCGACGTGGCTTACCAGCAGCCCAACCACTTCTTCAACCATTCGATTCCGGACAGCCGGCTCGACGACGCCTGTGCTACGGCACGCCGCCACGGGATGGCCATGGAGTTCGAGTTCGACGAAAAGGCCACGGCAGATATTCCCAACTCGTCCTACGACCGGATGGTGGCCTACATCAACCACTTCGAGAAGAACGACGTATTCAACTCCTCGGCCGTGGCTTACTATTGCGGCAACCGCGGCGTACTGACCCTCAATGAGTCCAAAAACCCGAAAGACAAAGCCCTGATGGATCGCCTGGCACGGATTATCCGGATGCGCCATATCATGAAATACGGATTCCCGGGAAAGAACAAGACCCGGGTTATCGCGCACCGCGGATACTGGCACACGGAGGGTTCGGCCCAGAACTCGATCACCTCGCTGCTCAAGGCCGACCAGCTGGGTGTTTACGGCGTGGAATTCGACGTATGGATGGCATCGGACGGCGTACCCGTGCTCAACCACGACGGCTGGCACGACGGCTACGACGTACAGAAAACCCCGTCGACCACCCTGACGACACTCAAGCTCGAAAACGGCGAACCGCTGCCCACGCTGGCACAATTCCTCGATGCCGCCGAAAACACGAAAGTCCGCCTTATCCTCGAACTCAAGCAGCACGCCACGCCCGAAGCGGAGAATGCGGCAGCAGAAGCCGTCGTGAAGATGATCGACCAGCGCAAGCTCACCAAACGGGTGACCTACATCACGTTCTCGCGCCATGCCATGGAGGAGCTGATTCGCCTGTCGCCGAAGACCCCGGTGCTTTACCTGGGCGGCAACATTTCACCGGAAGAGCTGAAAGCGCTGGGCGCCGCAGGCGGCGACTACAATTACGGGGTGTACCTGAAGAACCCGTCGTGGCTCGACGATATGAAACGCATGAAAATGATTTCGAACGTATGGACGCTGAACAATCCGGTCGACATGGTATGGACGGTCGAAAAACAAATCGATTTCATCACCACCGACCGTCCGGATCTCTTCCTCAAGCTATCCGGCGAGTAAACCAAAACAAAGAACTGATATTCAGATATGACTGCGATATATCCGGAATAATTCCGGATATATCGCTTTCCTAAAAAACGCAACCATGAAATTCAGATTCGCAATCTACCTGCTGGCACTTTGCTGCGCCCTGCCCGCAGCCGCGTGCGCCGACGGCGAACACGGCCGCAAAGAGGGCGGAAAGGGGAGCGGAAACAACGATACGGACAGCCGTCCCTACTCCGAAAAAATGTTCGTCAAACGACAGGGCGACGACCTTTACATTTCAGCCAAGATGGATCGCAGCACCGACATCGTCTACTGGTTCAAACGGTGCATGTTCAATGAACTGTACACGTTCTACCGGGTCGGCATCATCGGCAACAACGATGCAACTCCCACCAACAAACCCGAAACACAGCCCGAGGTCGTGCTCAACCTGGCTTACAGCGACAATATCGGCCCGTTCGCCGTGGCGGGATGCGGCTGGTGCGGCGCGAACCACAAATACATGGAGCGGACAGCCCGCACGGCCTATAACGAGGGATATGCCGTATTCGTGGACGGCAACCGCATCGACGGTGATCTGGCCGTTACGGCCGGCCAGGTGGAAATCGAAGTGGAGAACGTAATCCTCGACCCGTCGCGTCCCTACCGGAACGCCGCCGGAGAGGAGGAGCTGCGCGACGTACTTTGCCGCGAATCGGTGCGTTACAGGATAAACCGCAACAACATCGAGGTCGCCGCTTCACACCGCTTCTGCAACCCGACACCGGTAACCATCGCCATCTACTACGGCATGCAGTCGATGTTCGAGGGCGAAACGCACCTGTTCACCCCGGCGGGAGCCTACGGCGACTGGACGCCGGCAGCCGACGTTTCGACGTTCAACAAGGGCCAATACCCGCAGTTCCGGCGCTATCTCGAGAAAAACACAAAAGCTTACCAATCCACGTTCCTGCTGCCTGACGGCCTGGGCGACCACTCCCGCCTGGGGGACGACGACATCGTATTCATCAACGCCTCGTACGGCAAGAGCTACCACAAACTCATCGCGGACAAAAGCATGAAAGAGGGCGACCAAATCAATTGGCGCGGCATCTACACATGGTTCGTATCGCCCCTTGCAGACGATACGGAACTGCTGTGCTACGAGGGCATCGCAGACGGCCGCACGGCCATCTTCATAGACTGCAAAAAAGCATGCAAACGCGACCTGAAACTCCCGTCCTACCTCGACGCCCGGAAATACGAGGTGCTCGACTCCTACGGCAGGGTGCAGGTTACGGCCGACGGTCGCCATACGCTGAAAATCTCGGCCGACGCCGCAGGCGGCAGCGTACTGCTGCTCAAAAAGTAAACGGGAAGCCGTATCACTTCCACGACAAAGCCCGAAACAGCATTGCTGTTTCGGGCTTTGTCAACCACAGGACAGAGAATTACCTGCGCCGGCGATGTTTCTTCGTGCCGTTCAGCAACGAGTCGATAACGGGAGGCAGGATTTTTTCCATCACGTCGAACCCCGCCTCCGTAGGATGGACTCCGTCGTATGTATAGGCTTCGATCATTCCGCCGTCCGGTTCGGACATGGCCGCATGGTAGTCCACATACGGAATGTTCTCTTTTTGAGCATAGGCGCGGATCAGGGCATTGAGCTCACAAATTTTCGCAGCGGGCTCCACCCCCTTGCGCCAGCCGAACTCACGCGCCGGAAGCACCGAGCACAACACGGGACGGATGCCGTTGGCACGGGCCAGTTCGACCATCGACACGATGTTGCCCAGAATATGCGGCAAAGATATATAGCCGTTGTTTTGTGCGATGTCGTTCGTTCCGCCGCAGATAACGGCGACCTGCGGATGCAGTTCGAGCACGTCGGCACGGAACCGCACGAGCATCTGCGAGGTCGTCTGCCCGCTTATGCCGCGCCCCACGTAATCGTGCGAGGCGAAGAACTCCGGGTGTTTTCCGGCCCACAGTTCGGTAATCGAGTTTCCCATGATGACCGCCTTCGGAGCGTGTTTCTGCTCCCGGTTGGCCTGTTCGAAACGCCCGAAATTCGCCCAGTCGGACGGAGCCTGTGCGCCTGCATTTCCAGCGCAGACCACAACGGCGAGGAGAAAGAGCAATAACTTTTTCATAGCTTCAAGGATTTATCGTATCGCACGCATGGGAATGTCCCAGCCGGTAATCGTCGCAATGTAGGGAATTACCGCCGCAGCCATTTTACGCTGTCCGCGGTGGCTCAAATGGTAGCCTGCCCCCATATCCGCGCCGTTGTCCGTAACGCCGTCGAAATGCATGATGCAATGCAGGTTCCTGTCGTCCAGTCCCGCCATAATCGTTCGCAGGTAACCGTAGAAGGGCTCGGCGCCCGTCGGTACGACATAGAGAATCGGCACCGCACCGTATTTTCCGCGCAGGTTGCCGTACATCTCCGCGAATGCCGCACCGAACGCCTCCTTGGAAGGGGTGATTCCCGTGCTGCAATCGTTCGTGCCGAGTTTTATGACAACGATGTCGGGTGTATAGTCCCGGAAATTCCATTGCGGCTCTTCGTCCATGTCGAACGTACGCAGGACGCGCTGGCGCATGGACAGGTCGGAGGTCTCCTTTTCATCGGCCCAGTTGCGGACGACGCCCTGTCCCGAGTGGGCGACGAGCACGTATTCGGCATCGAAATAACGGGCGATGATGCATCCCCAGGCCAAATCGCAGTTTTCGGTTTCGGGGGTAAACGGCTCGGCGGCCGATTTCCCCTCCGTGCCGTAGCCGCACGTATGCGAATCGCCGATGAATTCAATCAGCCGCGCCGGAGCGGGCGGCAGGGGCAGCATGACGCCGTCGGTTTCGATACCGAAGAGCGTCGTGCGGCCCTGCTCGGCCTCCGTGCGTTTCTGCACGATCACGGTGTGTCTTCCGGTTGCGAGCCCCTCGGCAAGTACCACGGACGACACCGGGCCCTCGGTCGTCGCCTTGCCGTACAGTTCCCCGTCCACGAATACGTTATAGTAATTACGCCCGGTATCCGAAACGCGCATCGAGCAGGAGCTTCCGTCGAAACAAAAGGTAAAGTGGCTGCCGCTCCAGTCGAACGACAGGCTGCCGTCGACATTCCGGGCGGCTCGCCCCGTGAAACGCACCTTATCCGAATCGGCTTTGCAGAAGTGCGCCCCGGAGGCGCAGGCTCCCGAAAAAGCGAACATGGCCATGACAAAGAGCAGGTGTTTCATCCAGAAACTTATTTTATGTAGGGTTTAATCTTCCCAATCCACACGGCATAAGCAGCGGCTTTGAGATGGATGCCGTCGAACGTGTACTCGTCGGGCAGCTCCCCGTTGCGCTGCATGTCGCTCCAGATGTCGATAAAGGTCAGGCCGCGGCGTTCGGCCATGGCACGCAGCAAACCGTTGAATTCAACGAAGCGTGCATTCTTGCCTTTCATGAACTTCTCGTTATAAACTTCGTTCAGGGGCAGCAGGCTCTGGATATAGACTTTCGTGCGCGGCGTTTCCCTGGCGATAATATCCAGCAGGCGTTCGTATTGCTGCAGGAGTTTCTCGTTCGAGATTTTCGAGAACAGCAAATCGTTGGCGCCGCCCATGATAAAGATGGCTTTGGGCTGTCCGTCGACAATCGGCTGCACACGGTTGATCATCCCCGATATGCAGTCGCCGCCGATACCGCGGTTGAGCACGCGTTTGTCCTGGAAATACTCCGACCAGAAACCCCGTTCGGTCAAGCTGTTGCCGAGCATCACGATGTTATGGCGCGTGACCGGCACCAACTCCTCGACATTGCGCTTGGAGCGGTAGTAATCGTTATCGCAGGTCAGCGTATCGCGCTGTGCCTGTGCCGACGCACCCGTAACAGCCGCGGCGGCCAACAACAGGAGAATGAGTTTTTTCATGGGTTTATCCTTATTTTAAGTTTCCTTCGAAATCGACGTCGCGGTCGAACGGATGCAGCGCAGCATCCGTCATACGGGCCGCCTCGCGCCGGGTTATAGGCCTTGTATCGCTGCTCGCGGCAATCGTTCCGCCCGCCTTGCGCAGCAGCTCGGAAGCCGAAGCGGCCGTCAGCAGGGCCGTATCATCGGTCACCTCGACCTGCGGCGCATAGTCGTGCAGGCCGCGGCTGAATTCACCGACCGAGATTGTACGGTCGGGATAGAACCACGACCGGTTTGCCCATTGGAACGGTTCGCCCGTCATGCGCAGAATACCCGTCGCGGCGATGCGCTGCAACACCTCGAAATCGGGATCGTCGGGTTTCACGTCATACAGCGGTGCAATATAGGCTTTCTGCGCCAGCAGGGCGGCCTGCAACCTGCGCACCGGAATCTCGCGCGGCGCACAGCCCTGTTTGGCGGCCAGCGCCGCGAGTGTGCCTGCCGCCTGCCCCGTAAGCAGGACGACGGGCTGCAGGCGCGTCGATCCGTTGATGAGGTTCGAAACAGATATGGCCTTGTCCGACACAATGAGGTTCTCGGTTCGGGCCGGAATCATCACCCCGGCCGGAATGCTGAACGACGGCACCGGAGGGAAAGGAATCTTCCCGATTTCCGGACGGCAGTCATGGTGATGGTCGACAGGGTAGTCGCCGACCGATATGCCCGTGCGGTATAGCGCCGCCGGACGGTCGTAACGCGCCGTTACATCGTCGAGCGTCATCCGAATCACTCCGTCCAGGCGCCGGCCCTCGCGGTGGTAGGGCAGGCAGGCCAGCCCGTCCGCCGTGGGAAACTCATCGTCGGCAATCCCCAGATTGCGGAATCCCAGCTCGTGCTGGATGTAATAGACGAACCGCAGGGTCTTTTCGCGGGCGGGACGCAACGCCGCGTCACGCTCGGCATAAGGCAGTCCGACCACATTCAGGTAGACGTCGTTGCCGTTGACCGGCCAGTTGATCATGTATTTACCGTTGGGCAGGCGCCCATAATTGAGCATCACCTCGGCCGATATGGGCTTGCCTTCAGCCGTCTGGCAGCTGTGTGCGAACTCCGCCGGGTCGTAACCTGCAGGTCGCGGTATGGTCTTGTCGGCGCCTTTGCCGTAATCCTTGAGGATAGCCACGAATGTCAGGTCCTGCACGATATCGTTCGCCTGTTCCGGAGCCAGCGCCTCACCCGTATCGGCACGTGCGTCCATACCCAAACGATAGGAGGTGCCGCTCAACGGCAGCGCGTCGCCCAAGTCGGTGGCATCGATGGTGACGCGGGCCGAAACATCGAGTCTGCCGCCCGTCTCGTCGACGAACCGTGCGCCCGTTACCTGCCGACCGCGCTTATACACTTCGACGAGCCGGTATCCGTGGCGGACTTCGAGCAGCGGCTCGGCCGCCGCCATGGCTTTGAATACGCTGTCGGCCACATGCGGCTCGAAAAGCGTGTTGCTCACCCAGCCCGTGGCTACGGCGTTCGCACCGCCGTAGTGCCTGCGTATCGCTTCGCGGAACTCGTTCCACAGCCCGGACGGCATCTGGTGGTTGCCGTCAATGGCCGCCACCCCCTGCGCCGAGATCATTCCCCCGAGCATGGGCGTGGGTTCGACCACGAGCGTGGCGGCTCCCTCACATGCCGAGGCGATGGCCGCCGCCGTTCCCGACGTCGTGCCGCCGATAACCAGTACGTCGACCGTACAGCGTGTCTTACTGCCACACGCCGGACATGCAAGCCCGAGCGAGGCAGCCAACACGACGGACAGTATGAATCCTGTGCGTATCATGTTTGGTTTCTACGTTTTATGCAAGTTTCACGGCACGTTTCCGGGCCGCAGGCAGTTATCCGGCGTGCCGGCCGTCTATTTGCACTGTTCCAGTATCTGCCATATCTGGTACAGGCCGCGCGGAACGTGGAAGCAGCCTTTCCATTTACCCCCCTTGAGCGTAAGCAGCGTTTCGCCGCGGCGGTTGAGATAACCGAACCATTCGGGATATTTCGGGTCTTTGAAGTGCGTCCACATGTAGTCGTGCAGTTTCTGGAACCACGCGAGGCACTCTTTGTTGCCCGTCAGCTGGTAGGCCTTAATCATCGTAATCGCCGATTCGATATGCACCCACCACAGTTTCTGATCCCATTCGAGCTGCTGCTGGGGACGACCCAGGCGATCCATGAAATAGAAAATACCGCCGTATTGCTTGTCCCAGCCATATTCGATGGTCGACAAGGCAATCTTCACGGCCTTGTCGATAAGGTCGGGACGGTGGAGCCGTTTGCCCAAATCCATGATAAACCACATCGCCTCGAGCGAATGGCCCGGATTGATCGAGCGCCCCTCGAACGAATCGACCAGCGAGTTATCCGCGGCCGAAACATTCTCGACGATAAGCCCCAGATCTTTCTGGTAAAACACCTCCATCACTTCGTGCAGGCAGGTTTCAATCGTTTCGTCGATGAGTTTGCGGTCGATGAGCTGCTCGATTTCGAGCGTGAGGTTACACAGAATCATCGGCAGCGCGAAATCCTTGATCGGACGCGTTCCGGGATGCCCCTTACACCATTTGCCCTTGGGATGCTGACGCTTTTCCAACACGCGGTCGAACGTCTTTTTGGCAATGTCGGCGTACTCCTTGTTCCCCGAGGCGACAGCCAGCTGCGCGAAAGCCATCGTGGCAAACGTATAGGAGAAGATATTGTAGGGATCGATGAGCGGCTGTCCGTCACGCGTGAGCGAGAAATACCAGTTGTAGTCGCCGTCGTGTCCGTATTTTTTCAGGAATTCGCCTCCCTGCACGGCACATTCCAGCCACTCTTTACGCGGCTCTACCTTGTTGTAGAGCATCGAAAAAAGCCATACTTCGCGCCCCTGGAGCCAGACGAACTTGTCCGTGTCGTAGACACTGCCGTCCCGCTCGAGGCAGGAGAAGTAACCTCCGTATTGTTTGTCCTGGGAATGTTCCAACCAAAACGGCAGGACGCTGTCCAACAGTTCCGACTTATATTTGCCAGCCAGTTCTTGAAAATTCATGATATCGTATATTAGTTTAGTCTATGAAGTTAAATCCCATGCAATGCCCGTTACGCGTCTTTCTGCCAGTATTTCTCGATTTCCTCGAGCGAACGTCCCGTAGTTTCGGGCACGGCACGCCAGATAATCAATATATAAGGTACGCACATCGCCGCGAACAGGAAAAACGTGCCGGCAGGCGTAAGGTTCTCGAGCATCCATGGCGTCAATTGTCCGATCAGGTACGTACCGACCCACAGCGCGAGTCCAGCGATCGACATCGCGAGTCCGCGGACGCGGGTAGGGTACATCTCCGACAGCAGCACCCATACAACGGCGCAAATCGACACGGCACAGAAAAAGATATACGCCAGGAAGAATACCAGCAGGAATACATTGGACAGGCCCCAAGCAGCGCCCCACAGGAAATAGATGCCGATGCACAACAGCGACAGAATCATTCCCGACACGCCCCAGTAAACCAGTTGCTTGCGTCCCACACGGTCGATAATCACCAGTGCCAGCACGGAGGTAAGCATGTTGACAACTCCGACGAGCACCTGCGAGAAGAGCGAATCGCCGCTCGAAAGGCCCGCATTCTCGAAAATCGTCGGGCCGTAGTACAGCACGGCGTTTACGCCCATGAACTGCCCCAGGATGGCAATGAAGACCCCGATTACGACCGCCTTGCGGATACCCGGGGCAAACAGCATGCGCCACTCCGACTGCGAAGCGGCTGCCGCCGTACCGCGCACGGCGGCAATTTCCCCGTCGGCGAGTTCCGGCGAGCGGTAAATACGCTCCAGCACGACGTGCGCACGCGCATCGCGTCCCCGCAGGACGAGCCAGCGCGGACTTTCGGGGATGAAGAATATGACGATGAAAAACAGCAGGGCAGGCAGCGTTTCGGCCCCGAACATGCCGCGCCACATCTCCGTAATCCAGATTTTCTGCATCAGCGCCGAGGAGTACACAGCCGTTTCGGCCGATTTGAGTATCTGGAAATTCACGAGATAGGCAGCCAGAAACCCGACCGTGATGGCCAACTGGTAGAGCGACACGAGCGCCCCGCGCCAACGGGCGACGGCCACCTCCGAAATATACATCGGCGATACAATCGACACCACGCCGATACCGATGCCGCCGACAATGCGGTAGGCGACCAACTGGGTGAAATCGGCACATACGGCGCAGCCTACGGCCGACACGGTGAACAGCACGGCGGAGAGGAGCATCGTCAGCTTGCGTCCGAAGCGGTCGCTCAAGACGCCCGCGACCGCAACGCCGCCGATAGAGCCGATAAGCGCGCATCCGACGAACCACCCCTGCTGCATGGCGTCGAGCCCGAACTGGGTGGCTACGCCGCTCACCGTACCCGAAATGACGGCCGTGTCGTAACCGAACAAAATCCCGCCTATGGCGGCTACCAAGGAGAGAAATGCCACGTAGCCGGTGTTCGTAGTCTGTGTTTTTTTCATAGGCTACCTGATATTGAAGTATTCTTTATAACGGTCGTAGAGATGCCCGGCCTGCAGATAAGCCGACTGGGGGCTCATGAAATGCGAAAATTCGAAGGTGATGGCCTTGTCGTAACCGGCGCGTTTGGCGGCTTCGAGTTTCAGGCGCAGTTTGTCGAACTTGATGGGCAGGAACTTGATGGGCATGTCGCGGTCGAACGACTCGGCATTGGTCCAGCACTGCATGCCGTAGCGGTCGGCGAGTTTCTTGTTGACCGTAAAGAACGCATCCAGTTCGTCGTAATCGATATGCCCGTCCTGAAATGCACAGGCGTCGACCACGTCGTGTATGCCGTCGAATATCTCGTCCCATTCGCGCTCGTGCTGCTCGACCGACACGGCCTGCTCCTTGGTCAGTTTGCTGCCGCTGGCCATCACGGCCTTCTTGCCGTCGATCCACGGCGATATGAACGTCGGCAGTCCGCCCGACACCTCCTTGCACTGCTTGCCCAGGGCATGGAACGCCCCGATGGCTCCTTTGGTGGCGCGGCTGATTTCACCGCTCAAATACCAGCCGCCGAAACTCTTGTATTTGCGGCCGTAAATGTTCCAGACCTCCTCGATCACATATTTATTATGCTCGATTTCGCTCGACATGTCGCCCGTATCCCAGTATTTGCCCGAATCGTAGAGGCCGAAATAAAATTTCATCCCGTATTTTTCAGCCAGCCGCAGGAACAAATCGACCAAATCGACCGACGGCATATAGCACCCCTGCTTCAGCAAGTGGGGCGACGGGTAGGTAATGAACTTGCGGTAACCCGATCGGATTTCGATTACGGTATCGATGCCGATGGCCTTCATATGGCGGAAGTCGGCGTCCCACTCCTTTTCGCCCCAATTCTGGTGGGGGATATCATGCGAAATCTCATCGAGGAACGTGCCCGAGATACGCAGCCCATTCTCCCGGGGAACCAGCAGGGGGCTTCGTCCCGGCGGGGCGGCAGCCGCTTCCGATTCCGCGGCAGCGATATTCGAAGCCGCTTTGACCACCCCGGGAACGGCGACGGTGGAAGCAGCGGCGACAGCTATTTTTTTTAGAAAATTCCTTCGGTTAGAAGTTTTCATATCGGGCTGCATTTTATAGTTCGCATAAAATAAAGTAAATTTTATTGTTTTTCAATGCAAATATAATAAATAAATTTACAATGAAATAATATTATAGCTTTTTTTATTCGAAATTACCAAAAATAATCACGGTACGGCTTCAAATCGCATCTAAGGAGTGCCAAAATAAAAAAGTCCGTACGAATACGGACTTTTTATCTGACAGGCGAATCAGAACGCAACTACATCAATCCCAGCATTTTGCTGCGGCTCAACATGCAGGCGCCCACGGCACCGGCCTTTTCGCCCAGTTTACTCAATTTAATCGTGGTGTCCTTGTTGACGAGCTGCAACGAATATTTGTTGATAGCGCTCTTCAGCGGCAGCATGATGTAATCCTTGGCCACCGCCAGCGTCCCGCCCAGGACAATCAGGTCGGGATTGAACAGGTTGATAAGTCCCGCGAGGGCTTTGCCGAGCGTATGCCCGACATTCTCCATCACTTCGATGGCAAGCACATCCTCCTGTCCCAGCGCATCGAGAATATCGTCCAGGGTAATTTTGTCGCCGCGGTTGTATTTGTCCGAAAGCATCGAAACGCGGTTCTGCGCCAGTTTATCCATGAATATCCGGTATACGGCAGAGCCCGAGGCGCCGGTTTCGAGGCACCCGCGTTTGCCGCAGCGGCATATCACCTCGTTGTCCAGCAGGGGAAAATGGCCGAATTCACCCGAGAACCCGGATTTGCCGTAAAACAGTTTGCGGTCGACGACCACGCCGACACCCAAACCCCAGCTCGCATTGACGAATATCATCGTACTCTCGTTATTGCCGACACCGCACATATATTCCCCGTAGGTCATCGCGCGGGTGTCGTTCTCGACATATACCTTGCAGCCCAGGCGCTGTTCCAGCAACATCGAGAGCGGCTGCTCCTCGACGAAGAAGTAGCTGTAACTGTATCCCGTCCGCGAATTGACACGCCCCGAGAGGTTGATGCCGATGGAAAGGATTTTCTTGTGGTCGATTTTACTCTTTGCGATGAACCCGTTTACGGCTTCGCACAGCCGGTCGAGCGACTGCACCGAATTCTCCATGACGAACGGCACGGAGTCGCGCATGTCGACCACCTGTCCCTTGAAGTTAATCACCGCCATGGTGATGATGTCTTTCTTGATGTCGACCCCGACGAAGTATCCCGCATAGGGATTCAATCCGTAAATATTGGGCCTGCGTCCCCCGGCCGTCCCCTGTTTGCCGAAGTCGTGCACGAAACCGTCTTCGATAAGCTCGGTAACGAGTTTGGTAATCGTCGGAACGGACAGGTTCATTTCGTGGCTCAAATCGGTAATACTGAAATCGCCGCCCGTTATATAATGTCCTATCAGTTGCCGTTTCAGCAGGGCGGTTTTGTTACCTTCCTCTGCCTGTCCCAAGAATGAATCGACCATAATTACAAATAATGACTGGTATGATGAATTGTTGGACAAAGATAATAATTTTTACTATAAACAAGACATTTTCAACGGTATTTGGCAATTCGCACCGCGCAAAATAAATAATTACGGGACATGCCGGAAAACAATAAATTTTATTTTTTATCACATCACCCACATTTTACCGGCCGCGACACCGCGCAGGGCGGGTGCGGACAGCACAGAAAAGAGGGAACCCGGCACCCGGGCCGGACTCCCTTTACGGGGCTTTTTTATTCACAAACAGCTTTGGGTCAGCAAGATAACTCCATCAACCGCCGCACCCGCTCCGTCTCCTGCCAGCCGCGTTCGGTTGCCGAACCGCGGATGATGGTAAAGAGCACGCGCAAGGCCGCGTCGCGATGCCGGCTTTCGGTCTTGAAATCCGGCCAGAAAAACTGCTCCAGCAGCCCGGAATACTCCATGCCGAACAGGTATCCCTCTTCGACGCACTGCCGGAAAACCGAGCGCTGCCGTTTCCGCAGCAGGCGCCGCTCGCCGTTGACCGCATCGACCGCAACCGGATAGTAGGCGATATCTTCGATGAACTGCCAGCTCATCGCTCCGAAAGCATCGTAAGCGGTGACAGCCGAACGCAGCAGCACCTCGACCGGAGTTCGCGATGAGGCGCAAGCAGCGTCCAGCACGGTATTGAGCCGTTGCAGGCCGTATTCCACACACTGCGTCACCAGTTCCCATTTCCCGGGAAAGAGGCTGCACAACTCGTGTCTGGTGATGCCGAGTTTCCCGGCAATGGTACGCATCCGCATGTCGCGGATTCCCTCCTGGAGGAAAAGCCCGTAAACGGCTTCCAAAACTGATTCTTTTTCCATAACGGCAGGTATTTTAAATTAACGGCCGGAGATAGGGAGCGGGGTCCGCGGCCGCAATGCACGGCTGCGGGCAGGGACAGGTTAGGCCTGTTTCCTGTAAGTCAGGGTGGCGACGGCATTGAACACGACCGCAAAAGCGGCCAGAGCGGCGTAGCTGCCCCACAATTCGCCGATCGCAGTGCCTTTGAGGTATACCGCACGCATGACATCGATGAAATAACGGGGCGGGAAAAACCGGGTGAGCCACTGCGCCCATCCGGGCATCGACTCGATCGGGGTAATCAGGCCGCTCATCAGCACGAAAACCATCACGAAGAAGAACATGACGAACATCGCCTGCTGCATGGTCGAGGAGTTGTTGGCTGCAATCACCCCCATACCCGACATGGTGAGGATAAACAGCGCCGCAGCCAGGTAGACAGCGCCGAACGACCCGGCGGGAGCCAGCCCGTAGACAATCCATCCGAGCAGCATGGCTACCGCCAGCACGACCAGCCCGATAATCCAGAACGGAATCAGTTTCGCCAGCGTGAATGTAAAGCGGCCGACCGGCGTTACGTTGATCTGCTCGATCGTTCCCGTTTCCTTTTCGCCGACGAGATTCAGCGCCGGGAGGAAGCCGCACAACATAATCAGCAGCATAATCATCAGCGCGGGAATCATATAATATCGGTATTCGAGCATGGGGTTGTAACGGTTCTGCACCGCAACCATTTCGGGTGCGGCGGGCAATCCCTCGTCGCCGCGCAACCCGGCAAGGGTCTGCATGACCACCTGCACGGTATATTGCATTCCGAGGTTGCCTTTGAGGGCGTTCACGCCGTTGGCCGAGATACTCACCTTTTTCGGGGAACCGGCAACAATCGAGCGCTCGAAGTCGTCGGGAATCTCGACAATCACGTCGACCACACCCGCCTCCAGTTCCGCGAGCGACGTCCCGTAATGCCCCGCCACGTCCTGCAAGGTGAAGTAATCCGAAGCGGCGATTTTCTGCACGAGGCGCCGCGAAGCCGCCGTACGGTCGTTGTCGACCACCGAAATACGGATATGGCGGACGTCCATCGTCGTGACCCACGGGATGACCAGCATCACCATCAGCGGAAAGACGACGACCATCTTCGGCAGGAAAGGATTGCGGATGAACTGCCGGAGCTCCTTATCGAGTAAAACGAGTAGTGTTCGCATCGTCATTCGAGTTTATCGTTGAACTTCTTCAAAGCCACGCCTATCAAAAGCACGGTCATGGCCAGCAGGATAAAGAACTCCCGCAGCACCGCGGCGAACGGCAGCCCCTCGATCATCAGTTTGCGCACGGCGGAGATATACCAGCGTGTGGGAATGATGTACGAAACGCCCTGCAGGACGCCCGGCATATTTTCGATGGGGAAGACCATGCCCGAGAGCATGATAATCGGCAGGATGAGCAGCATGCCCGAAATCAGCATCGCCGTAATCTGGTTGTCGGACACGGTGGAGATAAACAGCCCGAGGGCCAGCGCCAGCACCAGATAGAGCATCGACAGCCCGACCAATCCGCCGATGCTGCCCGACATGGGTACGTCGAGGACATAACGCGCCAGCAGGAGAATCGTCGCGAGGTTCATACACGAGAGCAGGAAATAGGGAATCATCTTGGCGAAGATAATCCGGAGCGGACGCACGGGCGATACCAGCAGCACCTCCATCGTCCCCGTTTCCTTTTCGCGCACAATCGACACGGAGGTCATCATGGCGCAAATAAGGATGAAAATCAGCCCCATGATACCCGGTACGAAATTATAGGCGCTCTTCATCCGGGGATTATACAAGAGGTGTGTTTCGGGCATGGCGCCAGCGGACTGCCGCCCGGAGAGCAGGATATTCTGCAAATAACCGGCGCCGGCGACCGCCGTATTGGGGTTCGAGGCATCGAAAACCAGCTGGACGGCCGTTTCAGACACAGCTTCCGGGCCTGCGGCAGCCATCCGGCGGTCGTAGTCGTCGGCAAAGACCACCACGGCGTCGGCCCTGCCTGTACGCAGGACATCGTCGATTTCCGCCTGCGAAATGTAACCCCGGAAACTGAAGTAGGGATTGGCCGCAATGCGCTGCACCTCTCCGCGGACGGCCTCCGTCCGGTGCGGGGCCGCCACGGCGAAGTCGATGTTGTTGATTTCGACCGAAATGGCGAATCCGAACAACAGCAGCTGGATAACGGGCATGACCAGCACGATAAGCATCGTACGCCGGTCGCGCAGGATATGCAGCGCCTCCTTTTTGACGAATGACAAGAAGCCTCCCATTATTCGGCGCGTTTGGCCTCCCGCGCCAACGAACGGAACACCTCGTCCATCGATGCGGCGGCAAATTGTTTTTTCAGAGCGGCAGGGGTGTCCAGCGCGCGGATCTGTCCGTCGACCATAATCGACACGCGCGAGCAGTACTCCGCCTCGTCCATATAGTGCGTGGTCACGAACACCGTGGTGCCCCCGGCGGCGGCCTCGTAAATCATCTCCCAGAACTGGCGGCGCGTCACGGGATCGACGCCCCCGGTAGGCTCGTCGAGGAAGACCACCTCGGGCCGGTGGAGCGTCGCCACCGAGAAAGCCAGTTTCTGTTTCCAGCCCAGCGGCAGGGAGCCTACCGGCGTGTTGATTTCCGAACGGAAGCGCAGACGGCCGAGCATCGTCACCGCACGGCGCAGTATCTGCATCCGCGTCAATCCATAGATGCCGCCGTAGAGGCGGATATTCTCCAGCACCGTAAGATCGTCGTAGAGCGAAAAACGCTGGCTCATATAACCTATATGGCGTTTGATTTGCTCGCCCTCGCGCATGATGTCGAACCCGGCGACCGTACCGCCGCCCGAAGTAGGGTAGCTCAACCCGCAGAGCATGCGCATCGCAGTGGTCTTGCCGGCGCCGTTCGCCCCGAGGAACCCGAAAATCTCCCCGCGGCCCACGTCGAACGTAATGCGGTCGACGGCGGTAAAACCGCCGAACCGCTTGCATAAATCCCGGACGGATATTATCGGCTCATTCATGGCGCATCAGTTTTATAAATACATCTTCGATTCCCGCATCGGCCGGACGCACCGTCACATCGCGAAATCCCTGCCCGGCCAGCTCCCGGGCCAGTTCGCCCGCATCGAAACCGGGAGCCGCAATGAGGTGGTGCGCCTCGCCGAAAGGGTAGCATTCACGCACCCCGGCCGAACGGCGGGCCGCCAGCAGCAGGCCGTACATGTCGTCACCCGAAAGTGCGAAAAGCGGCTCGTCGAACCGTGCGACGATGCCCTGCGGCGTATCGATGCCGAGCACCTTCCCGTTGTTGCACAAAGCGATGCGCTCGCAGCGGCGGGCCTCGTCCATGTAGGGCGTCGACACGAGAATCGAAATTCCCTTGTTTTTCAGTTCGGACAGCATGTCCCAGAATTCGCTGCGCGACACGGCATCCACGCCCGTTGTCGGCTCGTCGAGCAGCAGCACCGAGGGGCGGTGAATCAAGGCACAGCACAGCGCCAGTTTCTGTTTCATACCGCCCGAAAGTTTTCCGGCACGGCGTGTGCGGAACGGCTCTATCCGGCTGTAAATCGGGGCTATCAAATCGTAGTTGGCCCGCATTTCAACGCCGAAAAGCGCCGCGAAGAACGCGAGGTTCTCCTCGACCGACAAGTCGGGGTAGAGCGAGAAGCGACCCGGCATGTAACCCACGCGCTCGCGGATTTTGCGGTAGTCGGCGACGATGTCCAAACCGTCGACCCGGGCGCTGCCGGCATCGGGATTCAGCAGCGTAGCAAGCAGCCGGAACAGCGTGGTTTTACCTGCGCCGTCGGGGCCGATAAGGCCGAACAGCTCGCCGCGCCCCACTTCGAACGACACGCAGTCCAGTGCCGTCAGCGCACCGTAGCGTTTGGTCAGGGCATCTGCTTTGATTGCGGCATCCATCGCATCCGGGTTTATTCGTCCAGTTTCACTTCGCCGTACAGGCCGATTTTCAGCCGTCCGTCGTTCTCGACGGCAATTTTCACGGCATAGACCAGGTTGGCGCGCGTATCCCGGGTCTGGATGGTTTTGGGCGTGAATTCGCTCTCCGAGGCAATCCAGGTGATATGTCCCGGATAATCGCGCCGCTCCCCGCCGCCGAAATCGGCGGTAACGGTCACCGGCCGGCCGAGCTCCAGCCCGGAAAGCTGGTCCGACGTGAAGTAGGCCCGCAGGTAGATTCGGCCGAGGTCGGCCACTTTCATCAGCGGACGGCCCACCGAGGCCAACTCCCCGGCCTCGCTGTATTTGGCCAGCACCGTCCCGGCAATGGGCGATGCGATGCGGCATTTCGAAAGCCGGTCTTCGACCTGCGCAATCTGCAGTTCGATGGACGAAGTATTCTCGTCGATGGAGGCCGTATTGTTCTTCAGCGTCGAAAGCTGGGCGTCGAGCTGGCCGTTCAGCACCTTGAGCTGGGCATCGATGTCGTCGAGCTGTTTGGCGGTGGCGGCACCGTCTTTCAGCAGGTTTTCAACACGGCGGCGCTCGGTCTGCTGTTTGGCTATCTGCTCGCGCAGGGCGGCGACCTGCTTCGAAATGTCCGGGCGGCCCGAACGTACCGACGCAGCCGTGCGTTCGAGCTGCAGCTTCTGCAGGTAGAGCTGTACGGTGTCGATCGCACCTACCTGCCGTCCGGCTTCCAGCACATCGCCCTCCTCGGCGTCGAAGCGGAGAATGCGTCCGGCGGCCTCGGCGGACACGACCACCTCGGCAGCTTCGAATGTTCCCGTCGCATCGAAATCGCCGTCATGCCCGCAGGCGACGGCCAGGAGCGGCAGGACGCCGTAAATAATGGTTCGTTTCATGGTTTATCGGTTTACAGTATGTTTCAGTTCGTAAATGGTTTTGACCAATTCTATTTCGCGGGCCGAACGCGCCGTTGCGGCCGCAGCCTCTTCGGTAATCTTGCGCAGCAGGTCGTTGGTGTCGATTACGCCATTGCGGAGTTTCGACTCGGCGGCCTCGCGCACCGAACGGCGCAGCGCAACGATACGGTCGTCATCGGCAAGGGCTTTGCGCAAACGGGCGATGTCACCGCTCTCCTCCGTTGTCTGCAACTTGGTGTTAAACAGGAAGATGTCACGCTGCACCTCGACCTGCTGTTGAGCCGACCGAAGTTTTTTCAGCGAATTGCCGCGCGTATAGTAAGCTCCGAAATTCCACGACATCCGCACGCCGACAAGGGCGTTCCACGACCAGTCGCCGTTCATCATGCTCTGCATGTAATCCAGTCCCGGATAACCGTAATACCCTTGAGCAAAGAGTCCGAAGCGGGGACGCGACGAAGATTTGACCAGCGACTCCTGGGCCGCGAGTTTATCGATCCGCGCGTCGAACAACGCCAACTCGGGGCGCTCCGGCTCAAAGGAATGCGGCTCCGCGACATCGGGACGCACCAGCGCCGCATCGCCGAGCGGCCGGCCGATGAACACCTCCAGCATCCGGCGGTAGCTGTCGCGGGAGGCTTCGACCTGCGTCAGTTGCTGGCCCACGGAGAGCAGTTCGGCCTCCACGGCATCGGCGTCGGCCTGCGTCGCCACGCCGTTGCGCCGCAACGCACGCACCTTGTCGAAGTTGCTGCGCAGCAGTTCGAGCGTCAGGTTCGTCTGCACAATCTGCTCCTCAAGCAACAGGATACCGAAATAGAGGTTGTCGACCCGCCCCTGCAATGCGTAGAAATCGACGTCGGCGGAGCGCTGCTGTTCGGCCGCCTCCGCCTCGGCAATCCGTTTGTCAGCCCCCGCCTTGCCGCCGTCCCAGATGGTCTGGTTCAGTTCCAGCTGCACTTTATACTGATCTTTGTCCAGCCCGGGAATCGAAATGCCCTGTTGCGCGAGCATTCCGGTCAGCGCATCGGGAAAATTCGGAACCCCGGTCTGCCACGTGGCCTGCGCCGAAAGCCCCAGCTGGGGCAGCCAGGTACGGCGGGCGTTCGACAGGGTATAACCGGTCGTCTGCCGTATCAGGTCGTACTGCCGGATTTCGGGATAATGTGCGCGGGCCAGGGCCCGGCACTCGTCGAGCGTCGGTTGCGCACCGGCCGAAAACACCGCAAACAGGCACCAGCACAAGATAACGATTCGTTTCATAGCTTATATTTTTTTAAGACGCCGTGTAATGACTTCGACATTCTCCGCCTTGCGCAGCTCGAAAAAACGGGCCCGGTCGTTCGAAAAACTCCCGAGAATCGGTTCGATAAGCGGATAGGCGATAAACGGAAAAACGTTGAGCGAGATAATATCGAGCATCAGCATCCGGACATCCAGCGGCTCCGCTTCCCCACGGGCCGACAATGCGTCCAGTTCCCGCTGCATGTCGCGCATCAGCGTATCGGCGATTTCCCGGATGCGCGCACGCATGGTTTCATAACGGTCGGGCCGCGAAAAGACCTCGTTGACAATGAAACGCGGCAAATCGGGGTTTCGCGCGATAAAATCGAAATGGCTGCCAATCGCATCCCGCAGCCGCTCCTGCAGCGGAAGGTTCGGCTGCCCGAATGCCGCCAGCACCGATTCGCCCATCAGACGGAGTTTCTCGTCGAGAATCCGCTCGAAAAGCTGTTCTTTCGTCCGGAAGTAATAATGCAGCATGGCGTGCGTTACGCCGGCAGCCGAAGCGATCGAAGTGGTGCGTGCACCGTCGAAACCCTTCGACAGAAACTCCTGCTCAGCCGCTGCGAGTATCGCCTGTTCTTTGGTTTGTGTCGATTCGGTCATGGTTTTATTGTATTAACAATTCAATCTAACAATTTTGTTAATGCAAATATACGGACAAAAACCATATCTCCAAACAATCGCAGGGATTTTTCCGCCGGAACTGAAACATACTACCAAAATTTGATAGTATAATGCCGGATACATCCCGGCATCCGTTTCGACACACAGGCCCGGCACATGCCGGAATCGGACGGCGGACAGGGCTGCGTGCGATTTCTGTTTTGCACACGCCCAAACCTCCGGGGAGCATAAAAAAAGCCGCAGGATACCCGTTCTGCCCTAAAAAGTCCTACCTTTGCGCCGAAAATACCGACCCGCATTCCACACCGGCGCAAATCCGGACGAATGCACAACCAGCTAAACCCATGTATTGCGTCCGACTTGCCACCGCTCTGCTCCTGCTCATCAGCCCCGTCGGCTGCCAGCGCGTACCCGACGCCCTGTCCGGGGCCGAAACAATCGTCATGGAGCATCCCGACAGCGCCGTAAAACTGCTGCTGACCATACCCTCCCCGGCAAAAAAACTATCCCGGCGCAACTATGCGCATTATGCGCTGGTAATGACGCAGGCGCGTTACCTTTCCGGTGAAAATATGGTCGGCGATACGCTCTCCGACATAGCCCTCGACTACTACCAGGCCCACACCCGGGATTTCGTCCCCGTACAGAAAGCCTACTACTACGCCGCAAAAATAGCGCACCAACGGCACCAGCCCGAACTGGCGATGTCGCTGCTGCTCAACAGCCGCCGGGCGCTGCCGGCGAAAGGGGAGTGGGAACGGCACTATGTCCTGGAAACATGGCTCGGGGTATTCTGCGGCGGACAACACCTGTTCGAAGAGAAAGTCCGCCACGCAATGCGCGCGTACGCCTACGCCGACAGCCTCGGCCGCGACGACTGGCGCTGTATTTCGCTCGGCGACCTCGCACATGCATATATGGGGCTCGACCGCTACGACAGCATGGAATATTACGCCCGGAAAGCCCTCCGACTGGCCGAAGAAAAAGGCATCACGGAAAACACCTCCCCGAAATGGGCGATGCTGATCGAGGGCGCCATCAGACGTAAGGATTACGCGGCCGCAGAGGAGTACTGGAACCGGGGGTACCAACACGCCGAAGAGCGTGTGCGGTACTCGTGGATCAAGACCCTCGCCGAAATACGCAACCGGCAGGGGCGCTACGACGCAGCGCTGCACCTGCTGGACAGTTCCCGGATGATGTGCGCCGACACGTCGCACTACACCTCGCGCGCCCTATGGGCGTTCCATGCCGCGGAAGCATGGGAGGGCAAGGGAAACCCGGCAAAAGCCCTCGACGCACTGAAATATTACTGTGCGCTGAAGGACTCGATCGACGACGAGATACACGGCGCCGATGTGCTCAACACCCGTGAATTGTGGCAATACGAACAACTGAAAGCACAGAATTCGACTTTACAGGGGCAGAAGCGGCTCCGCGAACGCCTTGTTTACCAGACGATACTGCTGTGTGCGGCCTTGCTGCTGCTCGGCGCATGGATAGCGATGCGCATATGGCACCGCACCAAACTCCGCCAACTGGCCCAGCAGCGGCATATCGTAGCGCAGAAAAACGAACTGGTGGAGATGCGGCGCAAGGAGGAACAATTGCGCACGACATTCTTCTGCCAGCTCAACAGCCGTTTCATCTCGCTCGTCAAACAGGGCGGCGACACGAAAAAATGCCGGATGTCGGACGCCGAGTGGCAGACGATATTCAACCATGCCGACGCCGTTTTCGACAATTTCACCGTCCGGCTGCGACAGCAGTTCCCGGCCCTGAACGAGGAAGATATCCGCTATTGCTGCATGGTTCGCATGCGCCTTTCGCAGGCTGAAATAGCAGGCGTGGTGTGCCTGGAAAAGGACTCCGTAAAAAAACGCCTGAAACGCATCCGCACCGAAAAACTGGCATCGGCAAAGGGCACCACGCTGGAGGAAATCCTCTCCGGATTGTAGAAATATACCCCCTGCACCGCCAGCAAGCAAGCCACAACCAAAAGGTAATCAGCGGCTTTTATCAAATCTGCATTTCACTATTATACCCCCGTATCCGGCCTGTTATTCCCGGGCCGGATTTTAACTTTGCCGCAATGAATTATCGGCCCTGCGCCTCGCACGCAAAGGCGCCCGCATATCCCCGCCGGACGAAAACACCCACTTATTTAAAATAAAAATGCAGAAGTTCAACTACACCCCAAGCAATCCCTTTTCGGGCTCCGTTTCTTCGCTGGCCATCGGCGCCGGCATGGTCATCGTTCCGCTCGTATGGCCTTTCGGCATCCGCATCGGCCGTACGCCGATTCTCGGCCCTACGGCCGTAACGATCATCTTCGTACTCGGAGGGCTCGCGCTACTCGCATTCACGGCGCTGGAAATCACCAAGGCCCGCAAGCTTATCGCACAGGGCGGCGAAATAACCGTCGACGGCGATCAGGTTACGATACCCGTCGTAAAGAAAGGCGCCGTGGTCCTGGAATCGTTCAAACTTTCCGAGGTCGAACGCACCAAATTCGACGAAGAGGAAAACGAGTTCAACATCTCGCTGCCGTCCGACCACCATGTCATCCGCGGTGCATTCTTCGACAGCGCCGATGCGTTCGAGGCATTCAAATCGGTTTTCGAAAAATAGGAAATCCCACCGCCTGCCAATACATGCGCTCCCGTATCCTGCAGAAAAACGCTCCGTGCGGAGCCGGACTGTCGTTTTGTTGTTGCAGCCCCGGCAACGTGCATGGCTGAACTCGTTTTCCCCGTGCGGGCCTACCGCATAGAGGCTCCGAAGAGTCCCCGTCGGTATGATGGCCATGTCCGTCATACCGACCTCTGCAGCCTTTTCCTGACATTTACCCTATAACAAACATCCAGTTCTTATTTTTTCAACCAATCCAACAATGCGCCAAATCATCAATCTGGCCGCTGCGGCCATCGTAACCGCTGTATTTTCTTCCTGCTCGGCACTCACGGGCTATCCCACAGACTCCGAGGCCAGTTACGCCAAGGCTATCGAACTCACGAAAAAAAGCGTCGATACCGACAAATTCAAAATCTACTCGCTCCTGTTCATGGAGGGCGAAGCCCTGTCGGACAATCTCATGGCCGTAACGGCAAAACTGGTCAACAAGGACAACCAGGCATTCAGCCAGACCTATTACATGAACGGAACCGAGCCTACGGCACTGCGCGAGGTGCAGCAGACGTTCGAAGCCCCCGCCTACGAAACCACCGTCGGCATCGACCTCACGCAACTCGACGCGGCGAAAATCGCCGCACAGATTGCCGAAGCCAAGACGATGCTTCCCGAGGGACATTCGTACAAGTCGGTCGGCTACTACGAAATCGAGGAGGAGGTGCCGGCGGGAAACGAGGCATTCAACCGCGGCAAGAAATTCGGCACGCAGCACACCACGTTCATCGTACGCTTTACCGAAGACGGCAAGGAAACGGAAAGCAGTGCCGGCAAAACGGCATATATCTACTACGAGGGTAAGGTAACCGTCGCTGACGACGGTTCGCTTTCGATCGAGGAAAATTAACTTTTTTCGGTTTCAAGCACGGTTTTCAGCCGTTTTTTCCTAAATTTACAGAATCAACGTCCACAAGAGGACTTTGTCATAACACAGACAACATGAAAACTACTCACTCATTCGTCACTCCGGTTCTGGACTCCACGCAGAGCAAAGTCAACATGGAGGCCTACGAGCAGGCAATCGACCGCTATAACGAGGGAAGCCACCTCGAAGCGTTCCATCTGCTGCTCGACCACCTGAACCCGGAATTCCGCACCAAATACGGCAACGCCGGCGGTACGGAGTTCCATATTCCCCACGGTTCCATTCTGGTAAACATCCTCGTCGCAGGGGACAAACTGCAAATCAGCGCCGATTTCCTGGAGCTGCCCGAGAAAGGCCGCGTCGCCATGCTGCGCCAGGTCGCCGACCTGAACATCAACCGCCTGATGCTGCCGCGCTTCCGCAAGAATGGCGACACGCTGAAGATGGAATACGCATGCCCGTTGTCGCAGAGCCATCCGCACAAAATCTATTTCATCCTGCGCAACATCTGCCACATCGGCGACCGCTATGACGATGAATTCTGCGCGAAATTCGGCGCACGGCGCAGTTACGAGCCGCAGATTACGCCATATCCGGAGGAGGAAACGACCCGCATTCACGAAGCGATACGGCAAACCTGCCGCGAAACGCTCGACGCGGTAAAAGAATACGAAGCCGAACGCAAATACGGCTACTCGTGGAACGTAATCGACACGGCTTTCTATAAAATTTCCTATTTCGCACATCCGCAGGGGCAGTTGATGAACGACCTCGACAAGGCCATCGACGATATGGACAAGGAGCTTCCGGTAGCAGAGTTGGTGGTAAAAGGCAAGGCGTTTCTGGAAAAACTGCTGGCGATGCCGCGCGAAGAGCTGGCACGCGACCTCTATTTCGTCGACACGCTGGTTTCGACCAAGCGCCGCTCGTCGCTGAATAACGTCCAGGAGAACTTCAAGGACGTTTATCTGGAAGCAAACGAGGCTATCGAAGCCGAAAACTACGAGCGCAGCGCTGTCCGCATCCTTTACAAATTCTACGAAATGTATTTCTACAACGACGTGCAGGACGACCTGAACGCCGTGGTCGCAAATGCGCTCCGCAAATCGGCCGGCAAACCGATGGAGGAGGCATCGGAGATACTCTTCGAAGCGCTCGAGAAAGTCATGGAGGACGACCTCACTGCCGACGACGGGGACGAAGACGAAGAATCGGGCGAACTCGGCATCGCGGCAGCCGCGGCAGTCGAACAGGTACAGCAGATGGCCGCCGCCATGCAGGGGGAGGTCGTGGCCATGCAGGCCGCCATGCAGCAGGCGCTGGCCAAAGGCGACATGGCCGAATACATGCGCCTGGCGCAGGAATTCCAGCAGAAGATGATGGAACAAGCCCTCGGACAACAAAAATAACCGCTCAAAACCGCATATTCATGGAACAGAACAATATTTACAAGTCGGTATTCAAAGTCACCCACTCGGGCGGCTCCGGGAGTTGCTTCTACCTGAAAAGCTACGACCTTTTCGTAACGAACTACCACGTGGTCGACGGGTTTCGCGATGTCGCCATCCACGACAACGACCGGAATCCCTACCTGGCGAAAGTCGTGCTGGTCAATCCGGCACAGGATATCGCCCTGCTGGCAGCCGAGGGGGATTTCTCGGCGCTGCCCGAAATCGCACTTGCCGGTGACGACACGCTGACCATCGGCCGCAAAGTCTATGTCGCCGGATACCCCTACGGCATGCCGTTCACGATTACCGAAGGTTCGGTGTCGTCGCCCAAGCAGCTGATGGACGGCAAATATTACATCCAGACCGACGCCGCGGTCAACCCCGGCAACTCGGGCGGCCCCATCCTGAACGACGACAACGAAGTGGTCGGCGTGACGGTCAGCAAATTCACGCAGGCCGACAACATGGGCTTCGGCATCCGGGTCGAAACACTCCATGCACTGCTGAATTCAATCGGCGAACTGGACCGCACGGTCTTTCAGGTGCAGTGCGGCAGCTGCGAGGAACTCATCGCCGAAGAGGAGGAGTTCTGCCCGTCGTGCGGCGACAAGTTGCCGGAAGGTGTTTTCGAGGTGCGCGAGCAGTCGCCGCTGGGCGGATTCGTCGAGTCGGCCATCGAACAGATGGGTGTCAACCCCGTGCTGGCACGCGACGGGTACGACTCGTGGCTCTTCCACAAAGGCAGTTCGGAAATCCGCATCTTCGTCTACGACAACAACTACCTCTTCTCGACGTCGCCAATCAACCTGCTGCCAAAAAAAGAGGTGGAGAACGTGCTGGACTACATGTTGAGCGAGGATTTCGGCCCCTACAAACTGGGAATCGAGGGGCGTCAAATTTACATCGCATACCGCATCCACCTTTCGGACATCACCGATGAGTCGGAGGACGAAATCCGGAAAAACATCGTCAACCTCGCTTTCAGGGCCGACGAAATGGACAACATGCTGGTAGAGCGTTTCGGCTGTGAATTCTCGGAATATTCGAAGACCGACGCATAACAGCTCGCACACAGCAATAAAGCAAGGGCAGGATTTACGTAAATCCTGCCCTTTTCAATCGCGGCATTCCGCATCCGCCTAACCGAATATCTCTTTCAACTCGAGCCACAGGCTCATCGGACGCTCACCCATGTACGGCAGGCCTTGCCCTGCGGCGTCCGCGACCTCGCCTAATTTTTCAGGTAGAACGAGGATATGCGGACAGTGCGGCGGTTTGCCTGCATCAGGTACCTGTACTCATAGGCGCCCCCGCGGCTGACGAGCACCGACGAAGTGATGCCGTCGAAACTCCGCAGGTCGTAGCGCCGCGTCGGCCCCAGCCCCATATACGGCGTCACGAAAAGCGTTTCACCGTCGACGCACAGCCTCACGGCCGAACGCCTCAACTCACCGAACAGCAGCCAGCAGGAGGCAAAGAGCATCAGTCCGGCCGCCAGCACGACCGGGAAAGGGGTCTTCGTATCCGCATCGGACAGGAAATAAACCAGCAGGGCGCTGAATCCGAAAAAAAGCAGGGTAGTCGCCGCGAGCATGTATCCCCGCCACGAGAAGCGGGATACGACGGCATGCCGGCCCGCAGGTACCGCATGGTCGCGCACAAAGACCGCGCCCCACAGGAGGATGACGACACCCGACAGGACATACAGCGTCCACCTCCAATTGCGGGCTCCGGCTTTCAGGGTGAGGACATACGGAGAAACGGCAAAAGGCTTTCCGCCGAATGACAGCTGCGGGACGAGTGTACAGCGTTCCGCACCCCGAGAATCTATCCGGTACCTGTAAACGTACTCATCCTCCCCGTTCACAGCGGAATACCCGGTCGAAAACGGCATACATCCGACACCGTTCACCATCAGCAAAGGCTGCGCCTGATCGGGTTTCCGGCCGCAGACCAGCCGGACGACATATCCGCCCGTCCGGGCCATTGCGGCGGTATCCGGTTCGAGCCGGCACTGCGGCTGCACGACAGCGGTATCGGGCCGGATTGTGATGACCAGCCCCTCGCAGCGGCACGTCCGGCCGCCCACGACCGCCGAGGTCCCCGGCACAGTCACGTCGCCGCTTACCGGGGAACGCACCAGGTAACGATAAGCATACGTATCGGAGCGGGTCGTAACACCGTTGACAATCGACATCTGCGAGCCCTGCGAGCGCCCGAGTTCCCGGACAAGGGTCAGGGCTCCCCAATGCGGCTGCGCGATGGACTCGATTTCCCCGGACGCCGTATACGACACCTCGAACTCCTGGAAAACCCGCGGCTGCTGAGGCGTGACCTCGATTCCGAGCTGCTGCGCCTGCACGGGAATGCCGCCGCACGCCGCTCCCGGACAAGCCGACGGTAGTGCCGTTTCAGCCTCCCGGGAAAAAGCATCGGGCGCAAACAGGGCAAACAGCATGACGATCAGCGCAAAGCTCCGGCAACAGGTTTTCTTCATATTCGTCAGGTTTCGTGAATCGCCTCCAAAGATACGAATAATCGCGCTTCCGGCCAGTGCTCCGGCCTCTTTTTTCAAAACGAACGAGGCCACAACTCCCCTGTAAAAACACATCCCGGGATTCTCAGAATCCCGGGGATGCATTCTACACTGAATTACACGCAAATAAACGGTATTACAGGTTGTCCTGCTTAAGGTGCTCCACATACTTGTCGATACGCTGCATCTCCTGCGGTATGCGGATATTCTGGGGACAATGCGGCACACATTGGTTGCATCCGATGCAGCGGCTGGCCTGGCGGAGCTTCGGTACGCTGCGGTCGTAGCCCACGAGGAATGCGCGGCGCGCCGTGCGGTAATTTTCATCCTGCGACGATACGGCCACGTTTCCCTCGTTGACACACTTGTTGTAATGGAGCAGGATAGCCGGAATATCCAGTCCGTAGGGACACGGCATGCAGTATTTGCAGTCGTTGCAGGGAATCGTGGGGTAGCGGAGCATCAGCTGCGCCGTTTCCTCCAGGAATTCCTTGTCCGCATCGGTCAGCACGTCGAGCGGCGAATAGGTGCGCAGGTTGTCCTGCAGGTGCTCCATGTACGTCATGCCGCTCAACACGGTCAGCACGCCGGGGAACGATCCCGCAAAACGGAAAGCCCACGACGCGACGCTTGACGAAGGGCGGCGTTCCTTGAGGTGGGCGGCGACATGGTCGGGCACGTTCGACAGGCGTCCGCCCAGCAGCGGCTCCATAATGACGGCAGGAATACCCCGTTTCTCGAGCTCGCCATAGAGATACTCCGCATCGGTATTGCGCGTGTTCACCTCCTTGGCATGTTTCCAGTCCACGTAGTTGAGCTGTATCTGCACGAAATCCCACTTTATTTCGTCATGGCGCGATAGCAGGTAGTCGAACACCTCGATTTCGCCGTGGTAGGAGAATCCCAGGTTGCGGATACGTCCCGCCCCGCGTTCGGCAATCAGGAAATCGAGCATCCCGTTATCGAGGTAGCGGCTGCGGAGGGCCGCCATGCCGCCCATGCCGATACCGTGCAGCAGGTAATAATCGATATAATCGACCTGCAGGGCCCGGAACGAGTTACGGTACATCTCCATCGAGGCCGCACGGCTGTGGGTCGACGGATCGAAATTCGAAAGCTTGGTCGCAACGAAGAACCTGTCGCGCGGATGACGCTTCAGGGCGATACCCGTCGCGGTTTCCGACCACCCGCGGACATAAGCCGGGGAGGTATCGAAATAGTTGACGCCGTGTGCGATGGCATAATCGATCAACTCGTTCACGGCCTGCTGGTCGATTTCATCGCCCGAACCGTCGGATCGGGAGCGCGTCGGCCAGCGCATACAACCATACCCCAGCAGCGACACCCGCTCTCCCGTTTTGGGATTGACGCGGCAGGTCATCTCGCCGGCCGGGACTCCGTCTGCAGCAGTCGCACTCCCGGCTGCGCCGCCTTTGGGTTTACATCCGTAGAGGGCGGCGGTCGTGGCCGCCGTTCCGGCGCCGAGTACTTTCAGGAATTTCCGGCGGTCTATCTTTTCTTTCTCTTTCATGGCTGTAACGGTTAAATGGTACGGTGGCGTCGGTGCCCCTCGACATAAATGGCACTGAACGGGCGGCTCGGGCACAGGTTCTCACAGGCACCGCAGCCGATGCAGCGCTCCTCGTTGACGACCGGGATAAGCGGCGAATCGGGCTGGTCCGGATTCTTATGCACCATATGGATAGCCCCGGTCGGGCAGTGGCGGGCGCAGTTGCCGCAATCCACGCCGTCGGTGTTCACCACACAGTTTTCGGCAATCCACACGGCATGGCCGATCTGCGTCGCCGCCTTATCGGCAGCCGTAATCGGACGGATGGCCCCCGCAGGGCAAACCTCCGAACACTTCGTGCATTCGGGACGACAGTATCCGCGCTCGTACGACATTTCGGGCACCATCAGGGTCATCAGCTTTCCCGAGGGCCTCAACACCTGGTTGGGGCACACGGCGACACAAAGCTGACAGCCGGTACAGTGCGCCTCCATATTACGGGCCGCCAGCGACCCCGGCGGGGTCAGGGGCGTCGTACGGTTGGGGATTTTCTTGTCTTCGATCACCGCAAGGCCGCCGTCGACCTTTTTCTCCTGCGCACGGACGGTTGCCGCATAGGCCATGACGCCGACAAGCGACAGGAATTTGCGGCGCGAAGTACCGGACTGTACGTCCGCTCCGGCGGCAGGTTTCACGGCTGCTGCCCCGGCATCCGCAGAATCACGCTTCGCCGCAGGTTTGTGCGAAAAGGCAATGGCTCCCTGGCGGCACTTGCCGAGGCAGTCCATGCAGGCCACACAGCGACTGTAATCGATTTCGTGCGCCTTGGCATCGATACACGAAGCCTTGCAGTTGCGGGCGCAGAGGCCGCAGCCGTTACATTTCGAAGTATCGATCCGCGGTTTGAAAATCGCAAAACGCGACACGAAACCCAGTATCGTGCCAACGGGGCAGATCGTATTGCAATACGTACGGCCGTTGCGCCAGGCGAGCACCACCAGCACCACGCATGTCACGGCGGCTACGGCCAGTGTCGCACCGCTTTTCACCCACACGTCGACCGTGTAGAACGCATAACTGTCCATCCGCTCGGCCAGGTACGCCATGAGGTTGTTGCCCCACTGGTAGAACGGTGCAAAAAGGTTCGACACGATACGCCCGTAGGCGCTGTAAGGAGCCAGCAGGGCGGCTACCGGCTTGAAGTGGGCGACCATCGCCACGACGAACAGCGCCAGCACGCCGTAGCGCAGCCATGCCAATGCCCGGGAATAGGCGAAACGGTTTTTCCTGCGCCGGGCCGCCGTCCACGACACGACGTCCTGAAAGACGCCCAGCGGACAAATCACCGAACAGTAAACGCGCCCGAACAACACGGTCAGCAACAGAAGCAGGACAAGGATACCGGCGTTTACCGCCAGCAGGGCAGGCAGGAACTGCACTTGGGCCATCCAGCCGAACCACGCATGCAACGTCCCCGTGAAGTCGAGGAACAGCAGCGTGATCATCGTGAAAAAAAGGGTCGCAACCGCGATTCTGATTTTTCGCAACATTTCGATTTATTTAGTCAGGTTTATATCCCGGAGCCATGTCAGCACGGCATCCTGCGAACTTTTCACGGCTCCGCCGCGTACGGGAAGTCCGCGGGCCACGGTGGCCCCGGTACAAAGTTTTCGAATATCCTCTTCGCTGTGGCCCATGCGGCTGCCCTCGTGCGTCATAAAGGGCACGACGGTCTTGCCCGACCAGTCGTAACCGGCGAGGAAAGTCGCCACAGGAGGTGCGATTGTCGCCCACCAGCAGGGCGAGCCGACGAAAACCACATCGTATCCGGCGATGCTTTCCGGCTTGTCTTTCAACGCAGGATGCTCCCCTTCGGCAATCTCTTTCTTCGCCTGGTCGACGACAGCCCGGTATTCGGAAGGGTAGGCCGCCGCAGGAACGATTTCGAAGACAGCGGCACCGGTCGCCGAAGCAATCTGCTGCGCGAGCTCGCGCGTATTGCCGCTGTGCGAGAAATAGGCCACCAGCACTTTCCTGCCGGGAGCCGTCTGTGCATTCGTATCCATACCGGGAAACAACATCGTTATCAATGCCATTAAAATCGTTATTCGCATATTTTATTATTTTCCAAGTTTCACGCCCGGAGTCCCATCGCATAGGCTTCCTCCATCGCAGGCATTCCCTCGATGTCGCCGGCCTGCCATGCCCCGACGCCGTAAATCACGCCTTTCTCCCGGGGCCCTTCAAGGCAGTCGAGGAATCCCCGGAAGCACTCGACCGTACGCTCCATCATCGGAACGCTCTGCTCGGCAGCGGTCAGGATAAAGTAGAACTCCTTGCCGGTCATCTCCAGATAACGGGCGCAGGCACGGTCTATCAGGGTTTTCATCTGTGCGCACAGCGTATAAAAGTAGACCGGCGTAGCCATCACGATTACATCCGCCGCGACCATTTTGCCGAGCACTTCCGCCGCGTCGTCTTTCTGCGGGCAGGGCTTCGCCCCGTTGTAACACGCACCGCAGCCCGTGCAATAGCCAATCTTCCGGTCTTTCAGGAAGATTTTTTCCACCTCGTGCCCGGCCTCCAGGGCACCTGCCATAAAACGGTCGCACAACCTGTCCGAGTTTCCCCCGCGCCGCGGGCTGGAGGAGAGAATCAATATCTTCTTTGCCATAATTTCAAATTCAATTGCCGGATTATAAATTACAGAGCCATGCAACCACTTCCGGATCGCGGTGATCGAGGAAACTGCTTTTATTGCGGTCGAGCGCTGCGATCGCCGTCATGTCCCCGGCGTCCAGTTCGAAGTCGAATACGTCGAAATTCTCGACGATACGCTCTTTGTGAACCGATTTCGGAATGCATACGACATTCCGCTGTATCAGCCAGCGCAGCACGACCTGCGCCACCGTTTTTCGGTGTTTAGCGGCAATCCCCGCGAGCACCCCGTCGGTGAACAGGTTGTTTTTTCCCTCGGCGAAAGGTGCCCATGACTCGATCTGCACGCCGCGGTTCTCCATCAGCGCCGCACTTTCCACCTGCTGGAAGAAAGGATGCGTTTCCACCTGGTTCACGGCAGGCACGATTTCGTTGTGCAGAATCAGGTCGACGAGTCGGTCGGGATAGAAGTTGCTGACGCCGATAGCGCGTACGCGCCCCGCCTTGTAGAGCTCCTCCATCGCCCGCCACGAACCGTAGACATCGCCAAAAGGCTGGTGGATAAGGTAGAGGTCGAGGTAATCGAGCTGCAGGAGTTCGAGCGATTTCGTGAACGCCTTTTTCGCACGGTCGTATCCGGCGTCGCTGATCCAGAGTTTGGTCGTGACGAACAGCTCCTCACGGGGAATCCCGCTGCGCCTGATTGCCCGGCCCACGGCAGCCTCGTTGCCGTACGCCGAAGCGGTATCTATCGAACGGTAACCCGCCATAAGAGCCTCATAAACACATTCTTCGCAGAGGGACTGGTCGGCAATCTGGTAAACGCCGAACCCGAGGATCGGCATTTCCACGCCGTTATTTAATAGTATGTTCTTCATAACTTTCCTTTTATTCGGGTATCACTTCATTCAGGCACGCAATCGCATTCAGCGTCCGCGGGTAACCTACGTAGGGCAGCAATTGGGTCACGACTGCCAGCAGCGTCCGCTTGTCGTTACCGACGTTCACGTTGCCCTGGATGTGCCCCTTCAACTGCGGCTCGCAGCCGCCCAGCGACAGGAGCATCGAAAAAGTCAAAAGTTCGCGCATCTTCGCATCCAGTCCGCCGCGGGCGACATAATCGCCGAAACAGTTGGCCGACAGGTAATCCTGTATGTGTTTCTGGTTCGCCGGCGCCGCTGCGCGCATCGCATCTATCCGCTCGCCGAAAATTGTCTTCTGCACGGCCAGCCCTTTTTCAAAACGCGTTTCGGGCGAGGTCGTCGACTGCCCCTCCAGCGGGAGCACGACGCCGCGTGCCGCCAGCACGCCGTTCGTAATATCCACGAAGTCCGCCACCCGGGCCATGCCCACATAGGGTACCGCCTGATAGAGCACCTCTTTGGCCTCGACAGGCGTGACACCTGCATCGAGGGCCCCGCCGAGCGCACTCCGGTATTCGGCATGCGCCTGTCCGGCTATGCACGAGGCAAGGATGCACATCATCCGCATCCGGGGGTCAAGTTCACCATATCCAAGGACTTCACCGAACGCAAAATTACCAAAAATTTCAAATAATTCAGGGTCTTCCGCCTTAAATTTCGACGCCTGTTCCGGGAACGACGCCGTATAATTCCGTACGGCCGTTTCGTCCGACCGGGATGCGGCGCCGGCTACCGCCGAAGTCGCAGCGGCATACTGCGCGTCGTCGACCGGCTCCAGCCATGTATTGCGGTTCGTCTGCGGATTGGCTTCGATCGCCAGATGCGCGAACCAGCTGTCGGGGGCCGCACCGTGCCAGTGCACTACATCGGGGGCGATTTCCACCACATCGCCCGGCCGCAGTTCGCGGGCCGGTTCGCCCGCAGCCTGATAGTAGCCGCGGCCGCTCACGGCGACCAGCACCTGTCCGCCCGTGTGGCTGTGCCAGTTGTTGCGGCACCCAGGCTCGAACGTCACATTGGAAATCGGGCAGTTGAGCTCCCCGTTCCGCGTCAACCGGGCGAGGTATGCCTGCCCGGTGAAATACTTCGAAAACATTTCGGGCAATTTTTCCCCGCGCGGGAAAACAACGCCCATCCGTTCATTCGTTTTCATATTACCCTTGTCTTTGTTTTGTGCATAAATACCCGTCGCTGCGAACAGCAGCACGACGAGCGTCGTAATCAACCTGCTTTTCATTTTTCTGAATTTTTCCACATTGCAAAAGTAGGGCACTTCAAACATCCGGTTCTTACCCGGATTACGGTTCGTCGTACCATTATTACCGATTCGCCGGCAGGGGCGCGGCAGGGGTCGAAAAAAACACTAACTTTGTGACAAACGAATAAAAAACGGATTATGGAAGAGATTGCCAAACTGGACCATATTTACCAGTACAACGAAATGATGGGCGTGGAAACCCTGCACCCGCTGGTCAGCGTCATCGACTTTTCGAAATGCCCGCCGGCCCGGCACTCGCGCCGCATGTACGGTTTCTATTGTGTTTTTCTGAAAGACGTCAAATGCGGCGACATGCGCTACGGCCGCCACTATTACGACTACCAGGAGGGGACGCTCGTATTCCTCGCCCCGGGACAGGTGGTCGGCATCGAGGACAACGGCGAGCAATTCCAGCCCAAAGGCTGGGCGCTGCTGTTCCACCCCGATCTGCTGCGCGGAACGTCGCTCGGGCGCAACATCGGCCAGTACACGTTCTTCTCCTACGAATCGAACGAGGCGCTGCATCTCTCGGAGCAGGAGCGGCACGTGGTGCTCGACTGCCTGCACAACATCGCGGGCGAATTGCAGCACGCCATCGACAAACACAGCCGGACGCTGATCGTATCGAACATCGAGCTGCTGCTCAATTACAGCATCCGTTTCTACGAACGCCAGTTCACCACGCGCAGCGAAGTCAACAAGGATGCGCTGTCGGGATTCGAACGGCTGCTGAACGACTACTTCCGGGACGATACGCCGCAGCGCGACGGTGTGCCCACGGTACGCTGGTGCGCCGACCGGCTGCACCTCTCGGCCAACTATTTCGGCGACCTCGTAAAAAAGGAAACCGGCAAATCGGCCCAGGAATACATCCAACTGAAGGTCATCGACATCGCCAAGGAGCGTATGTTCGACATCACCAAATCGATCAGCGAAATCGCCTACGAGCTCGGTTTCAGGTACCCGCAGCACTTTACACGCCTGTTCAAAAAGTGCGTGGGGCAGTCGCCCAACGAATACCGGATGCAGAGCTGACGCCACTCCGGATAGGGCGAAACCCCCGTATCGTACGAACGATGCGGGGGTTTCGCATAAAACGACCGGACAGAATCCAACCGGCCACTTATCCGGCCCGTCAGCCTCTCTTGCCCTGGTTGGCCACAGCGGCCATCAATGCGGCTATCTCCGCGGGATCGCCCAGGAAATAATCCTTATCGTAGTTCAGCCCGTCGTCGAACTCGAAGACATAGGGCACGGCCGTGGGCAGGTTGAATTCGGAAATCGCCTCGTCGGAGATGCCTTTCAGTGTCTTGATAATACCGCGCAGGCTGTTGCCGTGGGCCACGACCAGCAGGGCGTCGTGGTGCGCCAGCGCAGGCAGTATTTCGCATTCCCAGTAAGGCATGGTGCGGGCGACGGTATCGCGCAGCGACTCGGTGCAAGGCAGTTCGGCCTCGGGCACATCGCGGTAGCGGACGTCGAAACGCGGGTTGCGCGGGTCTTCCCCGCCGAGCGGGGCCGGGGCCACGTCGTAACTACGCCGCCAGATATGCACCTGCTCGTCACCGTATTTTTCGGCGGTTTCCCGCTTGTTGAGTCCCTGCAGCGAACCGTAATGCTTCTCGTTAAGCCGCCAGCTCTTCGAAACCGGAATCCAGTCCTGATCCAGTTTGTCGAGCACGAGGTTGAGCGTCTTTACGGCCCGTTTCAGGTAAGAGGTATAGGCTCGGCCGAACTGAAACCCCTCCTTGCGGAGCAGTTCCCCGGCCTTCGCCGCCTCGGCAACGCCTTTCTCGCTCAAATCCACATCCGTCCATCCCGTAAACCGGTTCTCCCGGTTCCATGTGCTCTCGCCGTGGCGGAGCAAAACGACCTTTTTCATCCCATCGCCTTTTCTGCTTCGGCCCGCACCTCGTTCACCAGCTCCCGGTGCTTGTCGAAATCGTTAATATTCTGCAAAGTAGTGTGCGCTATATTATCCAGCGCTTCATGCGTAAAGAACCCCTGGTGCGAGGTCATGATAACGTTGTTGAACGACAGCAGGCGTGCCAGCACGTCGTCGTTCATGATGCTGTCCGAGGTGTCTTCGTAGAAATAAGCGGCCTCCTCCTCGTATACGTCCAGTCCGGCGGCTCCGACTTTTTTCTCTTTCAGCCCTTCTATCAGCGCTTCGGTGCGAATCAACTGCCCGCGGCCCGTGTTGATGATGATTACCCCGGACTTCATCCGTGCAACGGCGCCTTCGTTAATCATATACCGGGTCTGGTCGGTCAGCGGGCAGTGCAGCGAAATAATGTCGGCACGGCGGTACAGCTCGTCGAGCGGCACGTACTTTATCTGTGCCGCGGCGGCATACTCCTCGTCCGGATAGATGTCGTAAGCCAAAATTTCCATGCCGAAGCCCTTGAGGATGCGTATCAACTCGCGGGCGATTTTTCCCGTACCGATGATGCCCGCCGTCTTGCCGTACATGTCGAAGCCCATCAGGCCGTGCAGCGAGAAGTTCCCGTCGCGCGTACGCCAGTAGGCGCGGTGGACTTTGCGGTTGAGCGCCAGCATCAGCGCCACGGCGTGCTCAGCGACGGCGCACGGCGAATAGGCCGGAACACGCACGACGGGAATGCCGTATTCCGCCGCGGCTTTCAGGTCGACGTTGTTGAATCCCGCACAGCGCAGGGCAATCAGTTTCACGTCCATTTCGGCCAGTTGGCGAATCGTGTCGGCATCGGCCGTATCGTTCACGAAGATACAGACCGCATCGGCGCCCTTGGCCAGCAGGGCATTGTTGGCATTCAGGTGGCTGCGGTGATAGTTGAACTCGAACCCGAAAGCCGCATTCGCTCGGTCGAACGACTCGCGGTCATAAGGCTGGGTTCCGAAAAACGTTATTTTCATAATGTACTTTTAACTTCTTATTATCTTATCCTAAAACGTTTCCGGACAAGGGATTATTATGCAATCGTCACCCCGGGATCGAGGTATACGTCCTGAATGGCGTTGAGCAGCGCCACTCCCTCGGCCATCGGACGCTGGAACGCCTTGCGGCCGCTGATAAGGCCCATGCCGCCGGCACGTTTGTTCACCACGGCCGTCATGACCGCCTCCTGCAAATCCGAAGCCCCGCGCGACTCTCCGCCCGAATTGATCAATCCGACACGCCCCATGTAGCCGTTGGCCACCTGATAGCGGCAAAGGTCAATCGGGTGCTCGCTCGTCAACTGCGAATAAACCTCGTCGCGCGTCTTGCCGAACCCGATTGCCCGGAACCCGCCGTTGTTCTCCGGCAGTTTCTGCTTCACGATGTCGGCCTTTATCGTCACGCCCAAGTGGTTCGCCTGTCCGGTCAGGTCGGCCGAAGAGTGGTAGTCGACGCCGTCCTTTTTGAAACTCCCGTTGCGCAGGTAGCACCACAGAATCGTCGCCATGCCCAGCTCGTGCGCCTCATCGAACGCCCGCGCAATCTCGACCAATTGGCGGCGGCTCGGCTCCGAGCCGAAATAAATCGTGGCGCCGACGGCTGCAGCCCCCATATTCCACGCATCGCGCACGGTACCGAACAGCACCTGGTCGTAGGTATTGGGGTAGGAGAGCAGCTCGTTGTGGTTGAGTTTCACGATAAAAGGTATCCTGTGGGCATATTTGCGCGCTACGGAACCCAGCACGCCGAACGTCGAAGCCACCGCGTTGCAGCCGCCCTCGATGGCCAGCTCGACGATTTTGCCCGGATCGAAATAATCCGGATTGGGGGCGAACGAAGCGCCGGCCGTGTGTTCGATGCCCTGGTCTACGGGCAGAATCGAAACATATCCCGTATTGCCCAGCCGGCCGTTGGCGAGTATCCATTGCAGACTGCCGAGGGTGCGCACATTGCGGTCGGATTCCATCCAGACCCTGTCGACGGTATCGGGCCCGGGCAGGTAGAGCCGTTTTTTGTCGATAGTCCGGCAAACATGGGAAAGATAGTATTCCGCTTTCTCGCCCAGAATTTCAATCGTCTTGCTCATAATCATGCATATTTAATGAATCAGGTGTTACCCTGCAATTCAGGTTCCAAAGCACCCTGCGTACCGGACAAAATAAAAGCCGCCCGGCGGGGCGGCTTATTTCTTGGTGTTGCGGTACTCGGTAGGAGATTCGCCCGTATGCTTCTTAAAATAGCGCCCCAGATAGGACTGGTCGGGAAAGTGCAGGCGATAGGCAATCTCCTGCACCGACAAATCCGTCGACTGCAGGAGCATCTTGATTTCCAGCAGCACCGAGCGGTCGATGAACTCCTTGGCGGAACTGCGCGCGATATTGCGCACGATGGTCGAAAGGTAGCGGGTCGAGATGCAGAGTTTGTCGGCATAGAACGAAACTTCGCGCTGCTGGGAGCTGTGCTCGTGCACGAGGGCCACGAAACGGTGGAACAGTTCGGTCTGCCGCGTAGTCGTTTCGGGCGTCTGGTGCTGCATGTTGGCAAAACGCTGCACCTTGTCGTATATCTCCATCAGCACGTTCTGCAGGCGGTTGCGGATAATCGTATTGCGGAAGACATTGTTCCGGTCGCGGTACGTGTAGGCCGCCATCTGAAACCAGATGCCCGCCCCCTCGACGATACGGGGCGGCGGGTAGGAGATGGGATTTTCACGCAGAGCCCGGAAAAACGAGGGTTCGAGCCGGAATCCCGCTTCGGCGAAAAGGTCGCGCGAAAAGGCACAGAACGTCACCCGGAAGTCTTCGGTACGCTCCGTGAGCATCAGCATGGAGCCGGGCAGCACGAGTATCATCGTATTGCGTTTCACCACCCCGTGATATTGGTTTACGGTAACCTCGGCGCTGCCTTTGCGGCAAAAGAGGATAGCGCCTCCCTCGCAGCGGCTCGCGTAGTTGCTGTAAAAGCTGAAATCGGATTCCCCGACGACAAATTGCTCTTCGGGCGTAGTTATTATGGGGTTAGGCGCAGACATACGAATTCTTTTTTCGAACAAATTTAACGATTTTTTCATTATAATCCTAAAATTTGTTCCGAAAAACACCAACACTGTTCGCAATATAATGGCATGATCGCATCCTTTTTAGGGTACTTTTGCAACGAAAAAAGTTTTTTTAGTTTAAAAGAGGAGAAATTATGAAGCAAACATTTGTGAAAGCAGCCGTTATGGCCTGCTTCATGGCGGCCGTTTCGTGCGGACAGGCACCGACGGCACAGGGTCCCGCCCAATACGGCGTAATGACCATTGCCACCACTGACCGCGAAATCCCGAGCAACTACTCCGCAACGATCCGCGGACGTCAGGACATCGACATTTATCCGCAGGTTTCGGGTACCATCTCCGAACTCTGCGTCAACGAGGGCCAGGTCGTATCGAAAGGACAGACCCTTTTCATCATAGACCAGGTACCGTACAAGGCGGCGCTGCAGACTGCCGAGGCGAACGTCGCAGCGGCCAAGGCCGGCGTAGCGACGGCCCAGCTTACCTATGACAGCAAAAAGGAGCTCTTCGCCAAGAACGTCGTATCGCAATACGACCTCTCGACGGCCGAGAACACGCTGCTGACTGCCAAGGCACAGCTCGCACAAGCAGAAGCACAGCGCGTCAACGCAGCCAACAACCTCTCTTACACGGTCGTGAAAGCCCCGGCCAACGGCGTGGTAGGGACGCTGCCGTACCGTGTCGGCGCCCTGGTGAGCGCATCGCTCCCGCAGCCCCTGACCACCGTGTCGGACAACTCGGACATGTACGTCTACTTCTCGATGACCGAAAACCAGCTGCTCAACCTGACGCGCCAGTACGGCTCGATCGCCAACACACTCAAGAACATGCCCGACGTACAGCTGCAGCTCAACGACGGTTCGATTTACGACAAGACCGGCCGCATCGAGTCGATCAGCGGCGTTATCGATCCCTCGACGGGCAGCGTACAGCTGCGTGCAGCGTTCCCCAACAAGGACGGCCTGCTTCACAGCGGCGGCGCCGGCAGTGTGATCCTGCCCAACATCCACAAGGATTGTATCGTCGTACCGCAGACTGCGACGTTCGAACTGCAGGATAAGGTATATGTATATAAATTGGTGGACGGCAAAGCCTCGTCGTCCATGATCGACGTAGAAAAAATCAATAACGGCAGGGAGTATATCGTCAAGTCGGGCCTTACGCCGGGCGAGGTGATCGTTGCCGAAGGTGTGGGTCTGTTGCGTGAAGGCACGCCCGTGATTGCCAAAGGACAGGATGCTCCGGCACCGGCAGCTCCCGAGGCCGCAGCCCAAACCGAAACCGAAAAGGAGGAATAACATATGACACTGAAACATTTTATCGAACGACCCGTACTGGCGTCGGTCATATCGATAGTAATCGTCATCGCAGGTATCATCGGACTCGTGGGACTTCCCGTCGAGCAGTATCCCGATATCGCGCCCCCGACGGTTATGGTGCGCGCCAGCTATCCCGGCGCCAGCGCCGAAACAATCCAGAAGTCGGTCATCGTTCCGCTCGAGGAAGCTATCAACGGCGTGGAGAACATGACTTACATCACTTCATCCGCCGCTGTCGGCAGCGCCACCATTTCGGTTTATTTCCGCCAGGGAACCGATGCCGACATGGCCGCCGTGAACGTACAGAACAAGGTATCGCGGGCCACCGGTCTGCTTCCTTCGGAAGTTACGCAGATCGGTGTGACCACCATGAAGCGCCAAACCTCCATGGTGAAGATTTTCTCGCTCTACAGCCCCGACGACTCCTACGACGAAACGTTCCTGGCCAACTACGCCAAAATCAACATCGAGCCGCGTATCCAGCGTATCCACGGTGTGGGCGAGGTATTCACGCTCGGTGCCGCCTATTCGATGCGCATCTGGCTGAAGCCCGACATCATGGCCCAGTACAAACTCATCCCGTCGGACGTTACGGCGGCACTCGCCGAGCAGAACATCGAGTCGGCGACCGGTACGCTGGGTGAGAATTCCCAGAACACGTTCCAGTACACGCTGAAATACCGCGGACGTCACCAGACGCCCGAAGAGTTCGGGGAAATCGTGATTCTTTCGCAGCCGGACGGCACGATACTGCGCCTGAAAGATGTCGCCGACATCGAACTGGGCAGCGAGTCCTACGCATACAAAGGCTACACCAACGGCCATCCGGGTATCAGCACGATGATTTTCCAGACTGCGGGCTCGAACGCCACACAGGTCGTGAACGATATCGAAGCGCTGCTCGAAGAGGTCGACGCCGAACTGCCCAAAGGCATAGAAGTCGCCCACCTGCAGAGTGTGAACGACTTCCTCTACGCCTCGATGAGCGAGGTGCTGAAAACCCTGATCGAGGCCATTATCCTCGTGGTGCTCGTGGTATACGTCTTCCTGCAGGATATCCGTTCGACCCTGATTCCCACGATTTCGATTCTCGTGGCGCTGGTCGGTACGTTCGCATTCCTGTTCTTCGCAGGGTTCTCGATCAACCTGCTGACGCTCTTCGCACTCGTCCTTGCGATCGGTACGGTGGTCGACGACGCCATTATCGTAGTGGAGGCTGTCCAGGCGCGCTTCGACGTGGGATATAAGTCCTCTTACATGGCCACCATCGACGCCATGTCGGGTATCACTTCGGCCATCATTACCTCGACGATGGTCTTCATGGCCGTGTTTATTCCCGTCGCCATGATGGGCGGAACGTCGGGTGTGTTCTATACGCAGTTCGGTATTACGATGGCCGTGGCCGTCGGTCTTTCGGCCATCAACGCCCTGACGCTGTCGCCGGCGCTTTGCGCCATGTTGCTGAAGCCCTACCTCGACGAAAACGGCGAGATGCGCGACAACTTCGCGGCACGCTTCCGCAAGGCTTTCAACACGGGATTCAGCGCCATGGTCAACAAGTACAAATACGGCGTACTGCTCTTCATCAAGCACAAGTGGCTGATGTGGTCGACGCTCGGCCTTGCCATTGCGGCGCTGGTGCTGCTGATGAACACCACCAAAACGGGTCTGGTGCCCGATGAAGACCAGGGTACGATTATGGTCAACGTGACTGCTGCCCCGGGTTCGTCGCTCGCAGAAACCCATAAAATCATGGAGAATGTTTCGCAGCGTATCCAGGGTATTCCGCAGATCCGCGACTACATGCAGGTTGCCGGTTACGGTATGATCGCCGGACAGGGTTCCTCGTACGGTATGTGTATCATCAAGCTCAAGGACTGGAAAGACCGTCCGGAAAAGACCGACGACGTGAATGCGGTCATCGGGCAGATTTACGGGCGTACAGCCGACATCAAGGATGCGCAGATATTCGCCGTGGCACCGCCGATGATTTCGGGTTACGGTACTTCGACCGGTTTCTCCATGCACCTGCAGGACAAGGCGGGAGGGGACCTGACCGATTTCTACAACATCTACCTGCAGTTCATCGGCGCATTGAACCAGCGTCCGGAAATCGAGAGGGCCTATTCGACGTTCAACATCAACTTCCCGCAGTATATGGTGGACATCGACGCTGCGAAAGCCAAACGCGCCGGCATCTCGCCGAACACGATTCTTTCGACGCTTTCGGGCTACTACGGCGGCCAGTATGTTTCGAACATCAACCGCTTCTCGAAAATGTACTACGTGACGATTCAGGCCGATCCGAAATACCGCCTCGACACGGAATCGCTGCGCAATGTCTTCGTACGCACGCAGAGCGGGGAGATGGCTCCGTTGAGCGAGTTCGTGAACCTGACGAAGGTTTACAGCTCCGAAGTCCTGAACCGCTTCAACCTCTACAACTCGATCGCCGTGAACGGTACGGCCGCCAACGGCTATTCGTCGGGCGACGCCATCAACGCCATCCGCGAGGTGGCCGCACAGGTGCTTCCGCGAGGCTACGGTTACGAATTCGACGGCATCACCCGTGAAGAGGCACAGACGGGCAGCAACACGGCTATCATCTTCGGTATCTGTATCCTGCTTATCTACCTTATCCTGAGCGCCCTGTACGAGAGCTTCCTCGTGCCGTTCGCCGTCATCCTGTCGGTACCGTGCGGCCTGATGGGCAGCTTCCTCCTGGCCAAGATAATGGGGCTGGAGAACAACATTTACCTCCAGACGGGTCTTATCATGCTCATCGGCCTGTTGTCCAAAACGGCCATCCTGCTTACGGAGTACGCTTCCGACCGCCGCGCTGCGGGCATGAGCCTCACGCAGGCCGCCGTATCCGCCGCAAAGGTTCGTCTGCGTCCTATCCTGATGACCGTCCTCACGATGGTATTCGGTATGATCCCGCTGATGTTCTCGTCCGGCGTAGGCGCCAACGGCAACTCGACGCTGGGTTCGGGTGTCATCGGCGGTATGATCGTCGGAACGCTGGCCCTGCTGTTCCTCGTACCGACGCTGTTCATCGTCTTCCAGACCCTGCAGGAGAAGATCAAGCCGCTGGAGTTCGATCCCGATCCGCAGTGGGCCGTACGTGCCGAACTGGAGGAGTGTAAAAACGAGAAAGAGGAGGAATAACAAGATGAAAAAGTTAATTATCATACTGGCCGCAGCGGCCATGACCGGCTGCGGCATCTACAAGCCCTACACGCGTCCCGAGGTGAAAACCGACGGCCTGTACGGCACGGCCGAAACAGCTGACACGGCGACTATCGGCAATATCGGCTGGCAGGAAATGTTCCCGGATCCCTACCTGCAGAACCTGATACAACAGGGACTGGACAACAATACCGACCTGCAGTCGGCGCAGTGGCGCGTCAAGGAGGCCGAGGCGACGCTCAAATCGGCACGCCTGGCTTACCTGCCGTCGTTCAACTTCGCGCCGCAGGGCAACTTGAGCAGCTTCGACTGGGCAACGCCGTCGAAGACCTACAACATCCCCGTAACGGCAAGCTGGCAAATCGATATTTTCAACGGACTGACCAATGCCAAGCGCAAGGCCAAGGCACTCTACGCACAGAGCAAGGAGTACGAGCAGGCTGTGAAAACGCAGTTGATTTCGGGCATTGCAAACCTCTACTATACGCTGCTGATGCTCGACAGCCAGTACGAAGTGACCGAGCAGACCGCCGAAAAATGGCGCGAAAGCGTGCGTACGATGCGTGCGATGAAAGAGGCCGGCATGGCCACCGAGGCCGCCGTCGCCCAGTACGAGGGTACATGCCTTTCGATCGAAGCTTCCCTGCACGACCTGCAGTACCAGATTCGCCAGGCGGAGAACAGCCTCTGCTCGCTGCTGGCCGAAGGCCCGCACGAGGTGCAGCGCGGCCGCCTCGAAGGACAGCGGCTGCCCGCCGACCTGACGGTAGGCGTGCCCGTGCAGATGCTTTCGAACCGTCCCGACATCCGCAGCGCCGAATACTCGCTGATGCAGTCTTATTACGCGACCAGCGAAGCCCGTTCGGCCCTCTATCCGTCGATTACGTTGAGCGGCACGCTCGGATGGACCAACAGCAGCGGTATCAGGCTCGAGAATCCCGGTAAAATCCTGTGGTCGGCAGCGGCTTCGCTCCTGCAGCCCATCTTCAACGCCAATGCCAACCGCGCGCGCGTCAAGATTGCCAAGGCACAGCAGGAGGAAACCCGCCTGGCATTCCAGCAGGCCCTGCTCAATGCCGGAGCCGAGGTCAACAATGCCCTCACGCAGTGCCAGTCGGCACGCGCCAAGGCCGACCTGCGCGTAAAGCAGATCGAAGCGCTGGAGCGCGCCGTGGAGAGCACGGAACTGCTTATGCAGCACGGCTCGACGACCTATCTCGAAGTATTGACCGCACAGCAGTCGCTGCTTTCGGCCCAGCTGTCGCAGATAGCCGACCAGTTCGATGAAATTCAAGGAGTCGTGAATCTCTACCAAGCTCTCGGCGGAGGCCGGGACATGGCAGCGGAGGAGAAATAATGAAGCGGGGAGCGACCAGAGAGGAGATCATCCGCACGACGCAGGAACTCATCACCCGGAACGGCATACGTGCCGTCCGGGTGGATGAGATTGCGCAGACGCTGGGAATCTCGAAACGCACCCTTTACGAAATGTTCGCCGACAAGGACGACCTGGTAAATGCCTGCCTCGACTTTATGGGCAGCCGGCAGCGTGAACGCATCGCGTCCTACCGGAAACGGCACAGCCGGAGTTCGCTCCAGCGGGTTTTCAAACTCGTATACGAATACATCGACGCCCTTTACATGGTAGAGAGCAGTTTCCTGTCGGACATACGCCACAAAGTGATTTATGCCGAGCATTTCGACGAAAACCGGGAATTCTGGCGCAGCGAGCTGGCCCATCACCTCAACGGCAGCCGCGAAGAGCAACTGCTGCTGTCCGAAATCGAGCCGACATCGTTCGCAGACCGGATAATGGATACGATGCTCGAACTGCGGCTCAACAACGCCACCCGCGAAGAGGTTTACCTTTTCTGCCGGACGATACTGCGCGGCGCCGCGACCCAGTCGGGCATCGACCGCATCGACCGCAAATGACGCATATTATTCCGTAACACACCAAACACTCCGCAGCGGCAACGCTTGCGGAGTGTTTTTTCACCTCTCCCGGACGCAATCCGGGACAAATGCGGCCAGCCTCGGAAAAAGGCGGGAGGGTACCGGCACCAGCAGGCAGGCCGAGCCCCCTGCGGCGATACAGAAAGCTCGTAAAAACGCAAACAACTATACCTGCGGAACAGACCGGGGTAACGAGCGCAGGCGGGAATCCGCGACAGGAGGGCCATTCCGGAGAGCCCGACAGGCACAGCACGGGAATCCCGGCAGGAGCCGGACGGATACCAGACAGGGCCGGAGCGGCGGTAAAGCCGGCAATCGGAACCGCTCATACGGGCAAAAAAAGAAGGCTGCGGAATACTCCGCAGCCTTCTTATCTATCCGGCATTTTCCGGTCTAATAGAGCAGGTCGTCGTTGGCCTCGTCCTTATACCAGTATTTATGCTCGGCTCCGCCCGAAGCGGCCCACGCGCTGAAATAGGTATAAACGGTACGGATGTCGTTGCGTTCGACAGGGTAGCGGAATTCACCCGGGATACAGAGCGCCCACATCATATAGTTGTCCTTCATGCCATTGCCTTTGGAAATGTAGTACCTGTAAGGATCCGTTTCGACAAACGTGTTGCCCGAAACCACTGCGAAGCCGGTCGGCTGGCTGCCGGGCGTATGAATCTCGATATCGCGGCTGAATGTACCCGAACTGCGCTGGTTCACGACGATGAACGCATTGAGCGCCGATTCGATAATGGCACTTGCATCGACGGGCTGGGCAAACGTCACGGTCGTCGTATGCTTCACGGTGGGAACACTCTTGCCTTTCTGCGTATTGATATAGGTTCCCTCGCCCAGAATCTCCTGCGCCGTATTGAACAGCGGGATGATCGCCAGCTCGCTGCCGGTCTCGAGGTCGGGGCTTGCAAATGCGCCCTGTCCGAACGAGGTGTGCGTTGCCGTCACGCCGGCGACCTCCGAGGAGCGAACCTTATCCAACTGGATGGCAAAAGCGTTGAGGTGCGCGGCACCGGCTGCTTTCAGCTCCCAGTTGATGCGAATCAACTCCACCTTTCCGGTCGTCTTGCTGATGCGGCGGTCGACGCTGACAACCACGACGATGTCGTTCATGTCGTAATCGCCGATCCAGGGCCAGCCGTCTTCGAAGCAATAGGTGTAGGGAGCGCCTGCCACTTCGATGAAATCGGGTTCCGGTTCGGGATCCGGCGTTACAGGTTCCTTGCCGCCGTTGCATTTGCTCCCGGGAATCACGACCGTCTGCTCGGTGCGCATCACGGCGCCGCCCGTCAGGCTGCCCTCGTCGATGACATACTTCGTATCGGCGGTGTTATCGTATACGACTTCCATCAACCCTTCGAACTTCGTTCCGTAGTAACGCGAACTGATGCCTTTGTCACGGATTACGACCACGGCCATCAGCTGGTCTGCTGCGGCCTGGCTTATGATACGCACGTTGCCGCCCGACTTGCTCGCATTGTATTCGTCCATCGTGAAAATCGAACCGGCAGCAGCATACAGTTCCGTATTGCTGTTGAAGTAGACCGTCCCGGCGTCGAGTCCGGAGCCGGAAGCGATATAGAACTTGGCGCCTTCGGCAACGATGTCATCGGCCACGGTATGGCAGTTCACATAGAGCGTACCGCCGCCGCGCGCTTCGAGTTTATCCATCGCAGCCGTACCTTTCTGGAAAGTAACCGACTGGTTGGTCACGTAGAAAGTCCCGTCGATAGTGACCGAACCGTTCTCGCAGTTATGCAGCTCCGCATAGGTATTGAGCCGGAAATCCGCACTTTCCACCTTGCCGTCGTTGTACAGTTTCGCATGGTTGGTGACTTCCACATTACCGGCCTGCAGTACGGCCGAAGCCCCGTTGAAGAACTCGCAGGAGTTGTTCACGTTGAACAGCCCGTTGACGATGAACGTACCTTCGTTGACAACGGCCTTGCACGAAAAGCTCGTTCTTTCGGTCGTGAATGTACCGCCCTCGAAAACAAAAATCGCAGGGTTGACGGCATTCTTCTGCAAGTTGGCCTTCGCCTCCTGAATATAAACCTCACCGCCCGGAAGCACGGCAAGCGTTGCCTGGCCGATCGTATAGGACGAATTCAGCGTCAGCTTGCCCGCCACGTAGAGGATGGGAGTGGTGTTAGGGCTGAATGTACCGTTCAAGTTGATGTTGCCCGTAATCTCGGCGCCGGCGGGAATGTAGTATTCCGCGGCAGCGGCGTAGGGTTTGGAAATCCAACTCGCCCCGAGGTCGATATTGGAGGCCGGCGTCTGGCGGATAATAGCCCCCTCTTCGAAATCTGCCTCGCTTTTGGCCGCAATCTGCGGATAGGAGGGCATCGAACTCTCTTCACCGCCGCGCGTCGCGGCAGCCATACGGATTTGCGGAACCGCGGCGCTCTGCATCACGGCTCCGGCTACATTCACCGAAGCGGCTACGGGTTTCATAACCACCGAAACCGTACCGTCGGGCAGGGTAGTCTGCACATAAATGTTCTCAACTCCGGCAGGCAGGGTCACTGCCGTCGAGAACGTAGGCTGCGAAGCTTTCACCACCCCCATGGCCACGACGTTTCCGTCGGCCAGGATCGGTGACGAATAGATTCGGACAACGGCATATTCGGGTGCGGCACCGCCTGTGTTCGGCATACCCACCGTTACCGTTGCGTCACGGGTCATTTTCCAATAAAAGTCCTTTGGAATAGTTGTAGAGGTCTGGTTGTCGTCCCCTCCCTTACTGAATTCTTTTTGACAGGCGCCTGTCAATACCGCGACCAGCAACAAAATTGCTGCGTTAAGTCGTTTCATCATAAAATAGAAAATTTTTAGTCAATCCCTTGTGCGTTATGCACATTCTTCACAACGCAAAGATAATCATTATTTTTAATATTCAAACTTTTCGGCTCATTTATTCCACAATAAAGCCCAGACTCGTAAATCGGCATGCAAATTTGCAGCCGCGAAACGGCCATTTTTCAAAAAAATGCGCAGAAAGGGTAGCGGGAACCAAAAAATTCCTATATTTGCACCACAGGACAACATCCGAAAGCAGAATAATGATTGCAACGACGACATACACCGACAGGTGCCGCGGAATGCTCCGCGACATGACTATGGGTATGATGTGCATGTGCAACCGATTCCGCCGGGTGTAGCCTTTACGTGTGCACGAACGATACAATCCGGCTTCCTTGAGGTCGGATTTTTTTGTAACGATTAAAAAACGAAATATGGCTGAAAAAAATTACCGTTTCGAAACGCTGCAGGTCCACGCCGGACAGCAGCCCGATCCCGTAACCGGCGCACGCGCGCTGCCGATTTACCAGACGACCTCTTACGTCTTCGACAGCGCCGAGCAGGGTGCGGCACGCTTCGCCCTGCGCGAAGAGGGCAACATCTACACCCGTTTGAGCAACCCGACGACCTCGGTGTTCGAAGAACGCATGGCCGCACTCGAGGGAGGTACGGCCGCCGTGGCCGCAGCATCGGGCATGGCCGCCCAGTTCCTGGCCCTGGGCAACATGGCCGGCATGGGCGACAACATCGTCAGCACCTCGTTCCTTTACGGAGGGACATTCAGCCAATTCAAATATACGCTCGCGCGCATGGGCGTCGAAGTCCGCTTCGCCGACGGCGACGACATCGGCAGCATCGCCTCGCTGATCGACCGACGAACGAAAGCAATCTACCTGGAAACCATCGGAAATCCCGAATTCAACGTTCCCGATTTCGAGCCGATCGTAGAACTGGCGCACAAACACGGCATCGCCGTGGTGACGGACAACACGTTCGGTGCAGGCGGCTACCTCTGCCGGCCCGTCGAGTGGGGCGTGAACGTCGTAACCCACTCGGCGACCAAATGGATCGGCGGCCACGGCACGAGCCTCGGCGGCGTAGTGGTCGACGGAGGCAATTTCGACTGGGGCAACGGCAAATACCCGGCTTTGAGCGAGCCTTCGGAGGGATACCACGGATTCAACTTCTGGAAAGAGTGCGGCAAGACGGCATTTGCGACCCGAACCCGCTGCGAAGGGCTGCGCGACATCGGGTCGTGCATCAGCCCGTTCAATGCGTTCCTGCTGACGCAGGGCCTCGAAACCCTTTCGCTGCGTGTGCAGCGCAGCGTGGACAACGCCCTCGCAATAGCCGAATGGCTGGAAGCGCATCCCCGCATCGAGCACGTCAGCTATCCGGGACTCAAGAGCAGCAAGTACCACGCCCTGGCGAAGAAATACCTGCGCAACGGTTTCGGCGGCGTGCTGACGTTCCGCGTAAAGGGAAGCGCCGAACAGGCATCGAAAATCGTCGACAACCTCGGCCTGATCAGCCACCTGGCCAACGTCGGCGACGCCAAGACACTGCTGATACACCCGGCCTCGACGACGCACGCCCAGCTGAACGAGCAGGAGCTCGTCGCCTCGGGCGTCTATCCCAACCTGCTACGGCTGTCGCTCGGAATCGAACACATCGACGACATAAAAGAAGACCTGAACGAAGCCCTGAAACACCTGTAATGGAACCGCATATTTACATAGCGCCCGGGCCGTTCCTGCTCGAAACGGGACACACGCTGCCGGAGTTGAAAATCGCTTACCACACCTACGGCACGCTCAATGCGGCGCGCGACAACGCCGTATGGGTATGCCACGCCCTGACGGCCAACTCGGACGTGGCGGACTGGTGGCCGCACACGGTCGAGGCGGGATGCTTCCTCGACCCGGCACGCCATTTCGTCGTCTGTGCCAACATCCTCGGCTCGCACTACGGCACCACGGGCCCGCTGCACGTGAACCCGGCAACCGGGACACCTTATTATAAGGATTTCCCGCCGTTCACAATCCGCGATATCGTGCGCGCGCACCAACTGCTCGCGGACGCACTCGGCATCGACCGCATCGACACGCTCGTAGGCAGTTCGGTCGGGGGATTCCAGGCTATCGAATGGGCCGTGGCGGAACCGCAGCGCATCGGCAAACTCATCCTGATTGCCACGGCGGCAAAAGCGTCGCCGTGGAGCATCGCCATCGACGAAACACAGCGTATGGCCATCGAGGCCGACACGACATTCGGACAGCCGCGCGACGATGCGGGCATGGCCGGGCTCGCCGCAGCGCGCGCACTCGGGCTGCTGACCTACCGGGGCTCGCTGGGGTACAACCTCACCCAGCAGGACTGCGAAGAGTGTCCCGCCGTACACCGCGCCTCCACCTACCAGCAATACCAGGGAGAGAAACTCTGCAAACGCTACAACGCCTATTCCTATTACGCCATACTCGATGCGTTCGACACACACGACGCCGGACGCGGGCGGGGCGGGGTAGCGGCGGCACTCGCACGCATCGAAGCACGCACCATCGTAATCGGCATCACGACCGACATCATCTTCACCCCGGCCGAGATGCGCGAACTGCACGGCATGATTGCCGGAAGCAGCTATGTAGAAATCGACTCGCCGTTCGGACACGACGGATTCCTGGTCGAGCACGGGCAGTTGAACGACATCCTCATCCCTTTCATGAACAATCAATAACAAGCAGCATATGAGCAAAATCAAAATCGGCCTGTTCGGGTTCGGCGTCGTCGGACAGGGCATCTACCAGGTAGTGCAGAAATCGAAGAACGCCCACGCCGAAATCGTGAAAATCTGCGTCCGCGACCCGGAAAAACCGCGTAAGGTCGAGGTCGACAAGTCCCTTTTCACGACCTCGGTAGACGACATCCTCGACAACCAGAACATCAACCTGATCGTCGAGGTTATCGACAACGCCGATGCCGCTTACAGCATTGTAAAACGGGCGTTGCTGCGCGGCATTCCCGTCGTTTCGGGCAACAAGACGATGCTCGCACACCACCTTCCGGAGCTGATCGAGATACAGAAGACCCGCAACGTGGCGCTGCTTTACGACGCCTCGTCGTGCGGCTCGATTCCCGTAATCCGCAACCTCGAGGAGTACTACGACAACGACCTACTGCTGGAGGTCAAGGGTATCCTGAACGGTTCGTCGAACTACATCCTGTCGCGCGTGTTCGACCACAAGGACAGCTACGCCAACGCCCTGGCGCAGGCACAGGCGCTGGGCTTCGCCGAAAGCGACCCTTCGTTCGACATCGAGGGGTACGATTCGCTTTTCAAACTGGTAATCATCACGGTACATGCACTGGGCACGTATGTCGCCCCGGAGCGCATTTTCACCTACGGCATCTCGACCATCCACGACTCGGACATCCAGTATGCGCGCGAGAAGAACGTGAAGATAAAATTGGTGGCGCAGGTGGTCAAGGTGAGCGATGAACATTTCACGATGTTCGTCATGCCGGAATTCGTGACGCCCTCCAAATACATTTACAGCGTCGACGACGAGTATAACGGCGTGGTGATTCGCGGCGAATGCTACGACCGCCAGTTCATGTTCGGCAAAGGCGCCGGAAGCCTGCCCACCGCCTCGTCCATCCTGAGCGACATCATGGCCCGCCTGAACAATTACCGCTACGAGTACAAGAAACAGAGTTACATGCAGAAGCCCGACTATACGACGGACATCACGCTGAAGATTTATGCCCGGTACAAGGACACGGACGTGCACGGGATTCTCAATTTCTCGAAGATACACGAACAGTACACCAGCGAAGAGAGCAATTACGTCATCGGCGACATCCTGTTGAGCGAGCTGCTCGCCAAACGCAGCCAGCTCTGCGGAGAGGACGTATTCCTGGCCAATATTCCGATATTCTTCCTGAACCGCGACAACTGATGCGGCAATTCATGAAAGAGCGGGCTCCCCGAATTGTTCGGGGAGCCCGCTCTTTCATACCTCACCGCGTTGCTACAAGTCTTTCACACACCGCAGCGAAACGCCGTTTCCCGCCGAATAGGGAACCGTCTCGGGTTTACCTCCGCTCGCGAGGAAATACAAGGCACTGTAGGTAGCGCCTCCGTCGGAAGTCGTGCAACTCATCAGGTATCCTTTCGTTTCGGAAATATAGCGTCTATCCTCGGCGTTCCACATCCCGGCACAGGTAAAGAAAGCGTCCGTATACTCGGGGCTGGCGACCAGTTGCTGCAACTCCGTAATATCCGGGATATGCCATCCCGGGGGACAAATCCCCTGCACGGGCGTACCGGCCGCCGCATCTCCGATTGCCGTCCTGAAACTGTACAGCATGCCGCGCTCCGCGACATACTCCGTGTCCACGGCTTCCGCATTGCCCCGGCAGGGATACCAAACGCCGTTTTTAAGCAACGCCTCGTCGGGCACATAACGCAGGCTCTGCGTCATCCACTCCCTATCGCCGAAGGAGGCTGTCCGGTAGGTCGCACCGGCATAGGCAAGCGTCCCGGAACCTCCGCCGCTGCCGCCGTCGCCGAGCGAACCGCCGTCCACCCAATCGCCGATTTCACCGCTCAACTTCACTTCGATGTCGATATTGGTCACATCGACCGACATGTCGTAACGCCTTCCGCCTTCGAGCAGGGCGGACGAGAGGGTCTTGGTATGGCTTTTTCCGTCGGCGGTCGTCACCGTAACGGTCAGGGCCGCCTGCTGCGGCACGAGAATCGCACGATACGCAGCATCGGGCGTCACCTCGAACGCCCTGACATTGGCCGCTGCCGCGCCGGCCTTGACCGAAGCAGCCGGCACGTCGAAATCGATCTCCGCGACGGGAACCAGCCCTCCGACGGTAACTCCGGACACAGGTGAATCGGAACTGTTGGCAACGACGATTGTCAGCTGCGAGAGCAGATGGTTGAAAAGCATCCCGACCGGAGCCGAGGCGGGTGCAGCATCCTTTTTCACCGCGACGAGCAAATCGGACGAAGCCGTGCCGGCCGTCTGGTCGGCGGCGACGGTGAATTCGGCGGGCATGCCTTTTTCATCATAAGGATAATAGGCCGTCAGCGTCGATTTTTCATGCATGCCGCCGTACCACACCAGCCCGGAGGCAAAGGCAGCCCCGTCGTAGGCCATTTCGACATTCCCGGCATAAATTTCCGAGCCTTTGGTTATGGTGACTCCGATCCGGTCACCAGTATCGAAATACATCCCCGTAACACGGGTCGAAATTGTCGGGGCTATCCGGACGAGGTAGACGTCGGATTCGGACTTTGCACAGCCGGCAGCGACGAAGACAATCGTCCATGCCGCAAAAAACATTTTTTTCATGGTTGGTAAGGCGCAATGAGGGTTAGTGACTTTTCAGCACAAATTTAAACCTTTTTGCGTTATTACCAAGCTATTTCATCAGTTTTTATAATAGGATTCATCGAGGCCGAGCGTAAAATTGTCCCGGCGGCGGAACGTGAAGACAGCGGCGGCAAGCACCAGCGCTGCGTTGAAGAAAAACGGAAACCGGTCGCTGTGCGTGCCGAAGATATGGCGGAGGATGTCCACGATAAAGGGACACACCATTACGGCCAGGTAGTTCATCGCCATGACGAACGACAGGGCCAGCGTCGCCGAACGCGGCGGAGCAATCGTCGCCGCCTTGTCGTAAACGACAGGCTGCATTACCCCGTAACCGAACCCGGCGCACAGTACGCCGATGACCAGCATCGCCTTGTCCCGGAAAATGCCGACGCACAGCAGTCCCGCACAAACCAGCCCGAGCGACACGAGATTGACATTACGCTTCAGCAGACGGATGATGTTGTCGATGAACAGTCCGGGCAGCATGATTGCCAGGAAAAAAAGCGAGATAAGCACCCCCGAGAAAGAGCTGTCGATTTTGTAGTCGTCGACAAGGAATGCAGTGTAGAACGTCACGACCAGCACGGCAAAGGTAATGAAGAAGTAGAACAGCATCAACTCGACGAGCTTGCGGCGATCGATCATCTTATGGCGCCGCTGAATACTCTGCTCGGGTTCCGGCTCCGAACGGCGGCGCTTGAGGAAAAACGACAGCACCAGCGAGACTCCCGGCAGCGTGTAAACCAGAAAAGGCAGGTGCCAGTCGACATTGGCCAGGTAGCCCGTCACGACGGTGGCCAGCACGAGGGTCAGGTTGTTAATCGAAGAGCTCAAGCCCAGCTGGCGCACCCGGTAATCGCCCGTGAAATAGTCGACGACCAATCCCGTGGACAACGGAATCACCATCCCCGCGCCGATTCCCAGAATGCAGCTGATGACAATCAGCCACGCCATGCTCTTGGCGAACAGGCAGGCCACTCCGCTCAAGAAAAAGACGGAAAGCCCGACCATAAGTATCTTGAGGTTGTCCCTGCCCACGGAAAGCTTTCCCGAAAGCAGCACGAACGGAATGATAAGCAGCGACGGAAGCGACGTCAGCATCTGTATCTCGAGGTCGGTAGCCTCCGGAAATATTTTGTTCAGGTCGCCGAGGATAGGGGAGATGGCAAGACCCGGAAGCGAGGCGATGGCCGAAACCGACCAAATCGCCAGCAATACCATAAGCGAGATAGTACCTTTTCCTGTTTTGATTTTCATTGCCCGTGGATTTACCGCCCACACAGCAACTGTTATACCAAACAAAACGGGCCGGCATGTTGCCGGCCCGTTATCTCATACCCGGTTCGCCTACCGCGTTCTCACCTTTACGCAGCGCACCTGCATGCCGTTGGAACGGTATTGGAGTGCCGATTCCTGCACGTTGCTGGTTTCGACGTCACTCTTGTTGAACCAGAAATAGAACGCCGAAGACTTCCTCTCCGCGGCAGCCAGCGTCGTCCAGTAGTAACCGACCCAGGGCTGGTTATAGAGTGCCGTATTACGGGTTTGCTTGTCCTGCACGGGAGTGGGATAGAAATTCTGGATGCTTCCGCCGCCCTCGTTTTCATCCGAGATGTTCCGGTAGATGCGGCGGCCTGCACCGATGAAGAGCGACTCGGACGCACCGTCGGTCAGCGTCCAGCCGAATTTATCGTAATACGGCTCATAGCCGACATCGAGCGGCTCCTTGATTGCAAGGCCCTTGAAAGCCGCCGAGGGAGCGACGCGCCATCCGTAAGGACAGGGGTCGTTTACGCTTTTGGAACCGACGTTGTCATCGGGCGACCAACTGCCGGCGTCCTCGTTCCAGCGCCAGTCGTAACCCGATTCGGAAGTCCCGAGAATAAACGTCACGGGATTCTGCACGGCATACTCCGCCGTACCCGTTTCGGCACTCGATTCCACCGTCTTCAGGTAGACACGGCCGCCGGTACCGCTGTACATGGTCGCAGAGGCCCCCTGGCTGGCCTGATAGGTATCCGGGCCGATGAACGGGTCTTTGCGGCCCCACTGGTAGTAGAGGCCGTACGAAGCGAGGATTTTATCCGATGACGAATTATCGTTGTCGAGCGCCCCGAGGTTACGCGACATCATCGTATAGCCGTTGAAGTCGACCGAACCGCCCTCCGCATCGGGATTGTAATCCGCAACCCACACATGCCAGCTCCAAAGCAGTACGCCGTCGGCATCGTAGGCACCGACAATGGCATTGCCGCGTTTGATAATATTATCGTTATCGCTGTCGGCACCGACATAGAACGACGCTTTGCCGTCTTCGAAATCCAGGTATTGCAGCAGGCCCGATTTGGACTGCCACACGATACCTACGTGGTCGGTAGCCAGCTGGGAGCCGTCGCCCCGGCGCATGGCATCGAACAGGTAGTTCGTCTCTTTCTGCGTCGCGATATAACTGTTGGCCACCTTGTTGCCTTCGCTCAAATCCTCCGTCGACACGATCCCCACGAAAAGCGTCGCCGATGCAATCGACCCGCCCGGTGTCGTCCCGGACAGCGAGAAAGAACCCGTTCTGACGGCATCGCCGCTCTCGATGTCTTCGGCCGAAGGAGCCGTAACCACGAGCGTACCGGCAACCAGGTCGATAGTCGGCTCGCTCCATCCGGCAGGTTTGCTCGTCACGGAGATCGTCTTGATGTTACTGACCGAGAACGTCACCGTTTCCGTGCCGCCCGCCGCTGCAAAAAACACTGCGGAAGAGTCGAGCATGATTTTGCCCGAATCCTTGTCCTTGCTGCACGCCGCAATGAAAACCGCTGCGGTCACAACCACGGTCATCAGCCTTACGAATCCTTTCATATTACTTATATTTACTGAAATCCAGTTAAAAAAATCTTTGCAAAGATACCAAAAAGCGGGATAAATCCTACAAGGACATCCCAAATAATTTATTTGGGAATAATTATTGCCGCTTATCCTTAAACGGATTATAAATGCAAATAGTATGTCCAGATTGAAAATTGAAACGGGAAGCTCCCCCGCAAAGGAGCGTTTCAGCATCACGGTAACCGAGAAAGGACCCTATCTGGTTTACGGCCGGCCGCCGCTGGCCGAGCAATTCATCATGCCCAACGAGCTCAACGAGAGCTGGTATTTCCAGGAGGGCAAACATTTTTCGACCGAATCGGAGCCGACGGCACTTTGCCGCTGCGGGGTTTCACACCGCAAACCCTACTGCGACGGAAGCCACGAAACCGCCCGTTGGAACCCCGAGCTCACGGCGGTTCCCGACTCGCTGCTCGACGAAGCGGAAGTAATCGACGGGGGAACGCTCCAGATGACCGACAACGAAAAATACTGCGTTTTTGCACGTTTTTGCCACCCGCACGGCGATGCATGGACGCTGACCGAGGAGTCGGACGATCCCGAGGCACGCAAATTGGCGATTCGTGAGGCCTCGATGTGCCCCAGCGGCCGCCTGATGGCCTGGGACAAAGATACGATGAAGCCCTACGAGTTCCGTTTCGAACCGGGCCTGGGGCTTATCGAAGACATCACCATCGGCGCCAGCGGAGGCCTGTGGCTCCGCGGCGGAATCCCCATGCGGCGCGAAGACGGCCGCACCTATGAAATCCGCAACCGCGTAGTCGTCTGCCGCTGCGGCCAGTCGGCCAACAAGCCCTACTGTGACGGCACGCACGCCGCGATCAAGTGGAAAGACAACCTGGAGGGCGAACCCGTAGGCGAAACGCTGCCCGAAGAGGTTTACTGACAACCAGGATGTAACTGCGCCAGCCGATACAGCCGCAAACGGCACTTCTCCGGCGAACTTCGCAACATAAACTCACCCCTGCCGCAGCGCATTGCAGCAGGGGTGAAGCCGTTTAAGACGGGGAGTTATCGGACGCCATATTTCATTCGCCCTTACCGGCAGATGAAATCGATATAGTCGCAGATGGCCTTCGTGCAGACGGGGCAGAACTTATCCGTGCGGTGCAGGTTGTTCATCAGGCAGTTCCGCCACGGGCGGTAGACCCCCTCGGCAGCATATCCTCCGCCCTCGAAAACGCCCACGACACCGTCGTATTCCGCGGTATCGGGCGTCGGCACAGGTGTTCCCGGCGGCACCATCGCTTTCCAGAACTTATCCCCGAAACGGACGAGCGTCGTCAGGTTCGGCTCCCATGGTTCGACGTCTTTCGCATACATGTCGTCGTACGAAGTCGTACCCACGTATTCGTCGCCCAGTCCGAGCAGCAGGTGGCCGAATTCATGCACATAGATTTTCCCGGTTCGCGTGGGGTGGTGCGCAGCGCTGATGCCGTAAAAATTGAAAATCCCCCCGCCGCCGTATTTCTGGGTATTCGACAGCACGTAGATATAATCGTAGGGTACATGCGCCGCGATGTCGCGCACGCGCTGGAAGTCGGTGACCATCTGGTACCGCTCCGAATCGAACGTATAGAACTCCGCCCCGCAGGCCGTATTGCGCCAGACATGCTCGCCCGGAATCGTCACGCCCGATTCGGCGGACGGAGCCCACACGGCGCGGATGTTGAAGCGATAGGCATTCTCCTTATAAGGCGAATAGCTGAAAAACTCGCGGGCGAACTCCCGGCAGGCGGATTCGAACTTCGCCCGCTCTCCGGCGGCATACCCCTCGGGCAGCAGCACGATGTCGACCCGCCGCGCGGGATTGCCGCTGTACGCCACTTCGAACGTTTCGTAACGGGGCGTAAACTGCACGATGAAATAGGAAGCGGGATCGATATTCTGGCCGAACCGTTTCTCGAAACGCCCCTTGGCATCACGACCGAAGATTTCGATGCGGCACGGGCGTTTGGGATAGGGAAAGACCACCGACTCGGGGTAGGAGCGGCGTATGCTGTCGGCCTCGGCCGTGCCCTGCCACTCGTTGAAAAGCGTACAGAAACCCCGCGAGTAGATTTCCTGCCCCGAAGCACGGTCGACGATACGGAAATACTGGTTACCGTACCCCGTCGTGTCGAGCAGCGACACTTTCGACCCGGCCCAGTAGGGTTCCGCCTTCAGTTCGTCGAAAAAATACTCCTCCGAACGGCTGTCGCCGCTGTGGTAATAGTCGAAACGCATCGTCCTGTCGAGGAACCAGTCGTCGAAACGCACCTGCGCCGAAGCGGCCGTACAAGCGCCGAGGAACAGCAAAACAAGCATTTTTTTCATAGTCCGGAAATTATTTGCCCAAATATACAAAAAAAGAGGCGCGGATGAAATCCGCGCCCCCTGAACATCTCCCCGAAAGGTTATTTTTTCTCCGGCCGGGCGATGGTTTCGCGCATCGTCGTGTCGGCCATGATGTTTTTCATCTTGTAGTAATCCATGATGCCCAGATTGCCGTTGCGGAACGCCTCGGCCATCGCCAGCGGCACTTCGGCCTCGGCGAGAATCACCTTGGCGCGCGCGTCCTGCGCCTTGGCCTTGTTCTCCTGTTCGAGCGCTACGGCCATGGCCCGGCGCTCTTCGGCTTTGGCCTGTGCGATATTCTTGTCGGCCTGCGCCTGGTCCATCTGCAACTGGGCGCCGATATTCTTACCTACGTCGATGTCGGCGATGTCGATCGAAAGGATTTCGAAAGCGGTGCCGGCATCGAGCCCCTTTTCGAGCACGACGCGGGAAATCGAATCGGGATTCTCCAGTACAATCTTGTGCGAAGCGGCCGAACCGATCGACGATACGATACCCTCGCCGACACGCGCCAGCACGGTTTCCTCACCTGCGCCGCCGACCAGCTGCTTGATATTGGCACGCACCGTAACGCGGGCCTTGGCAATCAGCTGAATGCCGTCTTTGGCCACGGCAGCCACGGGAGGCGTATTGATGACCTTGGGGTTCACCGACATCTGCACGGCTTCGAACACGTCGCGGCCGGCGAGATCGATGGCCGTAGCCATCTTGAAGTCGAGCATGATATTGGCTTTCTGCGCCGATACCAGCGCATGCACCACGTTGGTGACGTTACCGCCCGCCAGATAGTGTGCTTCCAGTTCGTTGGGGTTGAGCTCCAGTCCGGCTTTCGTGCTCTCGATCATCGAAGACACGATTGTCGAGGGCGGCACCTTGCGCCAGCGCATCAGGATGAGCTGCAGCAGGCTGACACGCACGCCCGACACCAGCGCCGAGAACCACAGTCCCACCGGAATGAAATAGAAGATGAGCCAGATGGCAAAAAGGCTCACGAAAATTATCAGAACAATTAATCCTGCCTGCATATCCATAATAGTCTATTTTTTGGTTGTTTTTACAATGACACTGAAATTTTCGAAGCCCACGACTTCGACCTCCCGCCGCGGGTCGACGTATGCGTCGAGCGACTTGGCTTCGTAGATTTTACCCCCGACCTCGATCTTCCCCATCGGCGAAAGGCGCGAAAGGGTCGTGCCGCGATCGCCCACGTTCAGTTCCTGCTCGGGCGTGGTGGGCATGCTCGACGAGTTGATTTTCTGCTTGAGCGAGAAGCGCTGCCACGTCTTGGCGCGCAGGGAGATGACCGTCGCAACGAGCGACAGCACCAGGATAACCAGCACCACCAGCGTCCCCGTCACGGGACCGTAATCACGATACGCGAGGTAAATGGAACTGCCGTAGCAGACCAGCGAAAGGACGGCGCCGATCGACACGCCCGGCAACAGCACCAGTTCGGCCACCAGGAAGAGCAGGCCGAACACAATCAGGAGTACAATATAGAACATCGTCATAAAGGGTTGTTGAATATTGCACTAAAGATAAGGATTAATTTCAATTATTCCGCAATTTCCGCGACTTTTATTTCCAAAGCGGGGTCGGTTTGCGTTATCGCGGCCGCCACCCGGTCGGCCACGGCCTTGTCGTCGAACATCCCGACGACGAACAACTGCTGTCCCACACGCGAAAGTTCGCACCCCTCGGCCGTATCGGCAATCACGGTCTTCACGTCGTCCGACAACGCCTCGGTGCCGGTAATCTCGACCCGGTAGACAATCTGCTGCGCCTCGGGATCGCTCGAAAGGTTGCGGTATTCGCCGTCGGTCCAGACTACGATCTCGGGCCGGACGAAGCCTTTGGATTTCAACAGCTTCTGTGCAGCCTCGGCCTCCTCTTTCGTGGCGAATCCCCCGGCGTAGTAACACCACTTCTTATCCTCGTTCACCAGGTAGGAGAGCGGGTATGCGCCCCGGAAAGTCGAAACGGCCCGCTTGGTATTGAACGTCCCGAGCAGGATACGGTAAATCGTCCCGTGCTCGTAGACCCGGCACTCGGGAATCGGATGCTGGTAGCTGTATTTCGGCGTCGCGGAGAACGCGATACTGTCGTAATCGAGGAAATAGCGCTCGGCCACATCGATTCGCGGCAGGCGGAAGTCGATAGCCTCCAGTTGTGCGGCCACGCCGCGCAGGGAATCGCGTGCCGAAGTCAGCCCCAGCACGTCGGCTACGGCCGTTTCATACCCGACGAGCACCTTCTTGCGCAGGAAGTAGTCGGTCACGGCATCCGACGCTGTTTCGCCGCGCACGGCCGACAACTGCCGCGCGGCCTCCGCGAGCCGCTCCTCTTCGCGTGCCAGAATTTCGTCCTGCCCCTGCATGTCCATCAGGTAGCCGTAGGCGTAATTCTTGTTGTCGAAGATATAGTTCCACACCCCGGAAAGCGAATCCGCCAATACGCGGTTGAAACCCTGCAGGGTGTTGTATTTGTCGTAAATCGCGACGGCATCCGCCTCAATCTGCGCCGCGGCATAGGCCTCGGCCAATTCGGAAATCGTACCGTAATTGGCGAAATAACGGTTCACATAATCCACGGCCCCGAGCTCCAGCCCCTGCGCTTCGAGCAGGGCGGCGTAGTCGGCTTCGGGCAGCTGCTCGCGGAAACAGGGGTTGTAAATCAGGTTGCGCACCTTGAGTGAATCGGGAAGCGCCGCAGGATTCCCGGCAGCAGGTTCGGCGGGCTGTGCAGCCGCACCGTTCAGGTTGGCCAGCACCCACTCCTGCTCGATGGTGTTAATCCTGCCGATGAGGCGGCCCTTGGCATTGCGCACCTCGAATATCCGGCTTTCGAGCTGCAGGATATCCTGCGAATACCGCTGCCGGTTCGCCGGGTCTTCGCGCAACTGCTTGCGGGCCCGCTCCACGGCGTTGACAATCGAATCCTCGCGCATTTGCAACTGCGCGTCTTCGCGCAGGAGCGACATATATTCCTCATTGCCCTCGAGCCCGGCAATACGGGGTTCGACAGCAAGTTGCTGCGCATGCAGGCTCCCACAGCCCAGCAGCGCCGCACATACCAGTATGTAAGTCTTACGAAACAACATCTCGGTTATCTCCACCATTTAATGAAAAAGAGTTGTATGAATCCGAAAATCTCCAGACGTCCCAACAGCATCAGCAGCGAATTGGAAAGCTTGAAGGCGGCCGGTACCGCCGAAAAATTATCCATCGACCCCACCTCGCCGAATCCGGGCCCGACGTTGCCAATCGAGGCCACCGAGCCGGAAAAGCTGGTCATCAGGTCTACGCCGAACATCGTGCCGAACACCGTACCGGCAAGAATCAGCATCAGGTACGCCACAATGAATATCATGACGGAATGCAGGAATTCCGACTCCTGAATCACCCCGTCCAGCTTGATACGGATAACGGCGTTCGGATGCTGCTGCTGGCGCAGCCGCGTACGCATCATCTTCATGGCCAGCACCAGCCGGTTGACCTTGATACCGCCCGCCGTCGAGCCCGCACAAGCACACACGATAGAGCCGAATATCAGCAGGATAACCGCAAACGACGTCCACTGGTTGGAGTCGGCCGTCGCAAAACCGGTCGTCGTCACCAGCGACACGAACTGGAACAGCCCGTGGCGGAACGCCAACGTGAAGGTCGGGAAGATATTCGCCGCAAAAAGGCTGATGGCAATCAGCAGGCCACCCGCGAACAACATGCCGAAGTACCAGCGCGTCACCTCCGAACGGAAAATATTATTGCGTTTGCCCGTCACCGTGGCGTAAATCAGCCCGAAGTGGATACCAGCAGTCATCATCGTGAAAATCAGAATCGTGTCGATCATCGGGCTGTTGAAATAGGCGACACTGGCATTCTTGGTCGAAAAACCGCTCGTGGCGCACGCCGACATGGCATGGCAGAGCGCATCGAACCAGTTCATGCCCGCCATCTTGAGCAGCAGGGTAGACAGCACGGTAAGCCCGACATAGACCACCAGCAGTATCTGCACGATAATCTGGGTGCGGTAACGGTAGTTATCCTTGGCAAGCGTCGACAACTCCACATTGGAAAGCGTCATCTTGTTGCGGCCCAGCGAGGGCAGAATCAGCAACGCGAACATCACCACGCCCATACCTCCGACCCAGGTGGTCGAGAAGCGCCAGAACTGCAGGCCCCGGGGCAGCACTTCGATGTCGTTGAGAATCGTCGACCCGGTGGTCGTAAATCCCGAAACGCTTTCGAACCATGCATTCACCAGACTGAATTCCCCGCCCCAAATCAGGTAGGGAAACATCCCGACGACGCAGGCCACCAGCCACGAACCGACCACGATGCAGAAGCCCTCCTTGTTGGTAATCTGCTCCTTGCGCTCGACGAATATCAGCGGGAAAGCCCCCAGCAGGGCGGTGAGCAGCGAAGAGAGCAGCAGGGGATAGAATGCCGAATCCATGCCGCTGACGTAGGAAATACCCGCCGACAGGAGCATGAACAGCGCGATGAACAACATCACGACCCCGACATATCGTAAAACCACATCTACACGCATCTGGTCAGGCTTTTGTCTGCTTGGAATTGGAAACGGTTATCAGGGTTTCGATTTTCTCTTTCAGCTCCAGCACTTCGTCCTTGCAGTCGGCTTTGACCGTAAACGGTATACGGAACGAGAGGTAATCGCCCAGGCCCTTGTTCATCCGGACGATGGGATTCACACAGTAAACCGACATGAAGTAATAGAGCATCAGCACGATGGCAATCATCACGGCCAACGATATGAGCACGGGAGTCACGGCCCGGTAGGCATTCTTCTTCATCTGTTCGGCACGCGGGGCCAGTGAACTCTGCGTCGAGGTCATATAATTCTTGATGGCCGAAGTCAGGCGGCCGTACAAAGCCTCGTACTCGTTGCCGTACCACTTGATGCCTGCGGAATCGGGGCGTAGTATACCCGCCGCAGGAGCCACCGGCACCGCCGTATCGGGAGTGCCGAAAGCGAGGTAATTGTCGGTCAAAAGGCGCAGTTCGGTCGTGGCGAAAGCCAGCGAATCGAGAAACGACTTCTCGAGCGCTTCGCTCTGGGCCACGAGCAGCGTATTCTCCAACCGCTCCAGGCTCCTGCGGCACAGGCTGTCGTAGGAACGGTCGCCGAACACAGAAAGACGGATCAGCGCCACGTTCTGTTCGTGGGCGGCATCGAGCATCTCCTTGGCCAGCTCGATGTTACGCTTGTTCGCCTTGAGTATCTCGCCCGTATCGCGGCTCAAATGGCTCAATTCGACGAACGAAACCATACCCGAAAAAAACAGCAGGCAGACGATGCTTAAAAAGCCGACCGTCACTCTTCTGCGCAAACCCGTCATATTGCTTTTAATTTTTATACCTGCAAATATAGTGATTTAATCCAGAATATCACCCATCAAATCGTGAGATTCGTCCATCTCCCCGAGCTTTACCCGGCAGATGGTGTTGACGCGGGCCTTGTCGTAAGGCGCTTTCACCCGGCGGTAACTGCCCGTATAGCCAAACATCATGCCGCCGCGCCTCGTACTCTCGAACAGCACCGTATCCTCGCTTCCGGCGGCCCGGGCGCAAAATGCCCCGTGCAGCTCCGCGCAAAGCACCTCCAACTCCCCGACACGGCGCGTGGCCACCGACGGCTGCACCTTGCCGGGCAAGTCGACGGCCGGGGTTCCGGGCCGTTCGGAAAAGGGAAAGATATGCAGAAACGCCGGTGCCAGACCGGCGAGGAAGTCATAGGTCGTGCGGAAATCCTCTTCCGTTTCGCCGGGGAAGCCGACGATCACATCAATGCCGATAAACGCGTCGGGCATCAGCCGCCGGACGGCGGCAATCCGGTCGGCGAAACGCGCCGTGGTGTAGCGGCGGCGCATCAGCCCCAGTATCTTGTCCGAACCGCTCTGGAGCGGGATATGGAAGTGATGCTGGAATTTAGGCGAGGCGGCGCAAAATGCTATTATCTCATCCGTCAGTAAATTCGGTTCGATGGACGAAATACGATAGCGCTCGATCCCGTCGACTTCATTCAGCGCACGCAGCAGGTCGATGAACTTCTCACCCGTCGTACGGCCGAAATCCCCCGTATTGATACCCGTTATAACGATTTCTTTCTGCCCGGCGGCCGCAATCTGGCGGGCCTCCGCAACCAAATCGGCGACAGGCATGTTGCGGCTGCCGCCCCGGGCATAGTGGATGGTGCAGTAGGCGCACTTGTAGTCGCAACCGTCCTGCACCTTGAGGAAAGCGCGCGTGCGGTCGCCGCTCGAGAAGGCCGCGAAAAACGAGGTCAGCGAATCGGTATCACAACTGTAAACCTGCGCACGGCCCTTGCCCGACAATTCGACCACCCGTTTATATAACTCTCCTTTATCATTGTTGCTCAATACAATGTCTACGCCGTCGATTGCCGCTATTTCCTGCGGTTTCAACTGGGCGTAACAACCCGTCACGGCAATGATGGCACCGGGATTGCGGCGGTGCAGCTTGCGAATCAGGTTGCGGCATTTTTTGTCGGCGTGCTCGGTCACCGAACAGCTGTTGATGACACATATATCGGCCTCGGCGTCGGGCGCCACGCGCACGAACCCGCCCTGCTCGAACTCCCGCGCAAGGGTAGAGCTCTCCGAAAAGTTGAGCTTGCAGCCGAGGGTATGGAAATTGACTCTGCGTTGTTGCATAAAATGTCGGTTTTACCGGGCGAAATTACGAAAACTGCACGAAAAGGGAGGTCTTTTCCGATAAAAAAGCGTAAATTTGCGCGCAATTAAAGAACGAGGCATGGAATTTTTCAGCGACCTGATTCAATACGGCTACCTGTCGAACGCATTGGCGGCCTGTGTCCTGTCGGGCATAACCTGCGGCGTGATAGGCACCTACGTCGTATGCCGCCGGATGGTTTTCCTATCGGGAGGCATCACGCACGCCTCGTTCGGCGGCTTGGGCATCGCCTTTTACCTCGGGGCCAATCCCATTGCCGGGGCGATGATATTCGCCGTGCTTTCGGCACTGGGCATCGAGTGGGCCGGAAGCCGAGGCCGCATCCGCGAAGATTCGGCCATCGGCATCATCTGGTCGGTAGGCATGGCTGTCGGGGCGCTTTTCATGAGCCTGCGGCCGGGTTACACCTCGGGCGACCTCTCGGCTTACCTGTTCGGCAGCATCGTCACGGTGACGCACGCCGACGTCGTGGCGCTCGCCATCCTGACCGCAGCTATCATCGCAGGGGCGCTGCTGTGGCTGCGGCCCGTGATGTACGTGGCTTTCGACCGCGACTTCGCCCGCAGCCGGGGCATTCCGACGCGCGTAATCTCCTACGTCATGGCGGCGCTGATTGCCGTTACGATTGTCCTCTCGATCCGCATCATGGGCATCGTCCTGCTCATCTCGCTGCTCACCATGCCCGTGGTCATCGTCAACGCACTCTCCCGGTCATACCGCACCGTCACCCTCGGCGCGCCGCTCATCGCCGTGGCGGGAAATGTCGCGGGACTCGTCGCGAGCTACAATTTCGAAGTTCCGCCCGGCGCCGCCATAATATTTACGCTCACCCTTACGCTTATTATAGTAAAACTATTACCTTTGCGTCAGAAAAAAGCCGGATCCGCCGCATGAAAACCATCCACAAACTCGTTCTGAAAGCCTATCTGGGGCCGATGGTGCTCACATTCTTCATCGTGATGTTCGTCCTGATGATGAACATCGTGTGGCGCTATATCGACGAACTGGTCGGAAAGGGTTTGAGCGCCGGCATCATCATCGAGCTGATGACCTATTTCATGGCCAACATGATTCCGCTGGGACTGCCGCTGGCCATGCTGCTGGCGGCGATCATGACCATGGGCAACCTGGGCGAGAACTACGAACTGCTGGCGATGAAATCGGCCGGCATGTCGCTCATACGCATCACCAAGCCGCTGATTATCCTGGTGAGCGTAATCGCCGTAGGCAGCTTCTTCATCGGCAACAACCTCGTGCCGTACGCCAACAAAAAGGTATACAGCATCATCTACGACATCCGCCAGCAGAAACAGACCCTCGAATTCCAGGACGGCCTGTTCTTCAACGGCATCGACAACATGTCGATTCGCGTCAGCAAACAGGATCCCGAAACCCACCTGCTGCGCGACGTGCTGATTTACGACAACCGTTCGGCCAACGGCGACATGAACACCATCGTGGCCGACTCGGGCTACATCCGCCTGTCGGACGACAAGAAATACCTGCTCGTGACGCTGTTCAACGGCGAAACCTACGAGCAGACCCGCAGCAGCCAGTGGTTCACCCAGAGCAAACTGCGCCACCACATTTTCGACCGGCAGAACCAGACCATCCCCATGGAGGGTTTCGCCATGCAGCGCAGCGACGACAACCAGTTCTCGAACAGCCAGACCAAGAATATCAACGAGCTGCAGCACGACATCGACTCGCTGGAGAAGATGGTCAACAACGCCACGACCCGCTCGTACGAACCCCTGCTGAAAGAGCAGATTTTCGCGCGCGACAACTCCGTGCTGCCACAGCCCGACAGCCTGCGCATCGACCGCAGCAAGTTCCGCGACATGTTGGCTACGGACTCGGTTTCCGTGCTCGGGACCCGGGAGAAAGAACGCATCTGGAATCAGGCACGCACTCTCGCGAAAAACTCGCGCAACATGTTCTCGTTCGACGAGTCGGCAGCCAAGGAGGCGCTCAACCAGCTCTACCGCAGCAAGGTCGAATGGCACAAGAAAATGTCGCTCCCGGTATCGATTATGATTTTCTTCCTGATCGGCGCGCCCCTGGGTGCCATCATCCGCAAAGGCGGACTGGGACTTCCGGTCGTCGTGTCGATTATCTTCTTCGTAATCTACTACATCATCAGCCTGTCGGGAGAGAAACTGGCCAAAGAGGGTAGCTGGGAGGCCGTGTACGGCATGTGGCTGTCGACGTTCATACTCACGCCGATCGCCGTGTACCTGACCTACAAGGCCACGAACGACTCGGCGCTGCTCGACACGGACTGGTACGCCGGGAAACTCAAGGCGCTGCGCGAGCGGATGCAGCCTGCGATCAATAAATTGAAAAACGCTATAAAACTCAAACGACATGGCAAAAGACACGATTCTGAATAGTGTAGAAGAGGTTATCGAAGATTTCCGCAACGGCAAGGTGGTAATCGTCGTGGACGACGAAGACCGCGAGAACGAAGGCGACTTCATCGTGGCGGCGGAAAAAATCACGCCCGAAATCGTGAACTTCATGCTTAAGGAGGGACGCGGCGTACTCTGCGCCCCGCTTTCGGAAGACCGCTGCGAGGAGCTCGGGCTCAACATGATGGAGGAGAACAACACCTCGCTGCTGGGCACGCCGTTCACCGTGACCGTCGACCTGCTGGGGCACGACTGCACCACGGGCGTTTCGATTCACGACCGCGCAGCGACCATCCGCGCACTGGCCAACCCCGCGACGCGGGCCACGGATCTCGGCCGTCCGGGACACATCAACCC
>NZ_CABMQJ010000003.1 GCF_902388705.1 uncultured Alistipes sp.
GGATTCCGCCGCCACAGGCCCGGCAGCGGCAACCCCGGCTGGCTCCGCACCGCCGCACACGGCATTCAACACCGCGACCAGTTCGTTGAGCGTAAAGGGCTTGCGCAGGCATCCCGCGAATCCGCGGGCCGAGAAATCCCCGGCATCCATCTCCCCGCGGGCCGAAACCGCCACCACGGGCAGCGAGGGGGCTACGCCATGCACGGCGGCCAGGACGCTGAACCCGTCGGCCGAGGGCATCTGAATATCGGTGAGGACAGCGGTGAAAGTTCCCTCCGCGACCAGTTTGGCGGCATATTCGGGATACTGACAACACTCGGCACCGATTCCGGCCTGCCGGCACATCCCGGCAGTCATTTCGAGCTGCAGCGGATCGTCGTCGATCAGAAGCACCCGCATCCCCCGACAGGCGGGAAGCGCGGTTTTCGGCTGCGGCCCGCGGCTGCGGCTCTCCGAACCGGCACTGCCGACCGGAATCGAAACGATAAACCGGCTGCCCTCGCCCGGACGGCTTTCGAGCGATATGGTGCCCTCCAGCAGCTTCACGAGGCGGTCGACAATCGAAAGCCCCAGCCCGAAGCCGTCGACACCCTGCGCCGAGCGCAGGCGTACGAACTCCCCGAAAATCCGCTCTTTCTCCGCGCGGCTTATGCCCCGGCCCGTGTCGCGCACCGAAAAGACCAGCCGCCCCTCCGCGATGTCGACGCGCACCGTGACGCGACCCTTGTCCGTAAATTTCAGGGCGTTGGATATCAGGTTCTCGGCAATCTGGCGGATGCGGAACGGATCGCCCGTCACCTCGCCCCCGGCACGGGGCGCCGTATCGAGCAGCAGTTCGATGCCTTTCGCATCGGCGCCCGCGGCGAATCCGGCACAAATCGTTTCGAACAACTGCGCGGGACAGAAGGCCACGCTGTTGACGTCGACTTTGTTGATGTCAAGGCGGTAAAAATCCAGCAGGCTGTTGATCAGCGCCAGCAAATGCTCCGACGACTCCTTCATATTGCGCAGGTAAAGCTCCTCGCGCTTGCCCGTGGTCAGGCGCGAAAGCAGGTCGATGTACCCCATCACCGACCCCAGCGGGGCCTTGATGTCGTGCGTAATGGCCAGCATCAGCTTCTCGCGCGCCGCAAGCAGGGCCTCGTTGTCGCGGTTGGCCCGCTCGAGGGCCCGGCGGTAACGGTTGCTGCGGTTGACGTCCCGCAGCAGAATCCCCACAAAAAGCAGCATCAGCACCACGGCGACGGCGGCTATGCCGCCCAGCACGTACGACGAGCGACGGCGCATCAGCTCCGTCTGGTCGATTTTCCCCAGCAGGTAGGCCGTATCCTCGTCCTCGAAATCCATGATGAGGCGGTATATTTTGGTATTCACCAAATCGTTGCTGTAACGCAGCCGCATGCCCTCGTTCCACGCCCGGTCGTAGATGCCGATACGGTCGCTGGTCACCCGATCCTGCAGCGTGCGCAGCACCGTGGCAATCGTGTCTTTCACGGCCGAAGCGGGCATCGAATCGACCACCCGCTCATGGCGGGAAATCACGATGCCCGAATCCTCTTTCGGCGGGCTGAACAAATCGGCGAAACGCCGGAAAAAGTTGCGTTTGCGCCGCGGCACGGCCACGGTGACCGTGTCCTGCAGCACCCGGCTCACAAACGCGCTGTCCGCGGTGAGCCCGGCGCTGTCCACGCTGTCCGCCGGACCGATCATCTCGCGGATGTTCTTCTCCAGCAGGCTGGCCGTGCCCGCCGAACGAATCGAGCGCTGCAGGCTCATCGTGCGCCGCTCTTTGTCGGCCAAGAGGCGGACGATGCTGTCCAGGCGCATCCTCTGCAGGGAATCCTGCCCGCCGGTCAAGCCGCGCAGCGAGTCGATATACCCGCGCACAGTGCGCAGCTCGCGCTTGTAACGCACCTCGTAGGACTTGTACCCGGCAATCATCAGCTGGCCGTAGCTCTCCGCCTGGTAGAGGTGGTAGAGGGTCTGTCCCACGACGTTGCGCTTGGAGTGCAGCAGCGCATAGCTGCCGTCGGAGGTCGAAAAACGCACCACCGCCCGGTAGACATAGCCTACCGAGAGGACGCAGACCACAATCAGGATGGCGTAACCCGCGACAATCTTCGTCTTGACGAATTTCGACTCTTTCATGCCTCCAAAGATAGTAAAAAGCCCGGAAAAACCGGACTGCCCGGCAATTTCGCGCCCCGCTCCCGCAACAGGCTCCGGAAACCCCGCGGGCGCACCGCGACGGATACCGCGCAAAAAGGGGCCGCGACACTCCCGCAGCCGGCCCCGCCCCTATCCCGTATTCCTCCGCCGCTCGTCCCGCCGCACCCTTTCGGCACCCTTTTCCGGCCGCACTTTCCCGGACACGCTTTTCCGGACACGCTTTTCCCGCGCTTTTCCACCGCCTTGCCCCGCACGCCAGGCCGCCCATAGGCGCCCGGAAACGAACCGGGCCGCACGACAACGTACGGCCCGGTATTTTCGCGAAACGCGGCGACGGTCAATACTTATACCGTATCCACTTGTAAAGTTCCTTGAACGACGGCTTTTTGCCGTACATGAAGATACCCACGCGGTAAATCTTGGCTGCCAGCCATACCATGGCGGTAAACGAGGCGTAGAGGATTACCAGCGAGAGAATCACCTCCCACACGGGAATGCCGTAGGGAATACGCGCCATCATCACCACGGGCGAGGTGAACGGAATCATCGAGAACCAGAAAGCCACCTGCGAGTTGGGGTCGTTCATGATGGTCATCATCACCAGCAGGGCGAGGATAATCGGGATGGTGATCGGCGTCTGCAGCTGCTGGGCATCCTGGATGCTGTCCACGGCCGAACCCACGGCGGCGAACATCGCCGAGTAGAGCAGGTAACCGCCGAAGACGAACAGCAGCAGGTAAACGAAAATCTGCACGACATACCCGAAGTCGGTCATGGCGGCCACCGCCTGCAACATCTCGGGATTCATATCGACCGACGCGGCCGCATCGGGAATTCCCTGCTGCATGGCCTGCGCGCTCGCCATCACGTCAGCGGGCATCAGGTGGGGCATCACCAGCGCCCCGATACCGCAAATCAGCACGCCCCAAATCAGCACCTGCACGACCGCTACCGACGCCACGCCGAGGATTTTACCCAGCATCAAATCGAAAGGCCGCACCGAGCTGACCATCACCTCCAGCACGCGGCTGTTCTTCTCCTCGATTACCGACTGCATGACCATCGAACCGTAAATCAGCAGGAACATGTAGAGAATCATGCCCAGCACGAACCCGACGCCCGTGGCGATCACCGAAGACTTGGCGTGCGCCTCCTCCTCCTGCGACTCGTCGTTGCGGAAGGTCTGCATGCCGACTTTGGTTTTCACCTCCTGCAGTATCTGCGAGAGGTTTTCGATATTGTACGATTTGAGTTTCTCGGTTTCGATAATGTCCTCGATTTGTCCCGTGATGTTGTTCTCGACGGTCATCGACGACGACGAGTTGACGTAGAGTTTCACGTTATTGGGATTGGTGAGGATATCCGACCCGATGTAAAGCACGCCGAACTTGTCGGTCAGCTCCTTGCGGGCGGCCTCGGTCGAGAGGTCGGTGGCCTCGAAAACCAGCTCGTCGCCGCTTTGCAGCTGCGGAGCGACCAGGCCGCTCTCGTCGATAACGGCGATGTGCTTCTCGTCGCCGCGCGAGAACTGCATGATGAGCGCCGGGGCGGCCATCAGGCCGATTACCAGCAACGGCATCAGCAGCGTGGTGATGATGAAAGATTTTTTGCGGACGCGCTCGTTGAATTCGCGCCCTATGATAATTCCTACCTGTGACATAATCGTATCGTTTTAAAGGTTTCCGCTGACGGCGCGGATGAAAATGTCGTTCATCGAGGGGATAATCTCCTGGAACGAACGCAGCTCGACGGCATCGTTCACGGCGGCAATCACCCCGCGCACCTCCTCGTCGCGCTCGACGTGGAGTTTGAGCGAAGCATACACCGACTGGGCCTGCGTGCCCTCGAGTATCTCGCAGCGACCCTCGACGGCACGGCGCAGCGCCGCTTCGTCGCCGCGGTAAGCCACCTCGAAGATATTCAGCCCGTGGCGGCGGCGAATGTCGTCGACACGGCCCGAAAGGATGTTGTGCGACTTGTTAATCAGCGTGATGTGGTCGCAAATCTCCTCCACCGACGACATGTTGTGCGTCGAGAAGATGATCGTAGCGCCCTTGTCGCGCAGGGCGAGGATTTCGTCCTTCAGCAGGTTGGCGTTAATAGGGTCGAACCCCGAGAAAGGCTCGTCGAAAATCAGCAGTTCGGGCTCGTGCAGCACCGTGACGATGAACTGGACTTTCTGGGCCATGCCTTTCGAGAGTTCCTCGATTTTCTTGTCCCACCAGTCCTGGATGCCGAATTTCACGAACCACTGCTTGAGGCGCGTAACGGCCTCGCGGCGCGAAAGGCCTTTCAGGCGGGCGAAGAAGACGGCCTGTTCGCCGACTTTCATCTTCTTGTAGAGGCCGCGCTCCTCGGGAAGGTAGCCGATCCGGTAGACATCCGCAGGCGAGATTTCGCGGTCGCCGAAAAGAATGCGGCCGCTGTCGGGCGCGGTAATGCGGTTGATGATGCGGATCAGCGTCGTCTTGCCGGCGCCGTTGGGGCCGAGCAATCCGTAGACCGAACCTTTGGGAATTGCGAGCGATACGTCGTCGAGGGCCTTGTGCCCGGCGTATTGCTTTGTGACATGTTCTACAGTGAGTAAATCCATGGTCGCTGTGAGTTATTTTGGGGTTTGTTCGGCGACAAATATAACGACAATTTTTGAATATCAAAAAATATTTATCGTTTTTCGATATAAAACCTCAAAAAATAATCCGCCGCCCGCATGCAAAAAAGCGGCCGGAAGTTTCCGGCCGCTTTTCCCGTTACAAATTACATCGATTACCAGATAATCACACGCTCCTGCTCGGGCAGGAACATCTCCCCGTCGGTCATCCCGAACGCATCGTAGAAATCCTGCAGGTTGCGCAGCGTGGCGTTCACACGCCACTTGCCGAGCGAGTGTACGTCAAGTTTGGTGAGGCGCGCGATTTCCGCATCGCGGATATTCTGTGCCCACAGCGTAGCGTAGGCCAGGTAGAAGCGCTGGTCGGCCGTGAAACCGTCGATCGGCGCCGGCTCCGAGCCGTTGAGCGAGTTGCGGAACGCCGTGTGCGACACGCGCAGGCCGCCCTGGTCGGCGATGTTCTCGCCCAGGCTGAGCGCGCCGTTTGCCATAATGGCCGGCTGTCCGTCCTTGGCGGGCAGCACCTCGATGGCGTCGAACTGCTTCACGAGCACGTCGGTCTTGGTCTTGAACGCTGCCGCGTCCTCTTCCGTCCACCAGTTGTTCATGTTGCCGTCCTTGTCGAAATTGCGGCCCTGGTCGTCGAATCCGTGGGTCATTTCGTGGCCGATTACCACGCCGATGGCACCGTAATTCACGGCATCGTCGGCATCGGGATTGTAGAACGGCGGCTGGAGAATGGCGGCCGGGAAGCAGATTTCGTTGGTCGTGGGGTTGTAGTAGGCGTTGACCGTCTGCGGCGACATGTGCCATTCGTCCCGATCCACGGGCTTGCCCAGTTTCGAAATGTTGTCGGCCGTATACCAGCGGCTGGCGTTGACGATATTCTCGAAATAGCTCTTCGACGGGTCGATTGCCAGCGTCGAATAGTCTTTCCACTTGTCGGGGTAGCCGATTTTCACCGTAAAGGCGGCCAGTTTCTCCTGAGCCTTGGCTTTCGTGGCTTCCGACATCCAGTCGAGGGCCGCGATGTGTTCACCGAGGGCTTTCTGCAGGTTCTTCACCAGCACCAGCATACGCTCCTTGTCCCTGGCGGGGAAATACTTGGCGACGTACATTTCACCGACGGCCTCCGACAGCGTACCGTTGGGCACCGACATGGCGCGTTTCCAGCGCGGTTTCATCTCCTGCTGTCCCGACATCGCCTTGCCGTAGAAGTCGAACGAGGCCTGCTGGAAATCGTCGCTCAAATACGACGCGGCATCGTCCAGGTACTGCGCGGCCAGGTAATAGCGGATATCTTCCAGCGGGGCGTTCTTTATCAGTTCGTTGGCGTTGGCGATGGACGATTTCGTGGTCACGATAATCGAGTCGAAGTCGCCGATGCCCATGACCTTGTAATAGGTCGGCCAGTCGATGGCGTCGTAGGTCTTCTCGAACTCGACCTTCGCCGTGGGGTTGTACTGCGCCGGAATGTCGCGCAGCTGGGTGTTCGACCACGATTTCTCGGCCAGTTTCGTTTCGATGTTCATCACGCCGGCCACGGCTTTCTCGACATCGGCCTCGGGGATGCCCGCAAGGCGGAACAGCTTGCCGAGGTACTCCTTGTAGGCCGTGCGGATGTTCTCGTTCTCGGGAGCGAGGTAATAATCGCGGTCGCCCATCATGATACCCGACTGCCCGATATACAGGGCGTTGACGTCGCTGTTCATCAAGTCGGCGCCGACACTGATGCCGAAGAACGGATTGGCGACGGCCGTGTGGAGTCCGGCGATGGCGCCGGTCAGCTGCGAGCGGTCGCCGATGGCGAGAATCTCTTCGACGGCGGCTTTCACTGGCGCCGCGCCCTCGGCGTTCAGGCGCACCGAATCGAGGCCCATCTTATAGAGGTCCGAAATCTTCTGCTCGACGCTGCCCGGCTCGGCCTTTATTTTGGTCATCTCCGAGAAAAGCTCGTTGATGCGTTTCTCGTTGTTGTCGCGCAGAATGTCGAACGAGCCGTAGCGCGAATATTCCGGCTTGAGGGGATTGTTCTTCTGCCAGCCGCCCGTGGCGTACTGGTAGAAATCGGCGTTCGGGGCGACTGTCAGGTCGAAGTTCGCCATGTCGATAGCCGGGGTTTTGGTTGTATTCTGACAACTTGCCATACAAGCTACTGTTGCTGCGAAAAGGATGATTTTCTTCATGGTATCAGTCCGGTTTATTGGTTTGAAAACAGGGGTGCCCCTCCGGACACCCCTTGTTTTGCGAGTTATTTTGCGGGTTCGTCCGGATTATTTGCGGATAGCCGCAACGCCCGGAAGCTCCTTGCCCTCCATGTACTCGAGCAGGGCGCCGCCGCCCGTCGATACGTACGACACCTTGTCGGCCAGGCCGAACTTGTTGATGCAGGCCACCGAGTCGCCGCCGCCGATGAGCGAGTAGGCGCCTTTCGAGGTAGCCTCGGCGATTGCCTCGGCCACGGCGCGCGAGCCGGTCGCGAACTTGTCGATTTCGAACACGCCCACGGGGCCGTTCCAGAGGATTGTCTTGCAATTGAGAATCTCCTCGCGGAAGACTTTCTTGCCTTCGTCGGCGATGTCGACACCTTCCCAGCCGTCGGGAATGTTGTCGGCCGGAGCCACGTCCGTGTTGGCGTCGGCCGAGAATGCGTCGGCGATCAGCGCGTCGGGCGACATGACGACTTTCACGCCCTTCTCCTGCGCTTTGGCCAGGATGTCGAGCGCCGTCTGGAACTGGTCGGGCTCGCAGATCGAATTGCCGACCTTACCGCCCTGCGCAGCCGCGAAGGTGTAGGTCATACCGCCGCCCAGCACGAGCACATCCACCTTCTCCAGCAGGTTCTCGATGATGGTAATCTTGGTCGAAACCTTCGAACCGCCGAGGATGGCGCAGAACGGACGTTTCGGCTCCAGCATGATGCCGTCGATGGCTTTCAGTTCGTTCTCCATCACGTAGCCGAACATCTTGTCGTTGGGGAAATAATCGGCAATCAGGGCCGTCGAGGCGTGAGCACGGTGCGCCGTGCCGAAGGCGTCGTTGATGTAGCAGTCGGCATACGAGGCGAGCTTCTTGACGAACTCTTTCTGCGGACCCTCCTTCAGGGCTTTCTTGGCCGCTTTCTTCTGCTCGTCGGTAGCGTCCTCGGCCAGGCCGCGGGGCTTGCCCTCCTCCTCGGCGTAGAAACGCAGGTTCTCGAGCAGCATCACCTCGCCGGGTTTGAGGTTCTTGGCCATCTCGGCGGCTTTCTCGCCCATGCAGTCGCCGGCGAACATCACCTTCACGCCCAAGCGTTTCTCGATGGCGGGAACAATCTGCTCCAGCGAGAATTTGGGATCGGGATTCTTCTTGGGACGTCCCAGGTGCGACATCAGGATCACCGAACCGCCCTTTTCGAGCACCTTTTTGATGGTGGGAATCGCCGCGCGGATGCGGGTGTCGTCCGTCACCTCGCCCTTCTCGTTGAGGGGCACGTTGAAGTCCACGCGGATAATCGCGCGCTTGCCTTTGAAATCGTAATTGTCGATTGCGAACATAGTACTTTGATTTTGAATTATTTCGATAAATTGATTTTTCGGGGTTTCATTCCGGGGCAAATTTATGAAAATATTTTAAAAAACTGTTATTCCGATAACAGAAAAAATGATGCAAAACGCACCGGAAAAGTTGCCGAACTGCCCGCCGCCGTTCCGTCCGCACCGCTGACCCGGTCCTGCGCACCGGGAAACGGCCCGCTAATAGAACGTCCCCTTCGGCGCGAAGATCGCATAGCCGAAGTTGAACGTCAGGTACATGTTCTTCCAACTGTGCAGGTCGTATTTGGTCAGCGCGAGGCTGACCGGGCCGATCGGCGTATGGTAGACCAGCGACGCCTCGGCGATGTAGTGCCACCGCCTGTCTTCCACCCCGACCCGCGCCCCGGGGTTGTAATTCCGCTTCTCGCGGAACATCGTGTAGAAACCCGTGCGGAAGAAGAAATTGGGCATCAGGTCGAAAGTCGGCATTATGCCGCCGGCCGCAAAGCGCTTGCCCCGGAAATCGGGCATGTAAATCATCTGCGCGTGCGGCACCGGCGTATAGGCCGGCATCGACATCAGGGTGGCGCCCCGGGTCGTGAATTCGGGATGGTTGGTCATTACGCCGTCGACGTTCAGGCCCAGCGAGAACCAGGGCACCCCGGGCATGTCGAAATACTTGTCCCACGTAAACCGCGCGCCGACCCACTGGCGGGATATCCGCGAGCGGAAGCCGTCGGCATCGAACGGTTCGTACTTGTCGCGCCCCGTGACGAAAATCGCCGAAAGTTTCAGGTCGGAGCCCCGGCGGGGATAGAGGAACTTGTCGAGGGTGTTGCGCGCCAGTTCGGCCTTGAGCCCGAAGAACGAATACCGCGAATGGTCGGTGTCGTCGGCAAAAAGCACGTCGGAATCGTAGTGATAGTTGACGTGTCCGCCGTTGGCCCGCAGCAGGAATACGCCGCGGCGGGCGAGGGGCATGCCGACGGCGGTCGAAAAGAAGCTTTCGCTGTTCTTGACCTGCTGCGTATTGTCGACTTTGGTGACGTTGCCGAACGAGCCGTGACGGAAGTTGCGGACGGCGAAATTATACGAGTAATCCAGGAACACGGGCTTCCACATGTAGAAATCCGTGCGCCCGCCGATGGTTCCCCACGTATAAATCGGCCCGAGGTAGAGGTCGGCGCCCAGCTGCTGGCCCACGCGGCCGATCGTCTGGTAGTTCACGCCGATATACGCCTGGTTGAAGGCCGTCGAGGAGACGTTGCCGCCGATGGTGATTTTGAAATTGGGCTTGGTATGGAACACCGCCGAGAACGAATAGCGCTCTTTCACGGAATCGTAGGCCGCATGCGGGAAATCCATCGTGAAGTTGCCGTCCCCGAGTACTGCGTAGAGGTTGTCGCGCAGTTCGGAAAAACCCATCGGTCGCTGCCGCCCGGGTGTACGCCGGTCCACTTTCAGGAAGTCGCGGATGTAGGCCTCCGGCGCCGGCGCCAGCCCTTCGAGCTTGTAGTCGTTGAAAATCAACGGCGGGCATTTGGCGCGGAACTCCTCGCGGCGCTCGGCGTACTGCTGCGGCGTCCAGCGCTCGGAAACCCGCTCCAGAATCTGCGGCATGACCGCTATGGCATCCTCATATCCCGCATTCATGATGGACTCGGCGCTGTCGAAATCGAGCATGTTGACATCCACCGCGCGGCGTATCGTCACGCTGCGGCCTTTGGGCAGGTCGTAGTCGCTGTCGTGCATCGCCAGCATGAAAGCCTGGTCGAGGATGCTGCTGTTCTGGCTGGGCGGGGTGTTGCCCGACGTGCAGATGCTGCCCACAATCAGGTCGGGACGGAACCCCACGTCGAGCGGCCGCCACGGAAAGTTATCGTAAATACCGCCGTCGTACAGCAGCATCGAATCCACTTTCATCGGTTTGAAAACCAACGGTATGGACATGGAGGAACGCACCGCCTCGCTCAAGTCGCCGTTGCGCATCACCACCGGCTCACGGGCGTTCATGTCGCTCGACACGCACAGGAAAGGCACCATCAGCCGGTCGAAATCGCCCTCCGAGGCGGCCGTCGCCGGGGCGAAAAGCTCCGTCAGCGCCATGTCGATCGGCGTCGACGAAATCAGGTTTGTCACCCGGAACCGCTTGCCCGAATTACCCAGGTTCATCCGCACGCTGATAAAGGCCGGGTTGTGGCCAATCTGCCGGTAGTAGGGGGTATAGCGGGGGTCTATACGGCCCGACACCCACTCCTTGACCACGCCCGAGGCGACGATTTCCCGCATCTCGGCCGGGGAGTAGCCCGCGGCATACATCGCCGCGATGATCGACCCCATCGAAGTGCCGGCCACATAGTCGATCGGCACGCCGTTTTCCTCGAGGGCCTCGAGCACGCCGATATGGTAGAGCCCCTTTGCGCCGCCGCCGCTCATCACGACGCCCACCGTGCGGGGCCGCACGGTATCCGCATCGGGATTCCGCGCCCCGGCGACCGTTGCGACGAGCAGCAGCACCGAGATAAATGAGAGGGTTTTACGCAACATGTCTCAATTTTTTTATAACTTTGCACGTTATATAATCGGTAAAAGTAGGGAAAAAGCGTAAACAATCAAAATATGACCGACAAAATCAATGAACTCCTCCGACGTGTCGAAGAGTTCAAACCGAAGGCAGCAGCCGAAATCGAGGAGTTCCGCATCAAAATCCTCGGCAAGAAAGGCGAACTGAACGCCCTGATGGAGGAGTTCAAAACGGTGGCTCCGGAGCTCAAACGCGAGCTCGGTCAGCAGCTCAACAAGCTCAAGGCCACGGCGCTCGAACAGATAAACAACCTGCGCGAACAGTTGCAGGACTCCGCGGAAGGCGACGGCGCCGCCACGGAGGACATGACCCGTCCCGGCTCGGCCGAACAACTCGGTTCGCGCCATCCGATTTCGCTGGTCAAAAACCAGATTGTCGAGGTCTTTTCCCGCCTGGGCTATACCGTGGCCGACGGCCCCGAAATCGAGGACGACTGGCACGTATTCTCGGCGCTCAACTTCCCGCCCGAACATCCGGCGCGCGACATGCAGGACACGTTCTTCATCGAAAAGAACCCCGACATCCTGCTGCGCACGCACACCTCGTCGATTCAGGTACGCACCATGGAGCGCCAGAAACCGCCCATCCGCGTCATCTGCCCGGGCCGCGTGTTCCGCAACGAGGCCATTTCCTACCGCGCGCACTGCATCTTCCACCAGATCGAAGGCCTCTACATCGACGAAGGGGTTTCGTTCGCCGACATGAAGCAGTCGCTGCTCTACTTCGCCAAAGAGGTATTCGGCGAGCAGGCCGTCATCCGCATGCGCCCGTCGTATTTCCCGTTCACCGAACCTTCGGCCGAGGTCGACGTTTCGTGCAACCTCTGCGGCGGCAAGGGATGCCCCGTCTGCAAGGGCACCGGCTGGCTCGAAATCATGGGCTGCGGCATGGTCGACCCCAACGTACTGAAAGCAAACAACATAGACCCCGAAAAATACGCCGGATTCGCCTTCGGCATGGGTATTGAGCGTATCGCCATGCTCAAATACGGCGTCAAGGACCTGCGCCTCTATTTCGAGAACGACGTAAGGTTCCTCCACCAGTTCGACACCGCACTCTGAAACCGATGACCATGAAGCGTCTGACAGCGACAACGGCACTCTGCGCACTCTTCTTCACGGCGTTCGCCGCCGGAAGGGGCCCGGCCGGAGTGCCCGAATATCCCGATTCGCTGCGCAGCGTCTGGCTCTACACCGAAGGCATCAAGCAAAACACCATCGCCGGCGACACGGCCCGGGCGCGGGAGTTTTTCACCGAAGCCATCCGCAACGACTCGACATTCGCCCCGGCCTATTACGAAATGGCGTCGAACGGCATGTATTCCACGCCCGACGAAGCCGTGGAACTGGCGCGCAGCGCCCACCGGCTCGACACGGCCAACAAGTGGTACCACCAGTTCCTCGGGCAGACGCTCATCTTCGCCCGCCGCTACGACGAGGCGCTGGCCGTCTACCGCCGCCTGCGCACCGACGATCCGCAGAACCCCGACAACTACCGGCTCCTGGCGGCTCTCTACGAGCAGGCGGAACAGCCATTCTCGGCCATCGCGACGCTCGACTCGGCCGAGATGCGTTTCGGCCGCATTCCGGTGTTGAGCACCATGAAGCGGCAACTGCTGGTCGCCACGCGGCAGCTCGACAAGGCCGTCGAGGAGGCAAAGGCCATGGTCGATGCGGTGCCTTACGAGGCGCAGCACCACGTGGTGCTGGCCGACCTCTACAACATCCTGGGCAAGGACTCGCTGGCGCTCGCCGAATACGACCAGGCCCTGAAAATCGACTCGACGAACGTCGGGACGCTGATGTCGCTGGCCGACTACTACAACGGGCGCCGCGATTACCGCTCGCTGCTCTCAATCACGGAGCGCCTCTTCAAATCGGACGAAATGCCGCTCGACGCGAAAATCAAACGTTTCGAACTGTTCACCTCCGACATGCGGTTCTACCGCGAATATTACACCCAGCTCAACGCCCTGGCCTCGACGCTCGCCGTGCGTTATCCGCAGGACAAGCGCGTCGTGGAGCTCTACGCCCGGCACCTGATTGCCTCGGGAGAGCTGGAACAGGCGCTGGCGCTCTACAAACTCCACCTCGGCGACCAGCCGCCCGTCGAGTCGTTTTACCGCTCGGTCATCGACATCGAAAGCTACCTCCAGCACCCCGATTCGGTCGACCGTTACGTCAGCCGTGCGCTGGAGCTTTTCCCGGACCAGGTCGATTTCCACATCGCGAAAGGGCATGCGCTGAACTACTCCAAACAATACGCCAAAGCCGTCAAAGCCTACCGGCAGTCGCTGTCTTTCGCTGCCACCGACTCGCTGCGCAGCGCCATTTGGGGCCTCGTCGGCGACACATGGCACCAGAAAGCGGTGGCGGGGGACACAAACGACGAAAATTTCAGCCTCGCCGGTAAAAAAGGCGCCTCGCGTTCGGATATGAAGCAGTGCTACAAAGCCTACGACCGCAGCCTGCACTACAATCCGGACAACGCCATGGTGCTCAACAACTATGCCTACTTCCTCTCGCTCGAGGGGCGGGATCTCGAAAAGGCCTTGGCCATGGCCAGCCGCGCCGTCGCCCTCACGGACAACAATCCCACTTACCTCGACACCCACGCATGGGTGCTCTTCAAGCTGGGACGCACGGCCGAAGCCAAGAAGGTGATGCAGCAGGCCATCGCACTCGACAGCCAGAACAGCCCCGAGCTGCTGGTTCACTACGGCGACATCCTGCATGCCATGGGCGAGCAGTTCATGGCCGAGGTATACTGGCGCAAAGCCCTCGAAAAAGGGTATGACGCCGACCGGATAACCCGCCGCATGGAACAGGGCAAAACCCCGAAAGAGTGATTGCAATGAAACCCGCCCGCATACTACCGACCTTCCTGCTGCTGATCGCCGCCCTTACGGCCGCCGCACAGAGCGACCCTAAAATCGAAGAGCAGAAACGCGTGATTGCGGCCCTCGAACAGCGTATCGCCGCCGAGGAGCGCGAGCTCTCGAAAATCAAGCAGGGACGTGCCGCCACCGAGGAGCGCGTGCGCCGGCTGGCCCGCCAGCTCGATTCGCGCAACCAGCTGCTCGAGGCGACCGAGAAGCAGGCCCGACTCCTGCGCGAGGAGATTTCACGCACCGACAGCGTTGCCGGCGACCTCAATTCCACCCTCGAGCGCAACCGGGCGCAATATGCGGAGATGGTGCGCGAAGCATACCGCAACTACAAGCACAACAATTATTTAACCTATATTTTTTCATCGCGCAGCTTCACCGACGTAGCCCGCAAGCTCACCAACCTGCGCGAGGTCGCCTCGATGCGCGAGCGCAAGCTGCAGGACATCGCGGCGCTGTCGAAACAGGTCGCCGAAGAGAAGATGCTGCTCGACCGCCGCAAGCGGTCGCTCGACTCGGTGACACAGCAGCTCACGGCCCAGAAGCAGAAACTCCAGCGCGACGCCCGCAACGCCCGCACGAGCATCCGCCAGATGTCGCAGAAGGAGAAAACGGCCCTGCAGCGCAAAATGGCGCAGGAGCAGCAACTGGACGTGGCCATCAGCGAACTGCGCAAACTCACCAAAGGAAATACCGAGGGCGCTTCGTTCTCGACAAAGACCACCGGGCTCCGGCTCCCCGTTACGGCGGGCCGCGTCAAGCGCTACAAGGAGAACATGGCCGAAATCACGGGCCCCAAGGGCGCGCACGTCATTTCGATCTACGACGGCAAGGTCGTCGACATCAAGCGCAACCGCATTACCAACAAATACGACGTTTACGTGGCCCACGGCGAATACATAACCTCCTATGCCAACCTGGGGTCGATCTGCGTCGAAAAGGGCCAGAAAGTGGCACGGAACGCACAACTGGGCACCATCGGCTCCAAGGTCAACATCCTGACCATGGAAACCGAGTACCAGCTGGTCTTCGGGATCTACCCGCCGAACCCCGGCCAGAAGCTCCGCGCCGAAAATTGTTTCAGGAAGTAGGGCGGCGCGACGGCATACGCTCCGCAGCGGCCGGCCGGATGCATTCCGCAAGGCCATGCCCGGAATAACGGCAGCAGACCGGGCAGACCGCTAAAGGTGACGGTACGGACGACTGATGGGAACATCCACAAGTCCGGTCGCGCCGGAGTTGGCTGCAACAAAAACTCCGTATGCACGGAAGCCGGGATGAAAAGCACCGGCGGAAAGCCCGCCTGCAAACTCCGGTCGGGGAAACCGGCAGGAAACGCCGGACGTATTTCCCCGGGCTGAAAAACTCCGGCGGGGAATTTGGTCGGAAATGCCGGACAGGAGGCCGGATGAAGAAGACCGAACTGAAAAAACCGGACAGGAATGCCGGACGTAAAGCACCGGAGTATAAATCCGGACCGGCATGTCATAACACGGGAACCGGGCCCCGCAAAGACCGGACAAAAAATACGAAAACACCGCAAAATGGCTGTCAAATACTATACGGACGACTGTACCTACCTGCTGCCGCAGAAACGCCTGACGGCGGCATGGCTGCGCGACGTGGCCCTTTCGGAGGGGTATACGCTGGGTGACGTGAATTATATTTTCTGCTCGGCGCAGCGGCTTCTGGAGATGAACCGCCAGTACCTCGGGCACGATTATTTCACGGACGTCATCACGTTCGACTACAGCGACCGCAAGGGCACGGGTATCGTTTCGGGCGACATTTTCATCGATGTCGAAACCGTAGCCGACAATGCCCGGCAATACGGCGTCACGGCCTTGCAGGAGATGCGCAGGGTCGTGGTGCACGGCGTGCTGCACCTGTGCGGGCAGGGCGACAAAACGCCCCGCACCAATGCGCAGATGCACCGCAAGGAGGATAAATACCTCGAATTCTGGGAGCAGCCCGCCGAACGGCCCTGAAAATGCGCACGCCGGATTCCCATACCGCTTTGCCCTCCAACGTCCGCACGGGCCGCAGCACGGCGGATAACACGGCGCAAAACGGCCTTGCAGCCCCATCGGCAACAGCCTCCGCCGCAGTCGGAACCCCAGCTTCCCGGGCATACGAACCCATCCCGGAAAAAGTGCAGGAAACCCGGCCCGGCAACGAACAAAACGACACGAAATGACACTCGACTACGACATCATCGTCATCGGCGGCGGACACGCCGGGTGCGAAGCCGCGGCAGCGGCGGCGCGCCTCGGTTCGCGCACGCTGCTGCTCACGATGGACATGGCGAAAATGGCTTCGATGTCCTGCAATCCCGCCGTCGGCGGAGTTGCCAAAGGACAGATAGTCAGAGAAATAGATGCTTTGGGCGGTCAGATGGGCCGCATCACCGACCTCACGACCATCCAGTTCCGGATGCTCAACCGCTCGAAAGGGGCGGCCATGTGGAGCCCCCGGGCGCAGTGCGACAAGACGCGTTTTTCCGAGGAGTGGCGCCGCACGCTCGAAAACACCTGGCACCTCTATATCTGGCAGGACGCCGCCACCGAACTGCTGTTCGACACCTCTGCCGGCAAACCCCGTATCCGGGGCGTCCGGACGCGCATGGGCATCGAATTCACATGCCGCGCCGCCGTACTGACATCGGGCACTTTTCTTGGCGGACTGATGCACTGCGGTACCTCGCATGCCGAAGGCGGCCGTGCCGGGGATGCCGCTTCGCACGGCATTACGGAATCGCTCCGAGCCGTCGGATTCGAAACGGGACGCATGAAAACAGGCACGCCGGCGCGCCTCGACGCCCGCACGATAAATTTCGAAATCCTCGAGCCGCAATACGGCGACGAGAATCCCGCAAAATTTTCTTTTTCTACTGATACACAACCAGTTAAGGAACAATTACCCTGTTTTCTGGTCTACACCTCCGCCGAGGTGCACGACATCCTGCGCACCGGTTTCGACCGCTCGCCGCTTTTCAACGGCACGATAAAGGGAATCGGGCCGCGTTACTGCCCAAGCATCGAGGACAAGCTCCGCACCTTTGCCGATAAGGAACAACACCAACTCTTCCTGGAACCCGAAGGCCGTAGCACCAACGAATATTACCTCAACGGTTTTTCGTCCTCGCTGCCCTGGGACATCCAATGGGAAGCTCTTCACAAAATCCGGGGATTTGAAGATCTGCACATTTATCGTCCGGGCTATGCCATCGAATACGACTATTTCCCGCCGACGCAGCTGCATCATTCGCTCGAAACCAAACTTGTTTCGGGACTTTACTTTGCCGGACAGGTCAACGGTACGACCGGATACGAAGAGGCCGCTGCGCAGGGACTTATTGCCGGAATCAATGCTCACCGGGCATTGGTGGGGGAGGAGCCCGTCGTATTGCAACGCGACGAAGCCTATATCGGCGTACTAATCGACGACCTGGTGACCAAAGGCGTCGACGAACCTTACCGCATGTTCACCTCGCGCGCCGAATACCGCATCCTGCTCCGGCAGGACAATGCCGACATCCGGCTCACTCCGCTCGGATATAAAATCGGTCTGATTTCACAAAAAAGATACGACTGTTTCGTCAAAAAAAATACGCTCGTAGAATCGCTTATTTCATTCGCCCGCCGGCAGAGCATCAAAGCAACCGAAATTAACGACTATTTAAAATCGATAAATTCGGAGCCTTTGGCACAGGGACGGAAGCTTTACGACATCCTGATGCGCAACAATGTGACGTTCGATTCGCTGAAATCCGTATTGCCCAAACTTCGGAATTTCATCGAAACGAACGAAATGGATGCCGAAGTCATCGAAGAAGCAGAAATCCAAATCAAGTATAAAGGATACATAGAACGCGAAAAATTCATTGCCGAAAAACTTCACCGGCTCGAAAACATCCGTATTCCCGACGATTTCGATTTTCATTCGATGAACTCCCTCACTATCGAAGCCCGGCAAAAACTCTCGCGCATACGACCGAATACCATCGGACAGGCTTCGCGCATCCCGGGCGTTTCACCGGCCGACGTCAATGTTTTATTGGTAAAATTCGGGCGGTAGGGGAGTGTTCCACGTGGAACAATTCAGAAGACAACAAATCAGAAAATAACAATTTCATCACAAAGACCCGGCAAACAAATCGACAACACATAGTTCCACGTGGAACAAAAAGAATAGGGGTGGCCTAATATAAGCCACCCCTATTCTATCTTTCGGAACTAAAAACTACAATACAATCGTACACCAATTGTATTTATCTTCCGCCCGGCCGTACTGAATATCCTGCAGGCTCGTATATAAAGCCATCGAAACTTTACCCACTTCGCTGCCATACTCATACGTTTTTTCAGTTTGCATATCGTAAATCTTCCCGATAGGGGAGATTACGGCCGCAGTTCCGCAGCCTCCGCACTCCTCGAACGTCGAAAGTTCTTCTACGGGAATCTGACGATCCTCGACCTCGAGGCCCATATCGCGGGCCAACTGGCGCAGGCTCATATTGGTAATGGAGGGCAGCACCGACGGAGATTTAGGCGTAATATACTTACCGTCCTTAATTCCATAGAAATTGCATGCTCCGCACTCCTCGATATATTTGTGTTCGGCAGCATCGAGATACATAATATTCGAATAACCCAATGCATGGCCTTTTTCACCCGACAAGAGGCTGGCCGCATAGTTACCGCCGACTTTAACGTCACCTGTTCCACGTGGAGCAGCGCGGTCCTGTTCCCGGTCGATAGCAACCGGAATCGGTTTAATCCCTGCTTTGAAATAAGCGCCGACAGGCGAGCAATAGACAATCAGCAGCGCATCTTTGGCCGGTTTGACACCCAGTCCGGCCGTCGTGCCGAACATCACGGGACGCAGGTAAAGCGAAGCACCCGTTCCGTAAGGAGGAATGAATTCTTCGTTCCGGCGAACCACTTCGATGCAGGCATTGACAATCATTTCGATGCTCGGAATCGGCAGGCACAGACGCTCGGCCGAAGATCGGAGGCGCCGGGCATTATCTTCCACACGGAAAAGGCGGACTTTGCCGTCGACTCCCCGGAAAGCCTTAAGCCCCTCGAAAAGTTCGATACCGTAGTGCAGGCACGAAGCCGACATGTGCATCTTGATATACTCATCGTCCGTAACCTCCATATCACTCCACTTGCCGTCCGTATAATAATAGCGAACATTGAAATTGGTCTTGTGATAGTCGAAACCCAAGGCACCCCAATCTGTATTTTCCATTATCGTATAATTTAAAGGTTTTTCTAAAATTAAAATCCGAAACAACAAAAAGGGGAGCCGGAAACATCGGTTTCCTCTTTTTGCTGTAATCAGCCTACTACAGCCCCGTTATTCGTTTTTCCGTCGGGGGAGAGCAATTTCAACTTTCCGCTGGCATCTTCGGCCATCAGAATCATTCCCTGTGAAAGAATTCCTTTCAATTCGCGCGGAGCAAGGTTCACGAGCACCAGCACCTGGCGGCCGATCAACTCCTCGGGTGTGAAATATTCAGCGATACCCGACACAATCACCCGCTGGTCGATTCCCGTATCCACGGTCAGCTTCAGCAGCTTCTTGGTCTTTGCGACCTTCTCTGCCGCGAGTACGGTGGAAACACGGATATCCATTTTCTGAAAATCGTCGAACTGGATTGTATCTTTCTGTGCTTCAATATTTTGCACCGATTCTGCCGCCTGATTGGCCTCTTTTGTCGCCGCGAGTTTATCCAGCTGGCGCTGGATTACATCGTCCTCGATTTTCTCGAACAGCAGCGACGGCTCGCCAATGCGGTGTCCCGCTTCCATCAAATCCATCGCACCCAGCCGTTCCCAATCGAATTTTCCGGCGGCAAGCATCTTCAGCATCCTGGCGGCCGAGAAAGGCATGAAAGGCTCGATGGCCACCGCCGTATTGGCCGTAATCTGCAAAGCGATGTTCAGAATCGTTTTCACACGATCGGGATCGGTCTTTACGACTTTCCACGGCTCCGTGTCGGCCAAGTATTTGTTACCGATGCGCGCCACGTTCATGGCATCCTTGAGCGCCTCGCGGAAACGGTAGTTTTCGATATTGTTTTCGAGCGACCCTTTCACGGCTGCAACCTCTTCGATTGTCCGGCGGTCGTAATCGTCCAAGGCACCGCAGGCCGGAACTATGCCGCCGTAATACTTCTGCGTAAGCACCAGCGCCCGGTTGACGAAATTACCCAGCACGGCTACCAACTCGTTATTGTTGCGGGCCTGGAAATCTTTCCAGGTGAAGTCGTTGTCCTTGGTTTCGGGAGCATTCGCGCAAAGCACGTAACGCAGCACGTCCTCCTTGCCGGGGAACTCCTCCAGGTATTCGTGCAGCCATACGGCCCAGTTGCGCGAAGTCGAGATTTTGTCACCCTCGAGGTTCAGGAATTCGTTGGCCGGGACGTTTTCGGGCAGCACGTAACCGCCGTGTGCCTTGAGCATCGACGGGAATACGATGCAGTGGAAAACGATATTGTCCTTGCCGATAAAATGCACCATCTTGGTATCCTGCGACTTCCAGTATTTTTCCCAGTCCGGCGTGAGATCCTTCGTAGCGGAGATATAGCCTATCGGCGCGTCGAACCACACGTAGAGCACCTTGCCCTCGGCGCCTTCCACCGGCACCGGAATGCCCCAGTCCAAATCGCGGCTCACGGCACGGGGCTGCAAACCCCCGTCCAGCCAGCTTTTACACTGTCCGTAAACATTCGTTTTCCACTCTTTATGACCGTCGAGTATCCACTCGCGCAGGAATCCCTCGTACTCGTCCAGCGGCAGGTACCAGTGTTTCGTTTCCCGCTTCACGGGCACGGAGCCCGACACGGCGCTGTGGGGGTCGATCAGCTCGTCGGGCGAAAGGGTAGAGCCGCATTTCTCGCACTGGTCGCCGTAGGCACGGTCGTTCCCGCACTTGGGACAGGTTCCCACGATGTAACGGTCGGCAAGGAAGGTCTGCGCCTCCTCGTCGTAATACTGCATCGAGGTGCGTTCGATGAACTTGCCCTCGTCGTAGAGTTTGCGGAAGAATTCCGATGCCGTCTTCGCATGCGTCGCCGACGTCGTACGCGAATAGATGTCGAACGACATGCCCAGCCCCTCGAACGACTTTTTAATCAGGTTGTGGTAACGATCCACAATCTCCTGCGGAGTCACACCCTCCTTGCGGGCCTTGATGGTGATGGGCACGCCGTGCTCGTCCGATCCGCAGACCGAAATCACGTCGCGGCCCCTCAACCGCAGGTAGCGCGTATAAATGTCCGAGGGTATGTAGACTCCCGCCAGATGGCCGATGTGCACCGGGCCGTTGGCATAGGGGAGAGCCGATGTAACGAGGTAACGTTTGAACTCTTTTGCCATATTCAAGATATACAGTATTACTAATTTCTGTCAAAATTAGTAATTTTTGGGTTAAAGAAAAAGCAAAGCACCATTATTTGTTTACGGTCGTTAAGAAAGAGCGTAACCGGTCAAGAAGGAATCGGTGCATCCGCCGCACTTTTTCCGGCACGGGCGGTCGAATATCCGCGAATCGCCCGGAGCGCCTGTCCGGAAAAACGAATAAAGCGTGCACATGCACGCTTTATTCCTGCCGGCAGCACCCGAAAATCCGTTTGCTGCCGTACACCTTGCGGACGTTACCGAATATCCAGTTCGTCCAGGAGCCAGCCCGCTCCGGCGAATTTGTCGATTACGAACAACACATAGCGGATGTCTACCGAAATCGTGCGCTGCAGCTCGGGCTCGAAAGCCACGTCGCCCGACATCGCCTCCCAGTTGCCGTCGAACGCCAAGCCGATCAGTTCGCCCTTGTCATTGAGCACCGGCGAGCCCGAGTTGCCGCCCGTAATATCGCAGTCGGCCAGAAACGCCACGGGCAGTTCGCCCCTGTCGTTGGCATAACGGCCGAAGTCACGCGCCGCATAGAGCTCCTTGAGCTTTTCCGGTACGGTGAATTCGGTGGGATTCTGCGGATTTTCCTTCTCCATAACGCCCTTGAGCGTCGTATAGTAATTGTATTCGATTCCGTCGGCCGGCGAATAAGGCAGCACGCGGCCGTAGGTAAGGCGCAGCGTGAAGTTGGCATCCGAAGCCCATGCCTTTTTCGGGTTCTGAAGCATCAGCCCGGCTACGTATTTGCGGCTTCCTTCGTTGTATTTCTCCACGAAAGGCTTGCGTGCCGCGGAGAGTTCGCCGTACTTTTCCATAACCGACCGCATAAACGGCACCACCGGGTCGGAAGTGTACTTTTCGACCGAAAAATCGTCAATCAGACCATTCACCTTCTCTTCCGAAACGAAGAGCGAATTGTCGAACATGTAATCTACATAAGCATCCGTATCGCCGCCGAAATCCTTGTCGACAATCTCCGTGTAGAACGACGGCAGGTCGGTCATGTGCTCGTGGGCGATTTTCAGCATGCGCTTGGCCACCTTGCGGTCGGTCGGGGCGTTGTAATCCTTGTACCAGTTGGCCATCGACTCTTTGGAACGCTCGGGATTCTTTATTTCGCTCCGGTTGTCGAGCATCCGCGCAGGCGTCATGATTTCGATTGCGCGGAGGAACGCCTCGTCGATATACTGCCGGTCGTCGTCGACAGAGGCCAATCCCTCCATCGCCTCGCGCACCTTGGGCAGTGCGTCGATATACCCCTCTTCGGGCAGCGTATTCTTTTCGGCCCAGGCCTGGAAAGCCGCCTCCTGCTCCTGCTTGCGCTCCTTGACGCCCAGCTTGCGAATGCCGCGCGACTTGCCGATCGAGTTCTTCCAGTAATTCGACGATGAAGCGTACTTCGACGCATACTGGATACGCACCTTGTCGCTGGCCGCCATATCCTCTTTGAGAATAGCTTGCCTCTCCCCGCGGATGAAGATGCGGTTGGGATTGGCAATCGTCAGCATATTGTCGATCTCATACGAAGTCATATACCGCTGCGTGGAGCCGGGAAATCCCATAATCATGGCGAAGTCGCCCTCCTTGTATCCGCCGAGCGACACTTTCAGGTATTTCTCGGCCTTGTAAGGGCGGTTTTCGGGCGAATAAGCGGCAGGCCTGTTGTCGGGTCCGGCATAGACGCGAAAGACCGAGAAATCGCCCGTATGACGCGGCCACATCCAGTTGTCCGTTTCGCCGCCGAATTTGCCGATCGAGGTCGGGGGCGTTCCCACCAGACGCACGTCGCCGAAGATTTCAATCACGAATGCGAAATACTGGTTGCCGCCGAAAAAGGGCTTGATTTCGATTGCCATGCCGGGATTTGCCGCCTGCAGCTCGCCGATAAGGTTTTTCGTATTCTCCGCCACAATCCGCTCGTACTCCTGCTGGCCGGCAATGCCGGGTACGTTCCCCACGATTTCCGCCGTCACGTCGCTGATGGAGCGGATAAAACGCACTTTCAGCCCGGGAGCGGGAATCTCCTCGGCATGCGACATGGCCCAGAAACCGTTTTTCAGGTAATCGTGCTCTACCGACGACAACGACTGAATCGAACCGTAACCGCAGTGGTGGTTGGTGAAAAGCAGGCCGTCGGGCGATACGATTTCACCCGTACATCCGCCCCCGAAAATCACGATGGCGTCTTTGAGCGACGATTTGTTGATACTGTAAATATCCTCGGCCGAAAGTTTGCATCCGCGCGCCTTCATATCCCTGATATTCATTTTCTGGAGATACGGAAGCATCCACATGCCCTCGTCCGCAAACGCCGTCAGCGACACGCAAACCGCCGTCAGCAATAAAATGATTTTTTTCATAAGCTATCTGTTTAAAATATAGTTCACTATACCGCCAGGTCGTCCTCCCGGCTGCGGTTCCCTTCGCGCTCCATGCGCACCAACATCGCATTGCCGATGGTCACCACCCCCACACGGCCTACGAACATCAGCGCGATAAGTACCAGTTTTCCGGCAGTGGTGAGCGTCGCACTGACCCCGGACGACAGTCCCACGGTACCCAACGCCGATGCGGCCTCGAACATCAGGGGCAGGAAACCGCTCCTGCCGCCCTCGGTCATGGTCAGCAGATAGGTGCCGAAGAAGAGGACGACCGTGTAGAACACGAAAATCGTCAGGGCGTCGTCCACACGGTAGGCGGGAATCCTGCGGCCCGCGAGCGTCACTTCACGGCGCAGCCCGAGCCGGCTTTTGACATAGGCGAAGACAGCCGATACGGTGGTGGATTTCAAGCCGCCGCCCGTACCCGAAGGCGATGCGCCCACATACATGATAACCGTCAGCACGAAAAGCGACAGGGGCATCACGCTGCCGACGTCCACCGTGTTGTAACCCACCGTCGTCATGGCCGACATGGTCTGGAATACCGACACCATCAGCCGCTTGCCGGGCGCGAATCCTGCAAACGAAGGTTCGAAGAAATAGAGGTGGAATGTCCCCCACAGGGTCACGATCAGCGTGATGGAGAGGATGACCTTCGTGGTGAAGGTAATGCGGTGCGCACGCTCCGACACCTTACGCCACAAATCCGAAATGACGATGAACCCCATGGCCCCGGCATAGCTGAGCACCATGATTACCAGGTTGAGCGGAACGTTGCCCGCAAAGCGCACGAGATTATCGGGAAAGATACTAAAGCCGGCCGTGCAGAAAGCCGAAATGCTGTGGAACACGGCGCTCCACAACGGCCCTTCCACCCCTTCCGACCGGAAGATCGGGTAAAGCAGCAGGACACCCGCAGCCTCGAAGAAAAGCGTATACTTCAAAATGGAAGCGGCCATATCCCCGGCCGAAAAATTCTCGGGCAGGGAAAACTGTTTGCGGAATGCCCCGGCCCTCACGCCGACGAAATGGTGCGTCACGCGGTACATCACGAACGTCGAGAGGGTCATATACCCAATTCCCCCCAACTGGATGAGCAGCAGGATGAGCAGCTGCCCCCAGAAGGTGTAATCCGCCGACACGTCCACCGTGGAGAGTCCCGTCGTGGAAACGGCCGATATCGCCGTGAACAGGTTATCCACGAACGACACGTCGCCGCACAGCATGAAAGGCAGGCACAACAGCACGCCGCCAATCAGAAAATAGGAGAGATACCCCACGGTCAGCTGCCGCTGGGGCGAGGAGCAGATATACCCGAACGTGAAGAAGCGCTCCACGTCGAATTTCAACAACCAGTGGCCCAGGTGGCGTTTCACATACCCCGCACCGCGCATCAGGTTTCTCCACAGTTTCCTCATAGGCCTTTCTACCGGATTGCTATCATGTTGCGGATAGACCGCTCGGCGTCGCGACGGACCGCTTCGTCGAGCACAATCTCCGGCGCTTCGTTTTCGAGGCACGCGCAGATATTCTCCAGCGTCACCATTTTCATATACCTGCAGTTGTTGCAGCCGCACGTTTCATCGTCGGGCGGTGCCGGGATAAAATGCTTCCCGGGATAGCGTTTCTTCATCTCGGCGAGGATTCCCGACTCGGTCACGACGATAAACTCCTCCGCACCGCTGCTTCCGCAGTAGTCGAGTATGGCCGCCGTCGAACCCACGAAATCCGCCACTTCGACGATATAGGCCCGGCATTCGGGATGCACGACGACTTTTGCCGCGGGATGCTCTTTTTTGAGCTTCAGCAATTTTTCGAGCGAAAACTCCTCGTGCACATGGCAGGCCCCGTCCCACAGCACCATATTCTCGCGTCCGGTCAGCTTCTGGATATAGGCGCCGAGGTTCCGGTCGGGCGCGAAAATCACGGGCTTGTCGGCAGGAATCGACTCCACGACCTTCAGCGCGTTCGACGAGGTGCAGCAAATGTCCGTCAGCGCCTTTACGCCGACGGTCGTATTGACATACGAAACGACCGTATGGCCGGGGTACTTCGCCTTGAACGCCGCGAAATCCCGTGCGTTGCACGATTCGGCCAGCGAGCATCCCGCTTCGGGGCAGGGAATGAGCACCTTTTTGTCGGGACAAAGCACCTTGGCGGTTTCGGCCATGAAGTGTACGCCGGCGAAGAGGATGATATCCGCATCGACCGACTGCGCCTTGACCGACAGGGCGAGCGAATCGCCCAGGAAGTCTGCCGCCTCCTGCACTTCGGGCGTGGTATAGTAGTGCGCCAGAATCACGGCGCGTTTTTCCCGTTTGAGTTCCTCAATCCGGCGGCGCAGGGCTTCGGAGTTGTTAACGTTCATTTTTTATTTTTACTTTATATTGATTTTAATAAAGAAATAAGAATAGAAATAATAGCTGTTGATACTGTTCACAAGTTTTCCCGGAAAATATCGCTCAACATTCTGTCCCCCTCTTTTCCTTCCTTTATTATTTTAAACGGCTCGTCTTCAAAAATATATACTAATAATCAACAATTGTTGAAAACCGTTATCGACATTTCGACACTCCTTTTTTGTGAACATTCTGTTCCGTTTTCCGGCTTCGGGCGCTGACTATAATTCCGCATAACTTTTTTTGGTTTCCGGCAAAACTTGTATATACCCTGCCGGATTCGGGATTTGCAAGCCCGCGGAGCGGAAAGTTATCATTAGTTGTCGCCGTTTATCAACAGGTTTCCTAACACGATTTCATCACTTTTTCGACAATCTTTTCGGCGATTCCGCGATACCGGTTTTCGACGCGGGGGTCGATGCCCGCGGCGGGACGACCCTCTTCCGATCCCTCCATAATCGATTGTACGATAGGTATTTCACCCAGGAAGTCCACACCGCTCTGCTCGGCGAAACGGCGCGCGCCGCCCTTTCCGAAGAGGTAATAGCGGTTGTCGGGCAGTTCTTCGGGCGTGAACCACGTCATGTTTTCGATGATGCCGGCCACGGGAATGTTGACGTTTTCGTTGCGGAACATCTCCACGCCGCGCACCACGTCTGCAACCGCCACCTGCTGGGGGGTCGACACGATTACGGCCGCGTCGATTTTCAGTTCGCCGATAATTGAGAGGTGCACGTCGCCCGTGCCGGGAGGCAGGTCGGCCAGCAGGAAGTCGAGCGTCCCCCACTTGGTCTGGTGTATCATCTGTTTCAGGGCGCTGACGGCCATGGCGCCGCGCCACAGCAGGGCGTCGGTGGGTTTGATGAAGAATCCGATGGACATCAGCCGGACGTCCATCGACTCGGCCGGGACGATATGATCCGTACCGTCCTCCTGCACCGCATCGGGCAGGTAACCTTCCACCCCGAACATTTTGGGCTGCGAAGGGCCGTAAATATCGGCGTCGAGGATTCCGACACGGTAGCCCATGTTGCGCAGCGCAATGGCGAGGTTCGCCGTGACGGTCGATTTTCCTACCCCGCCCTTGCCCGACGCGACGGCAATCACCTTGGCGATACCGCCCGTGGTCGTTTTCAACTTGGGTTCGGGCCGCGGGGCCGCGCCGCCCTCCTTGATGACGACCAGTACGGTTTGCTGCGGGAATTCGCGCCGGAGCAACTCCTCGGCCTGGTTTTTGATTTTCACCGCGAACGGGTCGCGTGCCTTGGCGAAACGGAGTACGACGGTGATTTTCCCGGCTCCCGAGGCGATATGTTCGATAAAACCGCTGCCGACGATATCCTGTCCCGTTTCGGGGTGGACGACGGCCGCGAGCAGGTGTCTGATTTTTTCTTCCATAACCTATGTTGTAACTTTCATCGCAAAGATAACGTATATTTTGCAGAATAAATATAGGTTCACCAATTATTTTATCGAAAAACGATAAATTTTATTTGTTTTTCGTGAAAATTCTGTATATTTGCCCGAGAAACGACAAACAGGATAAATCAGTATGAATATAAAAACAGCGTAGTCATGAATTTTATCAAAACCTTTCTGGCCGGCATCCTCGCGTTCATCGTGGGATCGGTGCTGGTACTTTTCCTCTGGATTTTCATCCTGCTGGGCATAGCCGGCTCGATGGAGAAAACCGTGGCGGTCCATCCCGAGTCGATTCTGAAAATCAATTTTTCGGAGGTGCTGACCGACGCCCCGTCGAGCGATCCCTTTGCCGGGTTCGACTTCGCGACGCTCCAGTCCACACGGATGCTTCCGCTGATGAAAGCCCTGCGCGCCATCGAGGCGGCGAAGGACGACAGCCGCATCAAGGGTATCTACCTGCGCATGAACGGCGGCGGCGGTGTTACGGGCGCCGCGCTGCTCGAAGAGCTGCGCGAGGCGGTTGCCGACTTCAAGCAGAGCGGCAAATTCGTCATAGCCTATAACGAAACCTATTCGCAGGGCCAGTATTACCTCGCGTCGGTCGCCGACAAAATCTATCTCCAGCCCGAGGGGGCCATGGACTGGTCGGGCCTCTCGTTCAACCTGATGTTCTACAAGGGACTGCTGGACAAGCTCGACATCAAGGCCGAGGTTTTCCGCCCCACGGCCTGCAAGTACAAGAGCGCCGTCGAACCGTATATCCTCAACAAAATGTCGGATGCCAACCGCCAGCAGATGCAGGAGCTGGTCAATTCGATGTGGAACACGATTGCCGGTTCGGTCGCCGAATCGCGCGGCATCGACCTCAAGGAGCTGAACCGCATTACCGACAACCTGCAGGTTTCGCTGCCCGAAGATGCCGTCGAGCACGGTTTCGTGGACAGCCTGGTCTATGAAGACCAGATGGACGACGTCTTTGCCGAACTGGGCGTCGAGGCGGGTTCCGACGGCGAATACAAGTTCGTCACGCTGGGCGAATACGCCTCGCAGGTGGGCGCCGACCTCAAGAACATCTCCGCCGACCAGGTGGCTATCGTCTATGCCGACGGTACGATTGTCGACGGCGAGGGCTACGGCCGGGAGATTTACGGCAATACGCTGGCCGCGACGCTGGCCGGCGTGCGCGACGACGAAAAGGTCAAGGCCGTGGTGCTGCGTGTGAACTCCCCGGGCGGCAGCGCATTGGCTTCGGATGTCGTGTGGCGTGAAATGGAACTGCTCAAAGCCGAGAAGCCCGTGGTGGTTTCGATGGGTTCCTATGCGGCCAGCGGCGGTTATTACATCTCCTGCCCGGCCGATGTAATCGTGGCCGACAAACTGACCCTGACGGGTTCCATCGGCGTGTTCGGCATGTATCTGAACACCATCGACGCCCTGAAGAACAAACTGGGCATCACGCTCGACGCCGTGAAGAGCAACACCTCGGCCGGCATGGGCGCCACTACGGCCCTGACGCCTGCCGAGCGGGCCTCGATTATGCGGGGCGTGGATAAAGTCTACACGACGTTCACGAACCTCGTGGCGCAGGGGCGCAACCTGCCCGTCGAGAAAGTGCTCGACATCGCCGGTGGCCGCGTATGGTCGGGCGACGACGCCCTCGGCATCGGCCTGATCGATACGTACGGAGGCCTGAAAACGGCAATCGCCCTGGCCGTGGACAAAGCCGGGCTGGGCGACAATTACCGGGTGACCGAAGTGATCGAGCAGCCGACGGGTTTCGCGGCGTTCATCTCCTCGCTCAATGTCGGCATCCGCGAAGCGATGACCCGTTCGGAGCTGGGACTGATGATGAAAGAGTACAGGCAGGTGCAGGAGGCGGCTTCACAGCAGGGCGTCGTAATGTACTACCCTTACAAACTCGATCTTCGCTGATTGCGGCACATCTGCGTATAACAGGAAAAGCGGCTCCCCTCGGGGTCGCTTTCCTTTTTTGGAGTTAAAACGAAATCCGGGTTGATTACGATTCCTGTATGGCTTCTAAAGGCTCTCTGACAGCTGAAATTCCCCCCCCCCGTGGGTTCGGCCGGATTGCCGCCCGAATGCAGGTCGTCCAGCCTGCGTCCGAGTTCTTCGACCTGCTCGGCATCGGGCGAAATAAGCGTCGAACCGTACCTGCGCCGGTAGTCGCCGGGCGTGGAGCCGAGGCGCTCGCGGAAAGCGTGGTTGAAATTCGAAATGTTGTTGAATCCGCACCGGGCACCGACCTCCGCAATCGGGTCGTCGCTCTGTACGATGAGCTGCGCGGCCCGGACGATGCGGTAGCTGTTGATATAGTCCCAGAGATTCTGGTAGGTGTTTTTCTTGAAGAAACGGCATGCGGCCGAGGGGGACATGCCGACTTCGGCGCTGATCTCCTCGAGCGAAATTTTGCGGTGGTAGTTGTTCTCCACGAACTGGAGAATTTTTTTGATCCGGTCGTTGCTGCCCTGCTGTGCGAAATAATCCTCCGGCCCGATGACCTGCATTTCGTCCGGCCCGGCCTGGGCCAGGTCGTTGAGGATGTCCATGAAGAGCACGACCGATTCGAATCCCCGCAGTTCGGGCAGCCGCAGCAGCCTATCGCGGACACGGTCGACGACCGGGGCCGAAAACTGGAGTCCGGCGACCTGCCGGTTGAGCATCGTGTGGATGGGCCGCATGTGCTCGGTTTCGAATAATTTCCAGCTGGACATGTCGCGGCTGAACTGCACGGCCACCGCTTCGCAGTCCGTATTGGCATAGGCCGCGTCGCGTTTGTAGCAGTGGGGAACGCCGGGAAAGATGATAATCAGGTCTTTTTCGGTGAAATCGTCCGCCGTGCGGCCCGTGATACGTGTCCCCCGCACGTTGAGCGTGAGGCTCAACATGTAGTCTTCATGGAAATGAAGCGGCGGATCCGACTGTTTGTCCGACCAGTATTGCGTGACGAACAGATCTTTGTCGGGAAGTGGCGAGAGTTCTTTTAAAACACATTTCATGAGCGGATGCTTTCAACAAAAATACAAATTCCGGGCAAAAAACCAAAGAATTATTTAATTTTCCGTTTCCTGTTTTTAAAAAAACGGGGAAACCCCCGTTTTGGTATCTGCGGCCGAAAAAGAAGCGGGATGGTGAAAAATCGGAATTCCCTTTTTCCTTTCGCATTTAATGAATATCTTTGCGATATGAGTGTTATCAGATTGACAAAGGAGTTTTCGTTCGAGGCGGCACACGCCCTGGACGGCTACGACGGGCCGTGCCGCGAGATACACGGCCATTCCTACCGGTTGTTCGTCACCGTGAAAGGCCGCCCCGAGGCCGGCGACCGCGACCCCAAATGCGGCATGGTGATGGACTTCGGCATTCTGAAACGCATTGTCAACGAGGAGGTCGTATCGCGTTTCGACCATGCGCTCGTGCTGCGGGCGTCGCGGCGGAACGCGCCCCTGCGGGCCCAGCTCGCGGAACGTTTCGCCAACATCGTTGCCGTCGACTACCAGCCGACCTGCGAGAATATGCTCGGCGACTTTGCCGGACGCATTGCGCGCCGCCTGCCTGCGGGTGTGGAGCTGTATTCGCTCAAACTGCACGAAACCGCGACATCGTTCGCCGAATGGTTCGCCGAAGATAATTTATAAATAGAAACTCATTGGGAATGTCGCATGCGGCCGGCCCGTTTCCCCGGGAGGGGGTGGGCCGAACCTGCGGACACGGCACAACGCCGTGGGTTCCGCATATGCCGGCATGGTGACCGTGACTATACTGACGCAACATCATAATTTATGAAAAAACTATTCCTTGTCGACGCTTATGCGTTGATATTCAAGTACTACTATGCCTTTTTGGGCCGTCCGATGCGCAACCGCGCCGGAATGAACACCTCCGTGGTGTTCGGTTTCGTGAAATTCCTGCGTGACATCCAGAAACGCGAACGGCCCGACCTGCTGGGTGTGGCGTTCGATCCCAAGGGCGGCAGTTTCCGCCGCGAGATTTTCCCCGAATACAAGGCCAACCGTGCCGAAACTCCCGAGGATATCCTCCTGTCGGTGCCCTATGTCAAGCGGGTGCTCGAGGCGATGTGCATCCCGATTCTCGAAGTCGAGGGGTACGAGGCCGACGACGTGATCGGCACGTTGTCGCAGAAGGGCGTTGCAGCCGGATACGAGGTTTTCATGGTGACCCCGGACAAGGACTACGGCCAGCTTGTGCGTGACAACTGCAAGATTTACAAGCAGAAAGGCGCCGAGGGAAGCATCGAAATCGTCGACCGGAACGCAATCCGCGAGAAATACGGTATCGACGACCCCTGCCTGGTGCGCGACATCCTCGCGCTGTGGGGCGATGCCTCGGACAATATTCCCGGCGTCCCGGGCATCGGCGAGAAAAGCGCCTGCAAACTCGTGCAGGAGTGGGGAACGGTGGAGAATATCCTCGACAACGTTGCGAAAATCAAAGGCAGGCAGGGCGAAAAGATCGCCGAATGGGGCGACAAGCTGCGCCTCGCCAAAACGCTGACCACCATATGCCTCGACGTACCGATTCCGTTCCGCGAGGAGGACCTCACGGTCTGCGAACCGCATATCGACGAGCTCAAGGCCGTCTTTGCCGAACTGGATTTCAAGGCGTTCATGAACGACCTCACCAACCTCGCTCCGCCCGAGGCCCTGCCCGAGGGGCCCCGGCAGGAGGCGCAGACGCAGCTCGCGGAGATGGCCCGCGCCAAATCCGCAGCCGCCAGGCGGGCGGCACTGGTCGGCCAGGGCAACCTGTTCGGCGATCCGGTCGTCGACATGCCTGCGGCCGTTCCCGCCGCCGAATTGCAGGCCGAAGCCGAGGCGATGCAGTTCCAAACGGCACAGACCACGCCCCACGACTACCGGTTGGTGGAAAACGCCGCGCAGTTGCGCGAAGTGGTCGCCGAGGTCGGGAAATACGCCGAGTTCTGTTTCGACACCGAAACCACGGGCTTCGACATCTTCAACGACCGTATCGTAGGCCTGTCGCTGGCCGTAAAGCCTTTCGAAGCGTGGTACATCCCTTTCAAAGAGGAGGATACGGCGGAGTATACCGAAATCGTGCGGCCGTTGTTCGAAGACGACCGGATTGCCAAAATCGGACAGAACATCAAATTCGACCTGATGGTTCTGCGGCGGCTGGGGCTCGAAATCCGGGGCCGCAAGTACGATACGATGATTCTGCACTACCTGCTCGATCCCGAATCGCGCCACAACATGAACGCCCTGTCGGAGAAATACCTCAACTACAGGCCGATTGAAATCGAAACGCTCATCGGCAAGGGTTCCAAACAGCTGACGATGGATTTGGTGAATGTCGAGCGGGTCAAGGAGTATGCCGCCGAGGATGCCGACGTCACCCTGCGGCTCAAGCACGCGCTCTATCCGATGGTCGAGCAGATCGGCCTGCAGCATCTCTATTCCGAGGTCGAGGAGCCGATGATCGCCGTGCTGGCCGACATCGAAATGGCTGGCGTGCGGATCGATTCCGAAGCGCTGGCCGAATACTCCGTCGAGTTGAGCCGCAAACTGGCCGGGCTCGAGGCCGCAATCCGCGAGGAGGCCGGCGAGGCGTCGCTCAACATCAATTCCGCGCGCCAGCTGGGCGAGGTGCTCTTCGGGAAAATGCGTATCGCCGAGAAACCCAAGATGACCAAAACCAAACAGTTCTGCACCGACGAGGACTATTTGCAGTCGTTTGCCCACAAGCACCGCATCGTCGACCTTATTCTCGAATACCGGGGCGTCAAGAAACTCCTTTCGACCTATGTCGAGGCGCTTCCCCAGCTGGTCAACCGCACCACGGGACGCATTCATACGTCGTTCAACCAGGCTGTTACCGCTACGGGACGCCTTTCGTCGACGAACCCCAACCTGCAGAACATTCCCGTGCGCGAGCAGATGGGACGCCGCATCCGCCGGGCATTCATCCCTTCGGACGACGACCACCTGCTGCTATCGGCCGACTACAGCCAGGTCGAACTGCGCCTGATGGCCCACCTTTCGGGCGACGAGTCGCTGATTGCGGCCTTCGCCCACGGCGAGGATATCCACGCCGCGACGGCCGCCCGGCTTTTCAACAAGCCCCTGGGCGAGGTGACTTCCGAGGAGCGCCGCCGCGCCAAAACGGCCAACTTCGGCATCATCTACGGCATTTCGGCGTTCGGTTTGAGCCAGCGGCTCGAAATCCCCCGCAAGGAGGCCAAGGATATTATCGACGGTTATTTCGAATCCTACCCCAAGGTCAAGGAGTATATGGACAACGTGGTGGTAAAGGCCAAGGAGGAGGGCTTCGTTTCGACGATTTTCGGCCGCCGCCGCTACCTCAACGACATCTCCTCGCACAATGCCATCGCCCGCGGCCTTGCCGAGCGCAATGCCGTGAACGCCCCGATTCAGGGCTCGGCCGCCGACATCATGAAAATTGCCATGATAAACGTCCACCGCCGTTTCGCCGCCGAAGGCATCCGTTCGAAGGTGATTCTGCAGGTGCACGACGAACTGGTCGTCGACATGCTCCGCTCCGAGCAGGAACGCGTCGCGGCCATCGTCACCGAGTGCATGGAGGCAGCGGCCGCCCTCAAGGTGCGCCTGGTGGTCGACTACGGCGTGGGCGACAATTGGCTCGAAGCGCATTGATTGCGCCTGCCTGCCCGATTTCCCCTGCGGCGCGCTGTCCTGCGGGTGTTCCGGCAGCGTCCGTGCGGCGTGAAATGCTGAATAGAAAAATGTGTCTCCGGGCTTTCAGGCCCGGATTCCGGAATAAATGAATTGCTTATGATCGAACCCGTTTACCAACCGGCCCCGTCGCGTTACGACAGCGGCATGGTTTACCGGCGTGCAGGACGCAGCGGCGTGCTGTTGCCCGCTTTTTCACTCGGCCTGTGGCATAATTTCGGCAGCAGGCAATCCTTTTCGAATGTCCGGCAGATGGCCCATTACGCTTTCGACCGGGGCATCGTCCATTTCGATTTGGCCAACAACTACGGCCCCGCCTACGGTACGGCCGAGGAGAACTTCGGCCGGCTCATGGAGAGCTCGTTCCGCCCCTACCGCGACGAACTGTTCATCTCGACCAAGGCGGGCTACGACATGTGGCCGGGGCCCTACGGCGACTGGGGCTCGCGCAAATACCTCATGGCAAGCCTCGACCAGAGCCTCCGGCGCATGAAACTCGACTATGTCGACATTTTCTATTCGCACCGCTACGATTCCGAAACGCCGCTCGAAGAGACGCTTCAGGCTTTGGTCGATATCGTTCGGGCGGGCAAGGCGCTCTACGTCGGGCTGTCGCGCTACCCGCTCGCTGCGGCGCGTTTCGCGTTCCGCTACCTGGCCGAGCGCGACGTGCCCTGCCTGCTTTTCCAGGACAGGTACAACATCTTCGACCGCGAACCCGAAACGTCGGGTCTGCTGACGCTGTCCGCCGAAGCGGGGTCGGGTTTCGTGGCCTTTTCGCCGCTGGCACAGGGGCTGCTGACCGACCGCTACCTCAACGGTATTCCGGAGAATTCGCGCATGGCGGCCGGCGGCTCGCTGCGCCGGGATGCGCTGACGGATGCCGCACTGGAGCGCATCCGCGGCCTGAACGATATAGCCCGGCAGCGCGGCCAGACGCTGGCCGAAATGGCGTTGGCGTGGCTGCTGCGCGACACACGCGTCACATCGGTCATTATCGGGGCCAGCTCCGTGGCCCAGATCGAGGACAACCTGCGTGCTTTGGATCATGCGTCCTTTTCCGACGACGAACTGGCGAAAATCGAAGCCCTGTCGCGGGAATAGCAATCTCCACGGATCAGAAGAGCCGCAGTCCCGAAGGACTGCGGCTCTCGTGTTTCCGGCTTTCCGTTATTTTAGCAACCGGTAGGTTCCGTCGGAAAAGTCGATTCTGTCGAGTGTCAGCGTGCGCGGATCGTCGTAGATACGCCGCACCGCAGCGGCGGAATCCAGCTCGCCGCTTTTCTGGCTGTTGATGAAATACCCCCAGACCATGAACCACGCCCAGTCGGGCTGGTTGTGATAGCTTTCCGGTTCGGGCAGCTGCCCCACTTCGCCCAGGGCGATCAGTTTCCCGCCGGCCAGGGCTTTCAGCTCGTCGTGGTGCGACTGTTTGTAATCGCGGTGGTAGACGTCCGCCGCCAGTATGTCGACATACTCCGAACCGGGGTAGTAATCGGCATAGGGGCCGGCTTCGTCACCCTCCTTGTCCCGCGGGGCATTCGTGTTCCACACCCAGAGCAGGTTGTCGAGCCCGTGCACACGGGTCAGGTAATCGTAGGTCATAATCCACAACTTCTTGAACCCGTTTTCGCCGGGTTTGGCGCACCACCAGAACCAGACGCCGTTCATTTCGTGGTAGGGGCGCCAGAGGATCGGAATCCGGGCGTCGCGCAGCTGCTTGAGATAGGGAATGATAGTGTTCATCTGCGCCTTCCATTGCAGGTTGAGGCGTGTGCCGTCGGTGGTCAGCTCCTCCCAGACCCGTTGCGGGGGACGGTTTTTCCATGTCCAGATCGACGAGCCGTTGCAGTCGTTGCACTCCGCAGGGAAGCAGCAGTGCCACATCAGGGTGATGATTCTGCCTTCGGCGTGGCGGGCCTTGATTTCTTCGACGAGTCCCTGCCGCAGCTCTTCGGTCGATTTGTTGTTGGGAAGGCATTCGCCCCAGGGCGAGGTGAGGTTCATCGGGCCGCAGTGGTGGTAGTCGCGGACGTTGCCGCCCTGTGCATTGAAACTGAAATCGCTTCCCCACACCACGGGGCGCTTGCCCGTCATTGCGAAAACGACACTGTCGTAACGGCCGGGGTCGCTGATGAAATTATGCTGCCCGGCGAGGGTATACCGGCCGCGGACGGAATAGAGGAATTCGAGCAGCTGGCGCGCTTGCTGCGATGCGTCGGGGTTGACCGGGGCGATTTTCGGGTTATCGGAGATACATCCGCCCAGCAGGGATGCCGCCATAAAGGACACGAGTATTCGTAGCATGGACCTTTATTTTACGGTTACGCCCTTGGGCATGCGGTACATGTCGGGCAGGTCGTTTTCGAAAACAGTCCACGGGTCGTCGTAGAAGAGCTTGAAATCGGCCGCCGTCGAATCGGAAGGATAAGGCCCGTAGGCGTGGCGGGGATTGTCGTTGCGCCATGCCACGACCATGCAGCAGGGCCGGTTCCGGAGCATGGGCAGTACGTCGTGCGTCCAGTAGTCGGCGTTGTGGTTGTTTTCCAGCCCGGTTTCGGTCACACCGACGGGCTTGTGTACACGCTTCGACACCTCGGCGAGGGCTTTTACGTTCGATTCGAATGCCTTGCGGTTGCGTCCGTGGTAGCAGTCGATACCCACCAGGTCGACCCATTCGTCTCCCGGCCAGCGGAAAAGTATGCGCCCCACGGGATCGTCGTATACCTCGTCCATTTGCGGGGAAATGGCATAGATTACGTTGTGGATGCCTTTCGTGTCGCGCAGGTAGCTGACGATAAAGCGCCAGAAGGCGATGAATTCGGAGTCGGTCGTGGCCGAGCGGCCCCACCAGTTCCAGGTCTGGGTGTGCTCGTGCAGCGGACGGAAGATCACCGGGATGGGGCGGCCGTCGTCGTCGACCATTTTCTTCAATGCTTCGGCGACATCGTCCAGACGGGCTTTGTACTTGACGTTCATCGGTGAGCCTTCGGTAAGTATCCGGTCCACGACCTTGGTGTTGTCCCAGGCCGTGCCGTCGGGATATTTTTTCCCGGGGCCTTCGGTGAGGGGATTGTTCTGGTGCCATACCAGCATGCTGATGCCGCCGCGTTTGTGGGCTTTGCGGAGGAGTTCGATTTTCTGGTCGTTGATGCCTGCCATGTCGAGGCTGTAGACAGCCGGATGCGAGCCGACGATGTCTTTCACGTCCGAGCGATCCGGGTCGCCCCGCCACCCGATGCCGTAGGAGGGGTAGTCGTGGTGGCCGAACATCACGCCGCGGAATCCGATGCACCAGAGGTTGGCGTAAAGCGCTTTGGTTTCCGGCGTCGCCTGGGGGTCGACCATTTTCAGGACGGTTTTTTCCGGCGCTTTCAGGCGTTTGCCGCCTGCGAAGGCCGCCCCGCAGAGCGGGAGCAGGAGCAGGCAAATAAGCAGTCGTTTCATTTCTGTGGGTTTAGGTTGTTTTTATTTGAAGATGCGCTGTGCGAAATCATGCAGCTGAAGTCGCCAGAACTGCCATTCGTGGCCCCAGGGGCCGTCGTGGAATTCGTAGTGTATGCCGCGGCGGCGAAGTTCGCCGGCGGTGTCGAGGTGTCCCTGGTAGCGCGGGTCTTTCGTTCCGCAGGAAATCCACAACAGTTCCAGTTCGCGGTTGATGCGTTCCGGATCGCCGAGCACGCCGGGCGCATAGCGTTCGTAATCGAACCGCCCGTCACTGAGTATGCCGGCACTGAACTGTCCGATGGCGCAGAACCGATCGAGGTTGCGCAGCCCGATTACATAAGCCTGGCCGCCGCCCATCGACAGTCCGGCAATGGCGCGGTGCCGTTTGTCGGTATAGACCCGGTAGCGCCTTTCGATCAGGGGGATAACGTCCTCCAGCAACTCTTTTTCCAATGTCGCGATGCCTTCGGGTGTGCTGCCTCCGGCCCAGGAGCCGTCAATCAGGCCGTTGGTCATCACGACGTACATCGGGACGGCCTTGTTTTCGGCAATCAGGTTGTCGAGTATCGTTGCGGCGCGTCCGTCCGTAATCCAACTGCTTTCGTTGTCCCCGCCTCCGTGGCGCAGGTAGAGCACCGGGAATTTTTGCCGGGGATGCCTGACGGCTGCTTCCGGGACGTAAACCCGCAATGTCCGCATACGGCCCAGAGGGGTAGAGCGGTAATTCAGGGTGTGTATTTCGCCGGCGGGACGGTATGCTTCGTCGAAACGGCGGTTTTTCGTGCCGCGAACCTCCACGACGCTGCCGTAAACCGTGGTTCCGGCCTTGACTGCGGGGTTTTCGGGGTCGATGGTTTCGAAGCCGTCGATACGGAATTTATATTGGTAGATGCATGGCTGCAGGGGGCCGACCGTGACGCTCCACACTCCGCTGCTGTCGCGTTGCATGGGGGTGTCGGATACCTCCCACTCTCCCAAAAGCAGTGTGACCTCGTGTGCGCGGGGTGCCCGCAACCGGAATGTGACCGAGCTGTCGTCGTGTACGGCGGGTGAGAAAGGCGGGTCGGCCGGTTTCCACCAGCCTTCGGTCGAGAAGGGATTCTTTTCCTGTGCCTGCCCGGGGAGTCCGGCCAGCAGCAGCGCCGCCGCTGCAAGCCATTTCGCTATTCGTCCCATACGAAAGTGCCGGCTGCTCCCGGTTCGAGTTCGAGTTCTGCGAAACGTCCGTTATACTGGATGCGGATACTGCGCTGCGACCATGAGTCGTTGGCTGCGACGAGTACGATTCGTCCGTCGGGGGTGCGGAATGCCACATTGGCTGCCACTGCGGCGCGTTCGGCGACGTTCGTGCGGAATACATCGGGACGCTGTTCGTCCTCGCAGATGGAGACGCTCCTGTCGCAGGGGGCGGTCGAGGCGATGCGCACGGAGCCCGGGCGCACGAATTTCGATGCGTGGGCGATGACGTAGTAAGCCAGGTTGCGCGATACCGAATCCTTATCGATGGTCAGCGCGCCCTGGCACATCGAGCAGCCGCCGTTGTCCGTGTGCGGGTCGTTGAGGGGATCGGCCGCGAGGTTCCACAGCACCACGTTGCGGCTCCAGTTGCGCATGATGCCGACGATGAGCCGTTCGACGGCCGGGGCGATTGCGATTTGCCGTTGTCCGGGGCGTTCGGTGGTCATCTGTTCGGTGAAGTAAATCTCCTTGTCCGGACGCGCTTCGTGGACGTAGCTCATGGCGCTCAGGTCGCCGCGATAGTGGTGGAAAGCAGCTCCCGTGACGTATTTCGCGGCCTCCGGGTCGTTGTATACGGCCAGTGCATAGTCCGGGCGGTCGCAGTTGTGGTCGAAGACGACGATGTCGGTCGACAGCCCGGCCTCCCGGAATTTGGGCCCCAGGTGGTTCTTGATGAAATCGGCCTGTTCGCAGGCGAACCAGTACATGCTGGGGGTATTGCGCGAATTGAGGGGTTCGTTCTGCACGGTGACGGCGTCGATGTCGATGCCGTGCTCGCGCATCGCCTCCACGTAACGGACGAAATAGTCGGCATAGACTCCGTAACACTCCTTGCGAAGCTGTCCGCCGCGCACGTCGGCATTGGTTTTCATCCATGCCGGCGCCGACCAGGGCGAGGAAAGTATCTGGATGTCGGAGTTGATGGCCAGTATCTCGCGCATGATCGGAACCACGTCGTGGAGGTCTTGTGCCAATGAGAATTGTTTGAGTTTGAAATCTTCCTTGCCGGCGGGCATGTCATCGTAGGAAAAGACGAAGCTGTTGAGGTCCGAGGCGCCGAGTGTCAGCCGGATACAGCTTATGCCGATGCCTTGCTGCGGGTCGAAGAGCTCTTTCAGGACCGCTTTGCGGGCTTCGGGCGACATCTTCATCAGGTGTTCGGCGCTGCCGCCCGTGAGGGCGTAGCCGAAGCCGTCGATTCGCTGGTAGGCCTGCCGTGGGTCGATTACGATGTAGTTTCTGTTTTCCTGTCGTCGGGTCGAAAATTCGGCGGCATGCTCCTGCTGGGCGAAAAGCTCCGAGCGGTCGGGGCGGGTGATGTATGAGCGGATGGTCTGTGCCGCGGCCGGGACGGCAAGTCCGGCGGCGAGGGATAGGGTCAGGAGTTTTTTTAGCATGATTCGCGTGGTTTAGTCGTTAAAGGCGTTGCGGGCCGTGCGGTCGGGGTCTTCGGCCGTCCTGCATTTCGAGTCGAGGATTATCAGTTCACCCCGTTGGGGCGTGTAGCGGGGCCAGCGGGGCAGGGCGCGGCAATTGGGGTCGCCCGTGCGCATGAATTGCAGCAGGGCGTCGGCCATTTTGCGGGAGAGTTTGCGGGTGGCGCTGCCGCCGCCCGTATGTGTGATCATGCGGTCGGTGTTGAGTAACCAGAATCCGATATCGATGCAATGGAAAGCCCGGTGTCGTCCGTTGAAAAGCGGCGATTCCCAGCCGAACCACGCCATGTAGACCGGCGACTGCTGGTTGCATTTGGCGTTGGCCGTCCGGACTATGCCCTGTCGGTTCGAGGCAATCATCGCCCAGATTTCGATGGGGCGGCAGTCCGGGAAGGCTTCGGCATATGTGCGGACAATCTTCGCGGTGCGTGCTCCGTATCGGGGCGTGAGCCGCTCTATGACCTGCTCGAAGGAGATGCTTTCCAGTTCCGGGTTGTCCCGGTCGGGGTTCCATTCATGGAACGTCGAGCAGAGCAGCATCGGGACGTCCGAGCCCGTCGTGCGGTTTTCCCCTTCGAAGAAGGTGCCCTTCGGGATGTCTATCCCGTCGGCCACGGGGGCGAATCCGCTTCGGGAGCCCGGGTCTTCGGCCGCCATCCGCTGCTGCGCCCGGTTGGCTAATTCCAGGTATTGCTCCCAGGGCACCGACTGGAGCGAGTCCACCTGCGAAGCATCCAGCCCGGCTTCGCGCAGGATCGCATTGCCCAGCCGTTGGGCATAGCCGGAGTTGTTGGCTTTTACTGAATTGCCGCTCAAGGCCACTGCTTTGTGGAACAACCCTTTGGCTGCGGGCATGGCACACAGCAGGCAGACCTTCGAGCCGCCGCCGGACTGGCCCATGATGGTGACGTTCGAAGGGTCGCCGCCGAAGTTCGCGACATTGTCCTGTATCCATTTCAAAGCCGCTACGATGTCGAGCATCCCGGCGTTGCCCGAGTGGCGGTACTTTTCACCGCCGGCGCCGGCCAGGTCGGAGAATCCCAACGCTCCGAGGCGGTGGTTTACCGAGCAGAAGACGATGTCGCCGTAACGGGCGATATTCTCTCCGTCGTAGCTGTCCTGTTCGATGCCGTTACCCTGCGTGAAACCTCCGCCGTGGAGCCATACCAATACCGGACGGCGTTTGCCGTCGGCAATGCCCGGCGTCCAGATGTTGAGCCGCAGGCAGTCTTCGTCCATCAGGTCGTAGTTCCAGTGGTCGACGAACATCGAGTAGGACTCGGGCCGCCGGTCGTAAAAAGGCTGGGGCGACGAAGCCCCGAAAGCCACCGCGGGCCGGATTTCCTGCCATGCGCGCGGCGGTTGCGGCGGCATGAAGCGGTTTTTGCCCCCGGTGTCGTCTCCGTACGGAATGCCGCGGAAGGAGTAGATGCCGTGCAGGAGGAATCCCCGGACGGGGCCGTATTGGGTGGCGGCTTCGGCGATTCCTTCGCCGATGAAGAGTTGCTGCTCGGATGCGGCGGGACGCTTGTTCTTGGCTTGTGCATAAGCTGCTGCGAGCAGGCAGATGCCCGTCGCGAGAACCAGAGTTCTCCGGAAAATGGAAGAGGAAGGGTTCATTTTGGTTAAAATAATATAAGTGGGGCGGCAGAAAAACACAAATGAGTCGCCCGGTTTTCAAAATTACATATTAAGAATACTATTTTATAGTACTATTTTAGTTGAATATAATCTTATTTTGCGGTTTCCGGGTTGCCGAACTGCCTTGTGTCGTTGAAGAATGCGGTTGCATCCGATTCTGAATTAATGAATTATGAATCCATACCCGGTTTTGTATATAATATATATAGGTGTCGGTGAATTTAGTGTTTTTTTGCGGATTGGGAGAATTATTTAATTTTGTAACCGGAACCCACTTAAAAGCTCATTATATGGAAATACTGCGCGAGAGCACACCGCTCACCGACAACGACTGTTTTATGATTTTTTCCCGGAAGAAGAGCTGTTTCGACTTCCCCCTCCATACACACAAGGAGATGGAGCTCAATCTGGTGATTAATGCCGCGGGAGCCTCGCGCGTAATCGGCAACCATGTGGGGACAATCGGGGATATGGAACTGGTGCTGGTGAGCGGCGATACGCCCCACGCCTGGTTTACGGATCGCTGCCAATCGGAGGAAATCCATGAAATAACGCTCCAGTTCAGCCCTGATTTGCTCGACGACAAATTCTTGAACCGCAATCCGATGGGGGCGCTCAAACAGCTTTTCGACGAAGCCCGCCGGGGCGTGCTTTTTTCCCGCGAAACTACCGAACTGCTCGCTCCCCGCATCCGGGAATTGTACGAACAGGGGTCGTCGGGCGGCATGAAACCCGTGCTGGACATGCTGATGATTCTCAACAGCCTCTCCCTGTGCCAGGAGCGCCGCCTGCTTTCGGACGCAACGTTTATCCAGAAGAAAATGAAGTCCCACTCGGCGCGGCTGGAGACGGTTTTCGCGTATATGAACCAGAATTTCAACCGGCAGATTTCCCTCTCCGAAGTAGCGGCTGTGGTCAGCATGTCCGACGTGGCGTTCAGCCGTTTCATCAAGAAAGTCACCGGGCAGAGTTTTGTCGATACGCTGACCGAAATCCGCCTGGGACACGTGGCGCGTATGTTGATTGACACCGATATGACCATCGCTGAAATCGCTTACTGCTGCGGATTTAACAACATGGCCAACTTCAACCGCATTTTCAAACGTAAAAAGGGCATGCCGCCTCATAAGTTCCGGATTCTGTTCATTCCGAAAAAGATTTACGTCTGATACCGGCGGCTCCGAAAATGTTCCGTTAAGGTGCTATATGCATCGGCTTTGGTTAAAAACGTATTAAACGGGCATATGGGTTTTGTATAATTTTGCATTAGTGAATGGTACGACCGTTTTCCGGCGGAATTCGACTGCCGGAGCGGTTCGCAGCCGGACATGGCAAACTAACCTAACAACCAAAACCCTATGCAAAAATCTATCCTTCTTTTTCTGTGTGCCGTGTTGGGAGTTCTTCTTGCCGGATGCTACGAAAACGATTCGTCCGGCCCCGATATGGTCGATCCCTGGTTGCGCGAACGTACGCCGTTGAGCTTCCGTGTGGAGAGTCAGGTCGGAGAAGCAATCATTACCGACGACTGGCGCCACGACGAAACCGGTACGATTCGTTTTCAGCTGGTCACGGGCGGAATAGCCGACATGACCAAAGTCAAACTCGAAGAAATCACCTTGCAATACAATGCGAAGGCCTCGGTTCAGGCTGGTTCGACGATCGATTTGAGTTCGGGTTCCTGCGACATCGTTGTGACGGCCGAAACGGGTGAGACACGAACCTATACGGTTTCCTACGACCCCTTCGTGGAGCCTTTCGAGGGTGTTTACGACATGGATTACGATGTCAACAACCATGACGAATCGCAGTATGAGAACGGCAACGCATTCGCCTTGTGGTTCTTCGGCGGCAGCAACGACGGATGCTACTGCCAGTCGCTGATGTGGAAACACTGGAACTGGAACGGCGGTTACAAGCCGATGGTCGAGGATGACAATGTGTTGACCATCACGCTGACGGGCGTCGATTCGCAGACGGGCGATACCTACGGCACCTGTTACAACGATGCGGGCCCCGACGGCAAATATGCCGATTTCAAATGGAATTCGAACGGGGGCCACGACCTGAAAAAATTCTACCGCTGCATTCCCGAGGGGGAGAGCACGTGGCGGAAAGACGGCAAGACGGGCCTGATTACCTTCACGGCTGCCGACGGCACGGCCCATACGGCGACTTTCTACAGCGAGCCTACGACATTGACCTACGAGCAGAGCGGCAAGTCGTTCTCCTGCCAGATTATGAATCAGGGCCTGGAGTTCCCCGTTGCCGGAACTCCGATGCCGGGCTGGTCGGACTATTCGGATTTCGACAAATACGTGCAGAATCCGCAGAAGTTCGTCGTAAAGATGAAAAAGCGTCAGCAGTAATCCGGGGAGCGCCATGAACCGCCTATTCCTGTTGTTTGCAAAGGCATTCTGCTGTATTGCCCTGTGCTGTCTGGCTCCCGTTTCGTGCGGGGGCGATGACGTCGAAATTCCGCCCGCCCCCACGGTGCCGGGCGGAGGTGACGATAATTCCGACGACGATAAACCGGATCCGAAACCGGATCCCGACCCCGACCCCGATGACCCGACCCGGCTGAAAATCGTCGATTCGCAGGCGACCGAGCAGACCAGGGCTCTCTATTCGAACCTGTGGGCAGTCGCTTCCCGTGGATTCATGTTCGGACACCACGACGATTTGTGGTACGGCCGCTACTGGTATGACGTACCGGGCGGTTCGGACACCAAAGCCGTTTGCGGGGACTACCCTGCTGTCTTCAGCGTCGACCTGGCATCGCTCATGGACAACCGCGCCGGTTATGAGAGCGACCGGAAGGAGAATGCCATCCGCCGGCGTGTGATGCTCGAAGCCTACGAGCGCGGCGAAGTAATCGTCGCCTGCTGCCACCTGAACAATCCGCTCACGGGCGGAGATTCGTGGGACAACAGCAATACGGGCGTCGTACGGGCGATTCTCGATTCGCAGAGCCCCCAGCATACCCTCTACCGGCAATGGCTCGACCGGCTGGCAGACTTTGCACTCAACCTCAAAAGTGCCGACGGAACCCTGGTGCCCTTTATTTTCCGTCCTTATCACGAGCACACCCAGGAGTGGTCCTGGTGGGGCTCGAAATGTACGACCGAACAGGAGTTCATCGACTTCTGGCGGATGACCGTACGCTATCTCCGCGATACCAGGGGAGTGCACAATCTCATCTATGCGATTTCACCCCAGATGGACTCGGAATACTCCGACACCCGGGGCCGCCTGATGTTCCGCTGGCCGGGTGACGACTGGGTCGACTTTATCGGTATGGATTGCTACCACGGGCTCAACACGGCGGCCTTCACCTCCAACCTGAAGGCGTTGACGCAGCTTTCCCGTGAAAAGCTCAAACCCTGCGGCGTCACCGAAACCGGGCAGGAGTCCTTCACCAAAACCGACTACTGGACACAGTGTATCCTCGCTCCGCTGACTACCCAACGTGTTTCGATGGTGGTCATGTGGCGCAACAAGTATGTCTCCGACGAATCCGACAAACACTACTACTCGGTCTATCCGGGGCATGTTTCGGAAGCGGATTTCAAGACCATGTACGACCGTCCTCGCTCCTTGTTCAGCGCCGATCTTCCTGCAATGTACCGGCTGGCCGAGGGTGTCGTCGTCGAATGATATCAAACTGCAAAACCTAAAACAATTTCAATTCTATGGTAAAATTCTTCAAAACGTCCCTGCTGTACGGTTTGCTGATCGTCCTGGGCAGTGCCCTGCCACAATGGGCGGCGGCACAGTCCCGGGTTGTCACCGGAACCGTGAAAGATGAAAATGGGGCCGGGTTGCCGGGAGTTACAATCATCGTGAAAGGTACCGCGAACGGTGCCACGTCGATGGCTGACGGCCGGTATTCGATTAAGGTATCGACCGGAGATGAACTCGAATTTTCATTTATCGGCTATGCATCGCAATCGGTAAAGATTGGTGCGCAAAGTGTGGTGGACATTACCTTGCAGGAGCAGTCGCTCCTTGCCGAAGAGGTGGTGGTCACGGCTTACGCCGTCCAGAAAAAGGTAAATGTCACGGGTTCGATTTCCCAGGTGAAAGGCACGGATCTGGTGGCCACGCCCGTGGCGAACATTTCCAATGCGCTGATCGGCAATACGCCCGGCGTGAGCGGCCTGCAAACCTCGGGCGAGCCGGGGCATAACGCCGCGAACATCCGCATCCGGGGTATCTCGACCTACGGTTCGGCCAGCCCGCTCATCGTCATCGACGGCGTGGAGCAGCCCTCCGAACAGGCCATGTCCGAGCTCAATGCGATGGACGCCAATGAAATCCAGGGTATCAGCGTGCTCAAGGATGCTTCTTCGACGGCCGTTTACGGTATCCGCGGTGCCAACGGTGTGATTATCGTCACTACGCGGCGCGGCAACACGGGAGCCCCGACGGTGAATTTTTCGATGAATTACGGCTTTACGCGGGCTTCGAATTTCCAGAAGGGCACCACCTCCTACGAGTACGCCCTGCTGCGCAACGAAGCCATCCGCAACGACCAGCGCAGCTTCGCCGGCACGGAGAGCCTTTCGACCTACATCTTCGACGATTACGACCTCTGGAAGTTCAAGAACAACCGCGACTATACGCCCGTGGAAGTCGATGCCAAGACGAATCTTTCGGCCGAAAAACGGGAGCTGCTCAAGAAGCAACCCGCACTCTATTATGCCAACCGCGACCTGTATAAGGAGATGTTCGACCGCAGTGCTCCGCAGATGCAGGTCAACCTCAACGTGGCGGGCGGCACGCAGCGCGTAAAGTATTTCGTATCGTTCGGTTATTTCTCGCAGGCCGGTATCACGCGGGACGTGCATTACCATGACGCCAATACGGGGTCGAAGTTCAACCGCTACAATTTCCGTTCGAATTTCGACATCTCGGTGGCCAAGAACTGGAAAATCTCGATTAATACGGCGGGACAGTTCGGCGAAACGCAGGGACTGGGCAGCGGAAGCGACCCTTACGACCTCTCTTCGCGCTACAAAGGCATCATGCAGTATATCTACGAGGGCAACCCCTTCATCTCTCCGGGTATGATCGACGGTCGTCTGGTAGACGGGTTCGCCGGCACGGCGGGTTCCGAGCAGAATCCCCTGGCCGTGAAGACGGGCAGCCAGCTCGGTTCGCAGAACGCTATCGTAAGCCTGCTGACAGCCGGAACGAACAGTATTTTCAACTCGTTGCTCGACAACACCATCAAGTTGGAACATACGATGGACTACCTGCTGAAGGGGCTGCGTATCTACGGCACGGTCAATTACCAGGACAACTACAACCGCATCGTCAAATACAAACCCTCGATTCCGACCTATTCGGTGCAGCGCAATCCCAGTGACCCGACCGTGCTCGATTTCTTCGGCGGCGGCATGGGCGCAGGTTCCTTCGAGTCGTGGGGATACAGCAACTGGAACAAGCTCTACCTCGATGCAGGCATCGACTGGCAGGGAAGCTTCAACGGACATAATGTTTCCGGACTGGTGCTCGCCAAGGCTTCACGCTACACCATGCCGGGCGACTCGTACAACGTGGCTTCGGGCGTCATGGGTTTCGTAGGGCGTGTAACCTACAACTACAAGGATCGTTACATGGCCGAGGTCAACGTCGGTTACAACGGTACCGAGCAGTTTGCCAAGGGACACCGTTTCGGCTGGTTCCCGGCCTATTCGATCGGTTGGGTTCCCACTTCGGAGAAGTTCTTCCCCGAGAACGACATCCTGACGTTCCTGAAAATCCGTGCGTCGTACGGCGAGGTCGGTAACGACCAGTTGGGAGGCAACCGACGTTTCTATTACCTGCCCAATACCTATAACCTCAACCAGGGCGGTTACTGGCTGGGCAACTCCGACGGTTCGTCGCAGAATCCCTATTGGGCCGGTGCTACGGAAGGCGTGATTGGCAATCCCGACATCACCTGGGAGCGCGCCAGGAAATACGACGTGGGTATCGAGGCGCGGTTCTTCCGCAACCGCCTCTCGCTGGTGGCCGACTGGTTCCGCGAAGACCGCCGCAACATCCTCACCACGCTGGGAACCATTCCGATTATCTACGGCGTAAGTTCCGACAAGGTGCCCCCCGTAAACGTCGGTATTACCAAAAACCAGGGTTACGAACTCCTTCTCTCGTGGGAAGACCAGATCGGCAACTGGCGTTATTCGCTCAGCGGCGACGTGAGCTATTCGCGCAACAAGATCGTCTACAAGGCCGAAGCCGAGAATCCCTATCCGTGGATGAACCAGACCGGATTCTCGATCGGACAGCGCTTCGGACTGGTCAGCGACGGTTTCTTCAATACCAATGAGGATCTTGCCAACCGTCCCTACAATACCTATACGGCCAACCGGGCTACACTGGGTGACATCCGCTACAGGGACCTCAACGGCGACGGCCTGATTGACAATAAGGATATCGCACCGATCGGTTATCCCAACTATCCCGAGTATCATTTCAACGTGAAGGCGTCGGTCGGTTGGAAAGGCTTCGATCTGCGCGTGCTCTTCATCGGTACGGCCAACGGCTCCTATTACCTGAACAGCGGCTACACGATGCCGTTCTTCAAACGGGCGGGCAATGCGTGGAAATGGATGTACGACGGCCGTTGGACTGCCGAACGTTATGCCGCCGGCAAGAAGATCACCTTCCCGCGGATGACGTTCGACACGACGAGCAGCGACAACAACTACCAGACGAGCGATTTCTGGATGAAGTCGAGCAATTTCTTCAAAATCAAGAATATCGAATTGGGATACACGTTCGATATGACGCGCGGCCGGTTGGCCCGCAGCCGTATCCGTGCCCTGCGCGTATACTTCAATGCCAACAACGTCTATACGTTCAAGAACGAACTGACGGATATTGGCATCGACCCCGAAACTACCGACGGAAGCACCTATATTTATCCGCTGACGAGCGTTTTCAGCTTCGGTATAAACCTGAAATTCTAATCCGCACCGAACTATGAAAAAGATAATCGTTTCTTTACTGATATCGGCATCGCTGGGCCTTTCCGCCTGCCAGGATACTTTCCTGCAAATGCCGGACACAACCGGAACGGTCGACCTGAACGAGGTTTACGGGTCGGCTAAAAATGCCAAAAGCGCTCTGATGACCTGTTACCGCGAAGCCCTGCTCCACGGCCTTCCCGGCGGTTGGGGCGTCGGTCACGGCACCCTGGGAGCCATCAGCGGCGAGATTTCGCGCGGCTATTCGTGGCACGGAACCTATACGATTTCCCAGTCGGGGCTCGACGTGAACGGAACGGACGGCTCGGATGCCGGCTCCGACCATTTCGGTAACAACTGGTCGTATATCCGCCACTGCTTCACCGTGCGGGAGAACATCGACCGGGTGCCCGACATGAGCGAGCAGGAGAAAAATTACATCAAGGCCGAGGCTACGGCGCTGGTGGCTTACCGTTACATGGGCATGTTCTACCGCTACGGAGGCCTTCCCATCGTTCGCGGTTCGTTCGCCAATCCGGCCGACCCGGGTGTATCCGCCGGCCGGGCATCGCTCCGGGAAACGCTGGAATATATCCTCGAGCTGTGCCAGCGGGCCTACGACGGGCTTCCCGAAGGCGATTGGGGCGCTGCCGATCAGGGGCGGATGACGCGCGGCGCCGTGCTGGCCATCAAGGCCCGTACGCTGCTCTTCGCAGCCCGTCCGCTTTTCAACTCGGCGACTCCCTACTTGAGTGGAGCGCACGACGATTTGGTGTGCTTCGGCTCCAAATCGGACGACCGCTGGCAGAACGCCATCGACGCCAACGAGGCCGTGCTGACCTGGGCTGGCGCCAACAACTACACCCTGCTCAATACCGGCGGCGCCGGTGAGGGCAACCCGAATCCCAAGGCCTTCGAAGATTACGCTACGGCGACTTCGACACCGGCCAACCGGGAGGTGTTGCTGGCCTACAAATGCGACGAAACCGGTCAGTGGACGTGGCCCGGAAGTGCTATCTTCTACTACAACAACTACTCTCCGGTCTGGACGAATAACCGTTGGGATACCGACGTGAGCGGAGTGCTGACCAACTTCCTGAAGCTCTATTACAAAGCCGACGGTTCGGAGTTCACGAACTGGCCCGGCGTGAACGAAGCCGCTCCGCGGGATGCTTCGGAATGGCTCCGGAATATCGAGGAGATCGAGCCGCGCGCCAAGGCCGACAATATGTTCGTGGGCTTCGATGCCTTCAATAACCCGGGCCATTCGAGCTGGTCGGCCAACAACTGGGGCCGCCAGGTGGCGAACGCCGGCAAGAAGACCAATTTCCCGGCCGCCATCGAAGCCGGCAAGGGCTGCGCCGCACCGGTTAAATTTTATTACAGGGCCGGAACGCGTGTCTGGTTCGAATTCCCGCTCTTCCGCCTGGCTGAAACCTACCTCAACCTTGCCGAAGCCTATAACGAGAAGGGCGTTCCCGCCAAGGCGCTCGAAAATCTGAACAAGGTGCATAACCGGGCGGGCCTGCCGAAGATCACCGAAACCGACCAGGCTGCCCTGCGCCGGATTATCCGCCGTGAGCGCGCCCTCGAGCTGTACCGCGAGAACAACCGGTATTTCGATGTCAAGCACTGGAAGGACGAGAATATCGGCGACGGCATTATCGGTGGCGACATGCACGAGCTGCAGTTCAAAATCAAGGAGAGCCATTCGGGTAGTTTCAACCTCGCTTCGGGCCTCGAATCGTACTGGGATGCGGTGGTTTACACCTCTTACTGGAATCCGAAAATGTACCTCGAACCCATTCCGCAGTCGGAGATTAACAAAGGCACGCTGGTGCAGAATCCCGGCTACTAATTCCCGCAGGTTTTTCCGCTAAAAACAAACACGATTATGAATAAATTTATCATTATACCATTGCTTCTTACGGGAGTCGTTTCGCTGACCGCCGCAACGGCAGCCGGGACGATGCAGGAGCCGGCGCCTGCCGATTCGGCTTACACGGCGGAGCCTGCGGTTCCGGGGGCATTCTTCGGGACATCCCAGGCTCGTACGACGGGGGCCGTTTCGACCGTCGACGGAGTTTCCCTCGGCAAGACCACCGCACCCAACCTGACCAACAGTTTTGCCGGACAGTTTTCGGGGCTGACACTTTTCCAGGGGTCGGGCGAACCGGGTAACGACACGGCCAGCTGGCTGATCCGCGGCATCGGGTCGTACGGCAATGCCGGCTACAACACGGCTAAAATCTTTGTCGACGGCTTCGAGGTGAACGCCAGTTATATCGCCTACCTTTCGCCGGCGGAGATCGAACGCGTGTCGATTCTCAAGGACGGCGCCGCATTGTCCGTTTTCGGCGAACGGGGAGCCAACGGCGTGATTTGGATAGAAACCAAACGCGGCAAGATCGCTCCGGCGACCGTCAGCGCCTCGGTGCGTTTCGGGCTCCAGCAGGCCACGACCCTCTCCAAGCCGCTCGATTCGTACGGTTATGCGTCGCTTTACAACCAGGCCGTCAGCAACGACCAGGGGCGTTGGGCGCCTGCCTATAGCAACGAGCAGCTGGAGGCCTACCGCAACGGGACGGGCACGAATGTCGACTGGTACGACGAAGCTTTGCGCAATGCCGGTTACACCATCGACGGCGATGTCTCCTTTCGCGGCGGCACCGAGGTCGCCCGCTACAACGTGATGCTGGATTACCTCAACCAGCAGGGGCTTTACGATGTGAAGAACAGCGATTCCCGCTCGAACCGCACCTACGAGCGCTACAACCTGCGTGCGAATCTCGACTTCACGATTTTCAAGTTCATCGAGGCGCGTGTCGATTTGGGCGGGCGTATCGAGCGGGGCAAGCGGCCCAATATCGCTACCGACGACCTGTTCTACAACATGGCGCGCTATCCTTCGAACATATACGAGATATGGGACGACGCCGAACGGACACACTATTCCGGAACTTCGGTCTACAACAGCAATCCCGTGGCGTCGCTCAATGCCCTGGGATGGCGCCAGACCCAGTCGCGTGTGCTGCAGGGCAATTTCCAACTGGTCGAGAAACTCGATTTCATCACCGAGGGACTCTACCTGCGCGAAGCGTTCTCGTTCAACACCTACACCAAGAGCGGTTATTCGAAAACCCGCAACTACGCCCGCTATCACAACGGCATGCGTACCACCACCGACGAGGATACGTCGCTGCAGGCCAGCGGTTACGGTTCGGACGGCATGGAGGACTGGAAACAGGGCCAGATTTCGCTGGGTTACAACCGTACCTTCGGCCGCCATGCCCTCGACGGCGCCGTGAATTTCCATATGTCGGGCTATAACGGCGACGGCTATTTTTCCTATAAATACCACTATGCGAACCTCAACGGCCGCATCAATTACAGCTACGACGACCGTTATGTGGCCGAATTCGGGTTCTCCTACTTCGGTAACGACGCCTATGCCAAAGGCAACCAGTGGGCGTTCTATCCTTCTGTTTCGGCGGCCTGGGTGCTTTCCAACGAGGCTTTCCTGAAGGACTCGAAAGTCGTCGATTTGCTCAAACTGCGTCTTTCGTACGGCCGCAGCGGCTTCGCCGATTCGGGTGCCACCGGCGTATTGTCGAACTACTCTTCCAACGGCCGCTACCTGTTCAAGGACTATTACACCAATTCCTACGTCGGTTCCTTCTACATGGGCTCCGGCGAGGGCGTATGGCAGAGTTCGCTGGTGCACATGTTCCTTGCGAATTCCGGGGTGCATGCCGAAAAAAGCAGCAAGTACAACGTCGGTATCGACGCCGAACTTTTCGGCAAACTGCATCTGTCGGCCGATGCCTTCATCGACAAACGCACCGACATCCTGACCCTCGACAATTCGATGATGGGTTATTACGGCAAAAATTATTATTTCGACAACATCGGCAAGATGACCAACAAAGGTTTCGAGTTATCCGCCGTGTGGAACGATCAGCGCGCCAACTGGGGATACAGCGTCAACGGGTCGGTGTCGTTTAACCGCAACAAAATCGATTACATGGCCGAGGTAGCCCCGGCGCACAGCTACAACGCCCAGACGGGACGCCCGTACGGGACGCTGATCGGGCTGGTTGCCGACGGTTTTTACGATGTGGACGATTTCAATGCCGACGGTTCGCTCAAGGCCGGCCTGCCGCAGCCGATGTTCGGTGCGGTGCAGCCGGGCGACATCAAGTATCGTGATTTGGATCGGAGCGGCTTCGTCGACCAGAACGACGTGACCAAGGTGGGCAAATCGCCCTATCCGGAGTGGACGTACTCGCTCGGCGCCGCCTTCAACTACCGGGGCTTCGATTTCAGCTTCCTGCTGCAGGGCATCGCCGGCGCATCGTTCAACCTGCTCGACAATGCAGTGCAGACCCGGGCTTTCGTCGACAACGGCAATGCTTATCCCATCGCCCGCGGCGCCTGGGCCTACTATCCCGAGCAGGGGATAGACACCCGCGCCACGGCGACTTATCCGCGCCTGACTACCCAGAGCAACGAGAACAACTACCAGTTGAGTTCATTCTGGGTGAAGAGCCGTAACTTCATGCGCGTGCGCAATATCGAGGTGGGTTACAGCTTCAGGCATCACGCCAGGTTCCGTGCGGCGGGCATTTCCAACTTCCGGATTTACCTGAATGTAACTAATCCGTTCACCGTCAGCAAGCTGATGTCGGATTACGACCTGGATCCCGAATTGTTGTCCTACCGTTATCCGGTGCTTAAGTCCTACAACATCGGCGTAAGCCTTACTTTCTAATTAAACTATCGAAGCCATTATGAAATTCAGACTCATATTCAAGACGTTCCTGCTGTCGGCTGCTGTTGCGGCCGGTACCGGATGCAGCGATTTCCTCGATACCAGTCTTGACCAGAACGAAACGGGGGAGTCGATCGAGACGACACTCGGTACGTTGTGGAAATTCGGCAACGCCTTCTACACCCCGATTGTTTCCGGTTACTCCACGCTCGATTCCAACCTTTTTGCGGCGGCGACCGACGAGGCGCAGCAAACCAAGGTGCAGTGCAACGCGAGCTATTTCAACAAAGGGGTCATCAATGCCAACCTCAACCCGATTTCGAATCTTTATGTCGACTGCTACGAAGGAATCCGCGCCGCCAATTTTTTCCTCGACTACACGGCCAACGGCAAAGGCGAGTATATGGTGGGCATGAACCGCGATACGATTAACGACCGCCCCAACTACGAAAGGGATCTGGCCTCGCTGCACTGGTACCAGGCCGAGGCGCACATCGCACGGGCTTATTACTACGCCGAGCTGATCAAGCAGTACGGCGGGGTTCCCATCGTCGAGAGCCAGTATGCCGCGAACAAGTTCATCCCGCGTTCCTCCTACGACCAGGTCGTCGACTACATCGTGAAGGAAATCGACGACTACAAGGGGAAACTGGCAGTCGACTGGGACAACTTCTCCGAGCGTAACGGCCGCTTTACGCTGGGCGCCGCACTGGCCATCAAGGCGCGTGTGCTGCTCTATGCCGCTTCGCCGCTCCACAATCCCGGCAATGATGCCGAGAAGTGGAAAAAAGCTGCCGCTGCGGCTTATGACGTCATCAGCAACCCGGATTTGAATTATTCGCTCGACAACGATTACGGGGCTTATTTCCAGGGTAACCGCAACCTTTCCAGCCGGGAAACCATCTATGTCGTACGCCGCGAACAGTCCAATACGATGGAGCGCAATAACTATCCGATTGCTACGCCGGGCGGTGCCTCGGGCGTGACGCCGACACAGAATCTGGTCGAGGCTTACGAGTGGGTCGGGGAGCCTGTTGCCGGGGATCCCTATGCCAACCGCGACCCGCGTCTGGCGGCAAGCGTCGTGACCAACGGCAGCACCTGGAACGGCCGTGTAATCGACCAGGCGCCGGGCGGTACGGACGACATGTCGTCGCCGAACGCCAGCAAGACGGGATACTACCTCAAAAAGTTCCTCACCGACAATCTCAACCTGACGCAGGGCGCCAAGGCGCAGCACAACTGGGTCGCCTACCGGTATGCCGAAGTGCTGCTCAACTATGCCGAAGCGATGAATGAGGCCTATGGCCCCGACCAGGCTCCCGGCGACTACACGCTCACGGCGCTCGATGCCCTGCAACTGGTGCGTGACCGTGCCAGCCTGCAGCTTCCGCCTGTCACGGCGTCGAGCCGCGACGAATTCCGCGAGGCCGTCAAGCACGAGCGCCGCATCGAACTGGCGTTCGAGGATCACCGCTACTGGGATTTGCTGCGGTGGAAGGATGCGATGAAGGTGCTCAACAAACCCGTCCGCGGTGTGAAGGTGGCCAAAGCAGGCGAGGGCAAGTGGTCGTATACGCCGGTCGAAGTCGCTACGCGCACCTTCCTCGAACGCAACTACTATATGCCTTTCACCCGCTCTGAGGTTGAAAATTCGAATCATACGCTCGAACAGAATCCCGGCTATTAGTTCCGGGACGCAAAAGAACAATGAATTATGAAAAACAAATTGATTCTGCTCCTCGCATTTGTTTGCACATGCGCCTTTACAGCCTGCGAGGGCGACGGCGATGCCGATTACGGATTCGGTAAAGTATATATGCCCCAGGCCGTTTCGACCGGCGGGCTGAACAACTCGTATGCCGTACCTTCGGGCGGCGGTAGTTATACCTACAATTTCCGCGTCGAGAACGGTACGGTCAGGATAATCCTGGGGGTTACACGCTCGGGCAAGCTTTCCGATAAGAAGGGGTATACCGTCGATGTCTACACCGCTGCGGAGGACACTGCGGCCGCCGTGGCCGCATACGGCGGCGAAGCCATGCCCGAGGGGCTTTATTCGCTGCCTGCGGCGGTCGTGGTTCCCAACGGGAAGACCGGCGAAACATTCTACCTCGACATTCCGGTATTGGCAATCTCAAGAAGCGAATATGCCGGCAAGAAGCTGGTGCTTTCGGTCGGAATCCGGAATCCGTCGGCGTACGAACTCTCCGATACGGCAGGCAAAACCGCCGTTATCGTGAACGTCGATGCCCTGAAGGCCCTGCTCTGAACGTAATTAACCTGTGAACGATATGCCTCTTGTAAGGGAGGCATATCGTTTCTATAAACCTTGACGATTTATGAAAAAAGCCATTCTGATACTCTTTGCACTGCTCGCTGCGGCCGGGATACGGGCGCAAATCCGTTCGGTGGAGTGCGCTACTCCCAAGCCCGGCCTTTACGAGCGTACCGATTTCACGATTCGGTTGACGGCCCGTTACGACAACGCCTACCTGCAGGAGCAGGTTGCGCTCGACATGCTGATTACCACGCCTTCGGGTGCCGAACGGATACTGCCCTGTTACTGGGTGGAGGGGGCGTCGGGTACCGAATCGCGCTGGGAAGCCCGTTTTACGCCCCAGCAGATGGGGCGTTATGCCTGCCGTTTCCGCTTGAGCGAGCAGGGACGCGAAACCTCCCGTTCGAAACCCGTGCGCCTCGATGTGGGGCCTGCAGCGGATTCGCGGGGTATCCTGCATGTGCGCGATTACTGGACGCTGGCTTACGACGACGGAACGCCGTTCCGGGGCATTGCTGAAAATATCTGCTGGGAATCGCGCGCCAACGACGACTCGCGCTTTTTCAAGGCCCTGCACGAGCAGCATGACAAATACAACTACGACTACATGCTGCCGCTTTTCGCCCGCAACGGCGGTAATTTTATCCGTGTGTGGATGTGCGGATTCAATTTCCCGATCGACCAGCAGGACCATTTCAACAACCTACGCTACGAGGCGTCCGATGCATATTACAATCCCAGCGCCATCGCCCGCCTCGACCATTTCGTCGGGCTTTGCGAACAGCTGGGTATTCACGTGATGCTCTGCATGGGACAGGGCGCCGTGCGTGCCGACAGGGCGTTTTTCACCGGGGAGCCGCAAGCCCGCCGCTACATGAACCGCCTGCGTTATATCGTTGCACGCTGGGGTTACAGTCCGGCTGTCGGTATGTGGGAGTTCTTCAACGAAATCGACAACATCCAGTTCCGCGATGCGAAGAACCCGATTCCGGCCGAAGAGATTGTCGCCTGGCATGCCCGCATGGCCAGGTACCTGAAAAGCATCGATCCCTACGGACACCCCGTCACCACGTCGATTTCCCACCGGGATCTCGAAGGGCTCAATTCGGTGCCCGACATCGATGTCAACCAGAAGCATATCTACTGTAATACGGGCATTATCCCGGCCGAGATACTCCGCTATGAAAACCGTTTCGGCAAACCTTACGTTATCGGTGAATTCGGCTATGAGTGGGACTGGTCGAAGAACTTCGATGATTTTGGCGAGGATATGGATCGCGATTTCCGCCGGGGACTTTGGTACGGCATCTTCTCGCCCACGCCCGTGACGCCGATGAGCTGGTGGTGGGAGTATTTCGAGAACCGCGGTATGATGGACTATTTCAAGGGTGTGCGGCAGATATCCGACCGGATGCTCGCCGACGGCAAGGGCTCTTTCGAGCAGGTGACCGTAGCATGCAATCCGGCTGAAGCCATGGGTGTCAAGTGCGGCGAGGTGGTCTATGTTTACCTTTACAACAACTCCGCCGAGGAACTCAGGCAGGCGGGACTCACCGTCAACCTGGGCTGCAAGGGCAGCTATGCAATCGAGGCGTTCGATCCCGCGACCTGCGTTTGCACGGCGCAGGGCCAGCTTCCGACCCCGGGGCGTTTCGTGCTCGAAAAAATCACGCTCGCGCCGTATGCCGAGCGCGTCTATATCTTTACTCCCGAATCCGTTAACTGACCGGTTTATGCGTTTTAAAACACTTGCCATGATGCTGACCCTGGGCATCGCTGCGGGCGGGGAAGCCCCGGCCCAGCAGGCCACGCCCCTCAATCCTACCAATTTCGGGCTCGTGAGCCCCCAGCCGCAGTCCGAACTGCCGCAGTCTGCGACACCGCCCCAACAGGCCGTGCGCAAACCGAAACGACCTGTCCGGGCCCTTCTGGAGCCGTCCGGTGCGGCTTCGTGGGTGCTGTCCGACGGCTGGGAACTGGCCCAAACGGATCAGCTGGTCGGGAGCGGAGGTTCGCTTTTCGACCCCGCCTACGACACTTCGGCGTGGTACAATGCCGTCGTGCCCGGCACGGTGCTGACTTCGCTGGTCGAAGCGGGCGTTTATCCCGACCCCTATTACGGGCTCAACAACCTCTCCATTCCCGACAGCCTCTGCCGTACGGAGTGGTGGTACCGGATACGTTTCCCACAGCCGCAGGATGCTGCGGGACGCCGTGCCTGGCTGCGTTTCGACGGAATCAACTACCGCGCCGACGTGTGGCTGAACGGCCGGAAGGCAGGCACGGTCGACGGGGCTTTTACCCGGGGCGTGTTCGATGTGACGGGGCTTCTCTCGGCCGAAAACGTCCTGGCCGTGAAGATCCGCCCGCCGCATAATCCGGGGATTCCCCACGAGCAGTCGAAAGCCGCCGGGCGGGGCCCCAACGGAGGCCAGTTGTGCCTCGACGGGCCGACTTTCATCAGTTCGGAAGGCTGGGACTGGATTCCCGGCATCCGCGACCGCAATATCGGCATCTGGCAGGATGTGACGCTCGAATTTACGGGCGACGTGACGCTTGCCGACCCGCAGGTAATCACCGATCTGCCGCTGCCCGACACGTCGTATGCCGATTTGACGATTCGCGCCGAGGTGACCAACCATGCCGACGAACCGCGCCGGGCGGTGCTGCGCGGCACCTTGGACGGCGGTGCCGGCTTCTCGCTGCCGGTCGAGCTCGCCGCCGGGGAAACCCGCACGGTGAGTTGTACGCCGGCCGAATGTCCGGCCCTGCGGATTGCGGCTCCCCGCCTGTGGTGGCCGAACGGCTACGGGGCGCAGGAGCTTTACACGCTGCAGCTGGCGGTCGAGCAGGACGGCATCCGCTCCGATGCGGAGCAGGTTCGTTTCGGTATCCGGGAACTTACCTATGAGTTGAGTGTGGATACGCCTGCCGGGGAGGAGCTGCGCATCGACTTCGCACCGACGAACGATCTGTGCGGCGGCGAGATGCCCTTCGACAGTTTCCATCGCCGCCCGGCGGGCGACGGGGTCGTCGTCCCGGCTCTGAAGCCGGGAATCGATGTTTCGCGCCTGCGCCGCCTGGAAAACGACGGTGCCGCACCTTTTCTGGTACTTCGATGCAACGGGGTGCGGATATTCTGCCGCGGCGGCAACTGGGGCATGGACGACGGGATGAAACGGGTTTCGCGCGAACGGCTCGAACCCGCCTTCCGCCTCCACCGCGAGGAGGGTTTCAACATGGTGCGCAACTGGACGGGCGAGTCGACCGAGGAGCTTTTCTATGCACTTTGCGACGAATACGGTATGCTGGTGTGGAACGACTTTTGGCTTTCGACCGAGGGATATAACCAGAACGTCAACGATGAGGAGCTGTTCCTGGCGAACGCCCGCGAAACGGTGCGTCGTTTCCGCAACCATCCGTCGCTGGCCGTGTGGTGCCCGCGCAACGAAGGCTATGCTACCCCGACGCTCGAACCGCGGTTGGCCGCGCTGGTTGCCCGGGAGGACGGCACGCGCTTCTACAGCCCCAATTCCCGCTATATGAACCTGCGCACGAGCGGCCCGTGGCATTACCTGGCCGACGAGTCGGAATATTTCCTTCGCCATGCCTTCGGGTTCTCCACCGAGCTGGGAACCCCGTCGGTGCCGACCGCCGAAACGATGCGCAAGTTCATTCCCGAGGCGGACAGGTGGCCGATTAGCGACACGTGGTATTACCATGATTTGCACTTCGGGCTTCCGGAGTACTGCGAGGCCGTCGATGCGCTTTACGGGAAAGCCGAATCGCTCGACGATTTCTGCCGCAAGGTGCAGCTGATTAATTACGACAGCCACCGGGCCATGCTCGAGGCGTGGAACAGCCGGATGTGGAACTCCACGTCGGGCGTGCTGCTGTGGATGAGCCATCCCGCATGGCCGAGCCTCGAATGGCAGACCTATTCGTGGGATTTCGAGACGCACGGCTCTTTCTACGGCTGCCGCAAGGCCTGCGAACCGCTGCATGTGCAGATGAACCCCCATGACGGGCAGGTATTGGTCGTCAATACCACCCGCGACGCCCTTATGCACGGCCGGGTGCTGGCCACCTGTTACACCCCGGCCGGAAAACGCCTCGGCCGGCAGGAGGCCGCTCTGCAGGAAATCGCCGCCAATGCCGTGACGCCGGCCATGGCGGCCGTCCTGCCGGAGAACGTGGAGTGCTATATGGTGCGGCTCGAATTGTATGTCGATGGCAAGCGGGTTAGCGTGAACGACTACCTGCGCAGCCCCGGCCGGGATTTCACGGCGCTGAACCGCCTGGCGCAGGTGCGGCTCCGGGCGCGCCGCATGGCGCGGCAGGACGACGGCCGTGCGACGACGGTGCGCTTCGAAGTGTCGAATCCTTCGGCCGTTACCGCCCTTGCGGTGAAATTCAACGTCCGCGACGGACGGACGGGCGAAGCGATTCTCCCGGCCTATATTTCCGAAGGGTATATCCATTTGCTTCCGGGTGAAAAACGGATGGTCGAAGCCGAGTGCGCTTCGTGCGAGGGCGCCGTCCTTTCGGCCGAAGGCTATAATCTGGAAAGGCAGACATTGCTGGAACTTTGAACACCCCCGATACGAGAGGAGCCGTGGAACATATGTTCCACGGCTCTTTTTTTGTGCCTGCCTTGTGCCTGCCTGTCGCTCCGAACCGGCGTTCGGGAATGCCTGCGAAACTGCCGGCGTGCGGGCAGGGCGGAAAGGCCCCGGTTAGGCTCCGGTCGTACCGAGCTGCTTCCGCAGGCGCCGCAGGGTGCCGGTTTTATCTCCCGGAAGCGGTTTCGCCATCCGCAATGTGTGAGGCGATTTCCATGCACATGCGGCTGTTGTGATAGGGGCATTTCCAGAATCCGGCCTTGTCGTCCGTCCGGTTGACGTTGCCGTCGGGGAGGATGCTCCACCACCATTCGCCTCCCGTGCGGTCGATGAGGTGTGTTTTGATGTAGTCCCAGCATTTCAGGGCGGGTTCCAGGGCCTCCTTTCGGCCGTGGAACCGGTAGAGATAGAAAAGCCCGATGACGCACTCCGCCTGCACCCACCAATGGCGTTCGAGGTCCCGGGTGCCGTCTGGGTGCCGTTCGTAAATCATGCTCCCGTCGCCCATATAACCTTCGAGGGCCGCATTGGCGATGTCATAGCAGCAGGCGCGCGTGCGCTCGTACAAGGCTTCGTCGCCGAGCGTTGCGGCGGTTTCGAGCAACAGCCACGAAGCCTCGATGTCGTGACCGTAGGAGAAGCAGCCGTCGTTTTTCAGTTGCCATCGGTCGTCGAAAAAGAGTCCCAGATGGCCGTTCTGCGGCTGCAGGATTCGCGAGAGGAAAATTTCCAGCAGGTTGCGGGTCTGCTTGCGCAACCCCCCCCCGTCGTCCCAGATGCGGAGCAGGTTGGTGTAGGCCTCCAGAATGTGGAGGTGGGTGTTCATCGTCTTTTTCTCGTTGGCGTCCTTGTCGCTCAGTCGCACATCGTCGATGGGTGTCCAGTCGCGGGCCGCCGCCTCTTCATAACCGTTGTTTACGGCGTCGTAGGAGTGCTCTTCGATGACCCGGAACAGCCCGATTGCCTCCCGAAGCGCCCGCTCGTCGCCTGTCGCCCGGGCGTATTCGCTCAAACCGTAGATGGCGAATCCGAGGGCGTAAAATTGTTTTTTCGTGTCTGCGGGGTTGCCCGCTGCGTCCACCGACCAGTAGACGCCGCCGTAGGTTTTGTCGAGGAATTTGTCGAGCAGGTAGTCCCGGGCGGCGGTGGCCGTCGCCAGGTATTCCTTGCAGCCCGATGTCCGGTAAGCTGCCGAGAAAGTCCACAGGATGCGGCTGCAGAGGATTGCACCCCGCTCGGCATCGGCCATCAGCAGGCCCGTTCCGGTCATGCGGCCGAAAAATCCGCCGTTCTGCGGATCGGCCATTTGACGTGCCCAGAACGGGAGGATGTTATTATGAAGCTCTTCGGTGAGCTCGCGCTTGAATTGTTGTTCGCGGTTCATGTTCATTTGTTTGTGGCTCTGTGCAGAGCCAGTTTTTCTCCGATTTCACGTATGCGGGTTTCGTTGAGCGGATAGACGGCGACGAGCAGGATAGCCAGCGCACACCCTGCCGCCGGAAGCCAGCTCATCAGCATCCGCAGGCCGAAAATTGCCTCGCCGTTCTGCACCGCGGCGCCCGAGGTGTCGTATCCGTAGGAAGCCAGCAGCCAGAGAATCAGTGCGCTGCCGAATGCGCCGCCGAATTTCTGGGCCATCGACGACGACGAGAATATCAGTCCCGTGGAACCGTGGCCGTGCTTCAGCTCCGAATAGTCTGCCACATCGGCGTACATGCTCCAGAGTAACGGGAAGGTGATGCCGGCTGCGGCTGAAATCACGATTTGCAGCACGACCATCGCCCAGCATCCGGCAACGGTGGCCGGCATGAAAAAGAAGGCGATGCTCAACAGGCCCGACACGGCCATGGCCCAGATGTAGGTCATCCGCTTGCCGATGCGCAGCGAGATCGGCACGGCCAGTACGACCCCGAGCATGTTGGCGATTTCGCCGATGGCGAGGAACGCCCCGCAGGTGAGTATCATACTGCCGCCCAGCAGGTTATCCTCCCCGACAAAATCTTTGAAGAAATAGGCTGCCGCCCCGCCCCGGATCGAGTTGAAAAGCAGCGCGGCCACCGCCACGCCCAGCAGTATCCACCACGGCCCGTTGCCGGCGAGCGATTTCATGTCGGAAAGAACCGACTGTCCGCCCGCAGAGGGGCTTTCGCTCGGGACGACGCGCTCGCGTGTCAGGCGGAAGCAGAGCAGGAAAAGCAATGCACAGATTGTTCCGACGACGATCATGGCCGCCTGCCATCCGCCGGCCTGGGCTGCGACGGCCCGGGCGGTGTCCATCTTTCCAACGTCGCGGGTGAAGAGGTCGCACAGGGGTTCGAAAATAGCCAGAGCCAGGAAACTGCCTCCGTAGGCGAAAAACATCCGGTAGGAGGAGAATACCGTGCGTTCGCGCGAATCGTCCGTCACCACGCCCAGCATCGCTCCGTAGGGGACGTTGATGGCGGTGTAGACGGTCATCATCAGTAAATAGGTGGCGTAGGCCCACACCAGTTTGGCCGAATAGCCCCACGCGGGCGTGGTAAAGGTGAGGATGCCTGCCACGGCGAACGGGACGGCTATCCAGAGCAGGTAGGGACGGTAACGTCCCCAGCGGGAGGTCGTACGGTCGGCAATCAGGCCCATGATGGGATCGGATACCCCGTCCCAGAGTTTGGTGACGAGCAACAGTACGGCGGCATGTTCCAGACTCAACCCGAAAATGTTGGAGTAGAAAAACGGAAGATAATAGGAGAATATTTTCCAGAACATGCTCGACGACATGTCGCCCAGCCCGTACCCGATTTTTTCCGACCGTGCAGCTGTCATTTTAACGTTTGAGGTTTTTATCGATGAGTTTTTTGAGCGTTTCGACGCTGTGTCCCGTCGTGAACCCGTCCGCGGGCGTATGCAGACAGTAGTCGACCAGTTGTCCGACGGTCGAGGTCGCTACGTGCATGCGGGTGTCGCAAGAGGCGTAATAGATGCAGACCCGCCCGTCGGGATCGGCGATCCAGCCGTTCGAGAAGAGCACGTTCGATACGTCGCCCGTGCGTTCATCGCCGACGGGGCCGAGCAGCATGCCCGCGGGCTCGGCCAGGGGTATCCAGGGGCGTTCGAGCTCGGTCATGTAGAGGTAGAGCACATAACGCAGCCCTGCGGCGCAGGTTCGTACGCCGTGCGCCAGGTGCAGCCATCCCCGGGGTGTTTTGATCGGGTGGGGGCCTTCGCCGTTTTTCGTCTCCTTAATCGTGTGGTAATAACGCCGGTTGATGATGGACTCTTCCGTAACTTCGGCGTGCGTGATGTCGTCGATGAGCGCCCAGCCGATGCCGCCGCCGTTGCCCGTGTCGATGAATCCGTCCTGCGGCCGGGTGTAGAAGGCGTATTTGCCGTCCACGAACTCCGGGTGGAGAACGACGTTGCGCTGCTGGCTGGAGCTTTTCAAATCGGGAAGACGTTCCCAGTCCACCAGGTTTTTCGTGCGTGCGATACCTGCCGATGCAACGGCGGACGACAAATCGCCCGGGGCTGCCGCCGGGTCCTTCCGTTCGACGCAGAAGATTCCGTATATCCAGCCGTCCTCGTGTGCCGTCAGGCGCATGTCGTAAACATTGGTCGCCGGTTCTCCGTACTCGGGCATGGTGACGGGATAGTCCCAGAAACGGAAGTTGTCGATGCCGTTGGGCGACTCCGCCACGGCGAAGAACGATTTGCGGTCGGCACCTTCCACGCGAACCATCAGGAGGTATTTATCGTCGAATTTGATGGCGCCCGAGTTCATCACGGCATTCATCCCGATCCGCTCCATGCAGTAGGGATTGGTCGCGGGGTCGAGGTCGTAGCGCCAGAAAAGCGGCGTGTGGGCTGCCGTGAGTATCGGGTGGCAGTATCGGGTAAAGATGCCGTTGTAGGCATCGGTCGGCATATTCTTGCGCGTCAGGAGCTGCTCGTGCTGCAATTGCAACCGGCGCATCGTTTCCTCAAAGTTGGTCATTGTTGAGAATTAAGTCTATTTATTTGTTATTGAAAGCGTTGACTGCGTCGGCCGCGAACAGCGTTCGTGGCGAGGCGTGGAACCGGTTGAAGTCGGCTTCCGAAACCTGTCCGGGGAACGGTGCGTAAAAATGCCCGGGCTTGAGCGTCTGCAGGGCATTCCTCCAGACCAGTACGTAGGCGGGGCGCCGCTCGCCGATGCCCTGCATCAGCACCCCCGTCCACCAGTCGGCATGCGGAATGCCCTCCATACCGGTTTCCGATACGGCGTATGGTTTCCGATGTTCCCCGGCAATCCGCTCCATGATTGCGAGCGATGTCCCGAGCTTTGAGGCGAAGGCCTCGGCGTCGCCGCTGTGGTAAGCGTCCAGTCCCAGTATGTCGACCCATGCATCGCCCGGATAACGTTCGAGGTATTCCTGTTGGGTTGCGCACGGGTTGGGCGAATAGACGGTGAGCATGCATACGCCCCTGTCGCGCATGCGTTCGACGGTCATTTTCCAAAGGGCTTCGTATTCGGCCTCGGAGCAGAGCCGCTGTCCCCACCAGAACCAGCTTCCGGTATGCTCGTGCCAGGGGCGGAACAGCACCGGGACGGTCGTGCCGTCGTTCGTGGTCAGGGAGTTGAGGAAGTCGGCCGCAATGTCCACCCATCCGAGGAATTCGGCATGGTTCGGGCCGCCGGGCAGGATTGAACGCACTGTGCCGGGGTCGCTCACATCCCATGCGTCGCCGCCCGTGGACGGATTGCGGGGATGCCAGCTGACGGTCGTCAGCCCGCCGCGTTCGTGTTGACGGACGATTTCGCGGCGCATCGTGTCGAAAGGTACGCCGTCGAGATTACGTCCCGTCCCGAGTTCGATTTCCCCGAGGTCGCAGCCCAGCACGGCCGGATAATCCCCGCAGCAAGCCTTCACGTCGCAACAGCCGGGTTTGTAGGCCCAGTTGCAGCCGTAGAAGGGGAAGTCCTGCTGTCCGAACAGCAGTTGGTTCCGTGCGGCGGTTTGGCGCAGCAGCCGGAGCTGGGAGGCCGGGGTTCCGTTGCCCGGTGCCGCCGCAAGCGCCCGGGCATGGAGGGCCAGCGTGTGATTTGCCGCCGTGATTTCCCGTAAGGTCGTAAGGTCGTTGTCGAAGACCGAATTGAGCCCCTGCTCTTCCTGCGCCGGGTCGCCGCAGTAGTCGTCGCCTGCCTGCCAGTTGAGGTGTGCGGGGCGTGCCGCGCCGCCCCAGCCCCAGAAATTGCATCCTGCAAGGATGTCGCCGTCCGCGGCGCTGCGAATGATTTGTTCGAAGATATGGCGGTAGTAGGCGTCGCGCGCCGTCGTGGGTGATCCGGGCTCGAAGGAGAAGGCGTCGCGCGGATAGCCGAACTCCTCGATGACGAGCGGCTTGCCCAACTCCCGTGCGATTTCAGCATGGCGGCAGATGTATTCGGTCGATTTTTCGCAGGCTGCGGCGAGATCTTCCCCGACATTTTCCTGCCTTATCCACCGCCAGTTGTAGGGCCAGATGTGTATGTTGGCGTAGTCGATTTCGGGCAGGGCATGGATGCGCCGCCACAGTCCGATGTCCCCTTCGCACCCCATTTCCCCTTCGCTGCCGGTCGAAACCATGTGGTTGGGGTCGAGCTGCTTGATGAGCTTCGCCGTGCGGGCGACCCAGGCGAAGAAACGCTCCTTGTTCTCTTCCGAAAAGGCACGCGGTTCGTTGGCGATTTGCCAGGAGAAGATGGCTGGGTCTTCCCGGTAGGGGCGGCCCGTATAGCGGTTGGTGCGGGTGACGATGTGGCGGATGTGGTTTTCCAGCAGTATCTTGCAGCTGTCAGTGGCCTCTGCTTCGTGGAACTGCCGCACGTAAGCCATGAAAGTGTCCCATCCGGCCAGTCCCGGGACGGGATAAGTGCCGCGGCCGCTCCATTCGAGGTACTGGCTGTATCCGCCGCTCCATTCCCAGGCGTTGGTGAGGTAGAGCACCGCCTGCATATTCCGCTTTCCCAGTTCGGACATCAGGAAATCCAGTCCGTCGAGTGCGCGGTCGTCGTAAACTCCGGGTGCGGTTTGCAGGATCGGTTCGACTTTCGATACGACTCCCGTGTTGCCTTCCGACCCGACCAGGATGCGCAGGTTGCCGATACCCGCTGCCTTCATCCTGTCGAGTTCGCGGCACAGGCGGCCGCGGTCGCACTCCGGCCCTTCGGCGGCCAGTAAAGCCCCGTACCAGAAGTTGGCGCCGACGAAATAGCCCGGGGTGGCGTCACCGCCGGCGAAACGTCCGTTCTGCACACGGACGAATTCGGGCTGGAGTTCGTTCTGGCATGCGGACAAACTCAACGTGAGGGCTCCGAGCAGCGGCGTAAGCAGGTGTTTCATGGGTTCGGGTTTAGTCGGTTTTCAGTAATGCAAATATACGAACGGAGGCGATTGTGAAAAGAGTAGTATTTTAACAGATATTTATACTTTTTTGCAACTTCCGGGGTTGTCGCCCGGTTATGTGCGTGCCGGGGGTCGGCAAACCATCTGTTTCGGTTAAAAAAGTATTACATGCGAAAGTCCCGGGCTGCTTATCTTTATCTTCACAACCGATAATATCCCGACGATGGAAAAAAGAATTGTACGATGTGTTTTATTTGCCGCTGTTTGTGCGGCTGGAACCGCATGGGCCTGTGTGCGGGGCAACGCTTCCCCGCCGGAGGAGGCATCGCCCGCCCGGGGCGTGCTGACATTGAGCGGCAGGGTGATTGACGACGCCTATATCGGCAACGGCGTCCAGTGGGATCCTTACGAGGTGCATGGCGATGACGGCCGGTTTTCGGCGGCCGACCGAAAACGCCTTACCGACAGGCTGGAGTACATGCAGCCCCGTTTCATCCGCGTGATGAGCGGTATCCGGTCGTATCTTACGGACGGGCGGTTCGATTCGTCGCGGAACATGGAGGATTTGCACATGATTCTCGGGTTCTGCAATACGCATGGCGTGACGGTATTGCTCGGCGACTGGGGCGGAGGCCTGGTCGACGTGCAGGCGCAGACCGTCGACGAGGCGTTGATCGACAGCAGCGGCGAGCTGGTGCGCTATCTGGTCGAAGAGTGCGGTTACGATTGCATCCGCTACTACAATATCGTCAACGAACCCAACGGCTCGTGGGCTTCGACGCGGGGCGATTACGCCCTCTGGCTCCGTGCCGCACGCGCCATGGATGCTTCCCTGCGGCGGCACGGCATGGCCGGCCGGGTGGAGCTGGTCGCTCCCGACGCGGCGGTTTGGACGACCCTCGAAACAGACTGGGTGAGCAACTCCGTCCGGGACTTGGGCGATGCCGTGGGACTTTACGACATCCATACTTATCCCTCCAAAGCCCAAATCAATACGGGGGAATATTCGGCGATGATTTCGGCTTACCGGGCTGCGGCTCCTGCGGGGGCGAAGATGATCCTCGGCGAACTGGGATTGAAATTCATCGACCCGCGCGACGCCGCGTATGCTGCCGAGAACGAGCGCCGGATTGCTGCCGACCCCGATGCATCGCCCGGCGATTCGCAGATGTTCGTGTTCGACCACATGTACGGTATCGACGTTGCCGACGCCGTCATGCAGACGGCCGCATGCGGCTATTCGGGCTGCGTGGTCTGGATGCTCGACGATGCGATGCACATGAACGAGCCCGGGAAACTGAAAATATGGGGGTTCTGGAACATCCTCGGCGAAGAGCGCTACGGCGCCGACAAGGAGCGTATCCGCCCCTGGTACTATGCCGTGTCGCTGCTGTGCCGCTATTTCCCGCAGGGTGCGCAGATTCTCGCCTCCGAAGTGTCGGGCGTCGGCGGAGTCCGTTCGATGTTCGGACGCACCGGGAAGGGCGTGACGCTGGCTGTAGTCAATACGGATTCGGAACGGACGGTGGAGCTGACGCTGGAAAATCCCCAGCCCGGACTTTCCGACCTCGCGCTTTATGTCTACGCCGGGGGGCAGCTCGAGCTGGAGGGCGAACGGCTGCTGCCCGTGGAACGCGGGGTGGCGCTTGCGCCCGGAAGCCGCATCAGCCTGGCCCCCGAAACGATGCTGGTCTACACGTCGATGGAGTGACCTCACGCCTGCGTGCCCTTCTCCGAACCGAAAAAACGAATCCCGCCTCCATCCGGAAGCGGGATTCTGCCTTTGCGGGCGGCGGTTACTCTTCCGGTTTGCGGCCGATGTAGAAGACGTAGCCGTAGTACGTTTTGTATTTTTCGTAATGGGCGATTTCGTGTTTCTGCATTTCGGCCAGCAGGAGTGCCTTTTCACTGTAGCCGTATTGTTCGAGGAATTCCGGGAGGCGTGCGAGCACATGGGCGTAGTAATTTTCCGTCCAGCAGTGTTCGGGCAGCGCGAAATGCGCCAGGGGTGCATATCCGGCCTCTTCGAGGATGCGCAGTTTTCCCGCCGGGCTGTCGATTTCGGGGAAATAGTCCGAGATGAATTTCGACGCCAGCCGCGCGCCCGAGAGCCACGAACACTCGGTTACGGCGATGATGCCGCCCGGTTTGAGGTACTGCCGCCACTCCCTCAACCCGCGTTCGAATCCGATGTTGTAAATCGAGCCTTCGGCCCAGATTACGTCGAACTCCCCGGGGCTGAACGGCAGTGCGTCCATCGAGCCCTGAATGGCTGTGACGCGGTTTTCCAGCCCGGCCTTTTTTATCCGGGTGCGGAATCCTTCCAGCAGTTCCGGCAGCAAATCGACGGCCGTTATCGTACAATCCCTGTTGCGGGCGATTGTGACGGTCTGCCCGCCGGTGCCGCATCCGATGTCGGCAATGCGCATTGCCGGCCTGTCGGGCACGAATTCCAGGGCGCGGAGTGTCTGCTCCACGCCGCCGGGCCCCTGCCTGTCGAGTTCCCTGAAGAAATCGGCGATCATTTTTAAATCGAAATCGAAAATCTGTTTATTTTCCTGTTCCATGGTTGTTTGCGGTTGAAGCCGTGCGCGGAAGCGGAATATCCCGTGCACAGCGAAATTTTTAAAATAAGGCAAAATGAATAACCGCCCGGGCAGAATGCCCCGGGAGGGAAGAAAGAGTCGGAATCCAATGCGAACTATGGATTCCTACGATGCCGTATCCGTTTTAAACATCCAATGGTTTTAGTACGGGCAAATCTACGTATAAATTTCCGAAGAACCAAATCCCGCGCAGGGACGCCTGGGAAACAGGAACGCCGGGCCCTGTACAAAGGCCCGGCGCTCCCCGGAAGAGGCGTCCTCCCACTCTGCGTCAGAATGAAATACCGACGCGTATGCCGAAGTTGTTGAGGTTGTTGACCGAATAGGTCAGAATGTCGCCGCTGTTGGTGGCGTAGCTGTAATAGAGCGCCACATGGAAACCGAAGCGATAGTCGGGCCGCGGGAAGATGCTCACGCCGATTTCGGGCGAGAGGTAGAATCCCCACGTGTCGGTGTATTGCTTGACGACGTAATAGTAGGACGAGAGCTCGGCATAGCTGGCACCCAGCTTCATGCCTGCATAGGGCTGGAATACGCTGTCCGTCAGCCAGGTGTATCGGCCCGTAACGCCGAACGGCAGTTGGAACGACGCGTGTTTCTGGTTGACCGTGAGGGCCGAGCCGTTGCCCAGGTCGAGCGTCTGGCGCGGAATGCTTTCGAGGTTGGTCTGGTAGGAGATGAACGGGCCCACGGCGATGGCCGGCGTGATGAAATAGCCGCCTTCGAAGTTCATGCCCCAGCCCGAAGCCTTGTCGGCGTAGCTGCTGCCCAGGGGCACGCCTACCTGCCAGTCGACGTTGATGTAGCTGTTCGGGAATATCTGTGCTTTGCCCGTGCGTGCCGCAGCGAGCATGACGACACAGAGTGCGATGGTTTTAAGAACCTGGTATTTCGATGTTTTCATAATCGGACGTGTTTTACGGTTAAATTATTTTTTCAGGTAGGGCGACTGGTCGAACGCCTGTTCGACGGCGTCCACCGTACGCTGCTGGTTGAGGCTCTCCGACGAGGTCAGCAGGCCCCCGATGTAGCTGTCCCAGATCACGGGGAGTTTCTTGCCGCTCGCCTGGTCGGCTTCGAGGTTCACCATCTCGATCAGCAGCGAACCGGCCGTGTAACCGTAATAGACCCGGTAGGGATAGTGCCACCCGAGCCAGTCGCCCCAGTAACCGGGCGTCCAGTAGTAGGGGTAATACCACCACCAGTAGGGATAGTCGTAACCCACGAAATAGGTCACTTTCTGTACGTAGCTCAATTGCAGGCCGACATTGGCCGTATCCTTGTCGTCGGTACGGGTGTAGCCCGCCGTGTTCATGCGGTCGACGACGGTATTGACGATTTCCAGCGCGTTGTCGTCTTTCCAGTATTCCGTCTTGTCGGCGCCGCCGATCAGCAGGATGCTGTCGGGGATGTAGTAGGTATCCAGTCCGGCGAAATCGGCCTCGGTGTCGTAAGCTGTGTAGACCAGATAATCTTTGTGGAGGCCCGATGTGGAGGGCTCTTTCTGGCATGCGCAAAACGCAACTGCTGCGAGTGCGAATGCAAGGTAACGTAATTTTTTAACGGTCATGATCTTGAAATTTTTGGTTTGCTGTCTGAACGTCGTGTTCAAATTTCGTTCCCGTCGCACCCTTTTCCTCCCCGGAAGTCCGTTCGGGATATAAAGAAACGGTTTTGCGGTATAAGAAAACCGGCGGCTTTGAAAAGCTGCCGGATATAATTCAGCACAAGCGGGTTAGGATGCCGGTGGAAAAACGCTTTTCCGCCGCCGGCGCAGGCCGGCCGGCAGCCGCAGGCGATTCTTCCGGCTGTTTTCGCATCGCCCTTGGCAACCTTGCACCGGGTGCAGGTCGGATTCCGTGCGTCGTTTCCGTGCCGGCGCCCCGTTTTCCGGTGCGGCGGCGTGCCACGGACGGGTGGCGAAGCTCTCGCGTAAGTGTCCGCGGAACGTTTCCGTATGGGCACGGATACCGTGCGGCTGGACAACGAAAAGCCGGACGGGACGGTGTTTTGCCTTTGCGGGGCCCGGGCGTATTTCCGGCGCGTACCGTCGGCCGGTTGGCGGATGCGGTGCATTGCGGAGGCAAAGGGTTCTTTTCGTGGGTGGTATTTCCCGGATAAAGGTGGTAATTTCTTGTTTTTCGGATATTTGTCGTGCTTTACCGGCCCCTCGGGACTTTTTATTCGCAAAAAAATTCCATGAGTCGGAATTAATATTACTTTTGTAGATACCTTGCATAATTCCACAAATATGAGCCGATACGATGACTGCTCCCGGGAGGAGCTTATCCGCAGGATCGAAGAACTCGAGGGGCAGTCCGGTACGGACGCAAATTCACAGCATCCGTTTCGGGATCGCTATGCCTGTAAGATTCTCGATTCCCTGCCGGACATGCTGACCGTGCTCGACAACGAGGGAACGTTGGTCGAGCTGGTTTCCGCCGATGAAACCAACCATGTCGGGGTGCCTGGCGAGCAGTTGCGCGGCAAAGACATCCATGCGCTGCTTTCGCCCGAGGCATACCGCAACGTGAAGAAGAACCTCGACAACGTCTTTGCCTCGGGCCGCGGCTCGTCGTCGCACCACGACATCACGCTCGGCGGCAACACCCGCAATTACGAGAACCGCATCATGCCCCTCGACGACGGACATGCGCTTTGCATCTGCCGCGACATTACCGAGGCGGAGGCCGCCAAGCACGAGCTGGAGATGGTCAAATATGCGCTGAACAATGTCGACGAGGAGATTTACGCCTGCGATTTGGACGGGACGATGGAATATGCCAACGAGCAGTTCCGCGTGCGGCACGAGGTCGAGGGCGGCCTCGCGCAGTACAAAGTCTATGATTTCTGGTCGTTCAAGGGCACGCGCCGGCAGTGGGAGGAGCGGCTGGCGAAAATCCGCCGGGACAACGGTTCCCATAAATATACGGTTCGTTTCAAAAACGAACTGGGACGGATTGTGGCGTGGGACATCGTGTCCTATATCATTTACGACCATTTCAAGCAGCGCGAAATCGTCTGGTTCTTCGGCCGCGACGTCACGCAGCGCCTCGAACACGAGAACAAGGTCAAGGAGATGAACTCGATTCTCGACAGCATTCTCAACAATATTCCGGTCTACCTCTTCGTCAAAGACCCCGGCAACGAGTTCCGTTACCTCTACTGGAACCGGGCGTTCGAGGAGTTTTCGCAGATTCCCGCCTCGAAGGCCCTCGGGCACACCGATTACGAGGTATTCCCGAGTCCGAAAGACGCGGAACACTTCCGCCAGGACGACCTGACGCTGCTGCGCACGGGCGAGCGCATGTCCTTTATCGAGGAGTACGTTGCGGCGAACGGCGAAACACGCATCGTCAACACGACGAAGTCGCTGGTGCCGGTCGAGAACCGCCTGCCGTTGATTATCGGCGTGTCGTGGGACATCACCGACATGAAGAACGCCGAGCTGGAGGTGGTCGAGGCGCGCATCCGCGCCGAAGAGTCCGACCGCCTCAAATCGGCCTTCCTGGCCAATATGAGCCATGAAATCCGTACGCCGCTCAACGCCATCGTCGGCTTTGCCAAACTGATCGGCGAAGCGGAAACGGAGGAGGAGAAGCAGCAGTTCACCGAGATTATCGACACCAATTCGAATTTGCTGCTGCAACTGATAAACGACATCCTCGACATTTCGAAAATCGAAGCCGGGACGCTCGAGTTTCATTTCAGGCCGATGAACCTCAACGACCTCTGCCGCTCGGAACTGGAGGTGCACAAGAGCCGCGTCAAGCCGGGCGTGAACCTGGTTTTCGACGAGCGAATCGAAAACGTGGAGATAGTCTGCGACCAGAACCGCCTGGCGCAGGTCATTTCCAACCTGCTCAACAACGCCGGCAAGTTCACCGACGAAGGGGAGATTCGTTTCGGTTTCGACCTGCGCGACGGACGGATTGAGTTCTTCGTGCAGGATACCGGCGTGGGTATTCCGGCGGACAAGGTGCGGGATGTTTTCGACCGTTTTGTCAAACTTAACGACTTTGCGGCGGGAACGGGCCTCGGACTGGCCATTTCGAGGATGATTGTCGAGAAGCTCGACGGCACGATCGGCGTGGAGTCCGAGCAGGGCAAAGGCACCCGGTTTTACTTCTCGATTCCGGTGCTACACCGGGACGATACGGAGGGTGACGCCTGCGCTTCCGCAACCGGGGAGGCGGGCAAGTCGTGGACGCTGCTCGTGGCCGAGGATTCGGACATCAACTACAAACTCGTCGAAGCGGTGCTGAACCTGCGTTTCAACCTCGTCCGCGCCCGTACGGGGGGCGATGCCGTGGAATTGTTCGAAAAAGTGCGTCCCGACGCCGTGCTGATGGATATCCGCATGCCCGTGATGGACGGCCTGGAGGCTGCGCGCCGTATCCGCAGGATTGCGCCCGAAGTTCCGATTATCGCCATGTCGGCCTACTCGTTCGGCAACGAAATCGAAAACGCCCGCAATGCGGGCTGCAACGAATTCCTCGTCAAACCGCTCTCGCAGTATTCGCTGCATAAGGCGTTGAACGCCTGTCTGGTCGATTTGAAAGACAAGGTGTAGAGCGCCTTCGGACAAGCGCCCCGCAGCTTTCCGGCTGCGGGGCGCTTGTCGTATGGATGTAATGCGGATTTACCGGTATTTGTGCGAGATGAGCGTCATGAACTCCTCGCGCGTGCGGTGGTCGGAGAGGAAGATACCCGTGAATGCCGACGTCGTCGTGGCCGACTGCTGTTTTTCGATGCCGCGCATCTGCATGCACATGTGGCTGGCTTCGATTACCACGGCCACGCCCATCGGATTGAGCGCCTCCTGGATGCAGTCGCGGATCTGCACCGTCAGCCGCTCCTGCACCTGCAGGCGGCGGGCGTAGCACTCCACGACGCGCGCGATTTTCGAAAGCCCCGTGATGTGCCCGTTGGGGATATAGGCCACGTGCGCCTTGCCGTAGAACGGGAGCATGTGGTGCTCGCAGAGCGAATAGAGCTCGATATCCTTTACCAGCACCATCTGCTTGTACTCCTCGCGGAAGGTCGCCGAGCGGATGATGTCGAGCGGGTTTTCCTCATACCCTTTGGTCAGGAACGACATCGCCTTGGCCACCCGTTCGGGGGTTTTCTGCAAACCCTCGCGCGCCGGGTCTTCGCCCAGCAGGCGCAGTATTTCGGTGTAGTGTACTTTCAGGGCCTCGATGGTTTTGGCATCGAAGCGCTCCTCCTTGTTGTAGTTTCTCTCTTCCATAGGAACGGCAAAGATAGTGCAAGCCGAGGGCAAAAGCAAGTTTACTTGCATTTTGCCGAGGCACCGCCTATCTAAAACAGGGTTAAAGGTAGTGCAAGCCGAGGGCAATGCCAAGTTTAGCGGGGCATTGCCGAGGCGCCGCCTATCTAAAACAGGGTTAAAGATAGTGCAGTCCGAGGGCAATGCCAAGTTTAGCGGGGCATTGCCGGGGCCAGCCTCTTCTGTAAAATAGTATAAGCCGGGCGCAATGCCCGAATTTAGCGGGGCATTGCGGGCACAGCCCGTGTTCAGTAAAAGACACCTTATTTCTCGATGGCGTGCAAATAGGCCGCGAGCTTGCGTACGGCGCGGGCGCGGTGCGACACTTCGTTCTTCTCCCCGGTGGTCATCTGGGCGAAGGTGCGGTCGTAGCCGTCGGGGATGAACAGCGGGTCGTAGCCGAAGCCCTCGTGTCCCTGTTCGCTGTCGATGATGCGGCCCTCGACGATTCCCTCGAAAAGGTGCTCTTCACCTTTCAGAATCAGTGAAATGACCGTCCGGAAGCGGGCCCGGCGGTTCGTTTGCCCCGTGAGGTTTTCCAGCAGCAGCCGGTTGTTGGCCGCGAAATCGTGCCCGTCGGTGGCGTAGCGGGCCGAGTGTACGCCCGGGGCTCCGCCCAGCGCCTCGACCTCGAGGCCCGTGTCGTCGGCGAAGCAGTCCATGCCCGTGCGGCCGTGCAGGTATCGCGCCTTCTGCGAGGCATTGCCCTCGAGGGTTTCCTGCTCTTCGGGAATATCTTCTGTCACGCCGCAGTCGCGGGGCGTCAGCAGTTTGAAGCCGGGCCCCAGCACGGCCTGCACTTCCATGAGTTTGTGCGCGTTGTTCGTCGCAAAAAGAATCTCCATATTTCTGTGTCCGGTACTTGATTTTTTCGTTGGGACGCCCGGCTTTCCGGCCTGTCCGTGTGCGGACTCCGGCCCGGGCGGATTTCGCCTGCCGCTGCGCAGGCCGGGGATTATTTGACGACTTCGAGCTTTTCGAGTTTGTCGTCGAGGTCGATTTTATCGATGATCGTCTTGACCAGCACGTCCATGTCCGACCCCTCGGAGTAGTCGGCCGGGCAGACGTGGCTGACGCGGTTGTCGTGGATGAGCGAAGCCATCTCCCTGCGGGCCCCTTTCTGGTCGGGGTTGTATACCGCAATCGAGTGGCCGCCGGAGTTCTTCACCAGCCGCATGCAGGGGATGTCGGTCGTTCCGTCGCCCACGTAAATCATGTGCTTGAAGGGCACGGGGCGTTCGTTCTCGGGGATATAGCGGTTCACCAGCTTGCTGTCGAAAACCGACTCCACGCCCTTGTTGATTTTGAAGATGAACTGGGTTTTGTTGGTGTAGTTGACCGCCACGGCGGGCCAGTAGGCGATGCCGTCTACGTCGTAGAGGAACGAGCAGGCGTAGATTTTCCGGAACTCGTGGGCAATCTCCGTTCCCTCGATAATCTCTTTCATCCCCGACGAGTTGATGTAGTGCAGGATTCTTATCCCGTGTTTCGCGCCGTAGGCGTTGATGCGCGAGAACCACTCTTTTACGCCTTTGTAGAGCGTCACGCGGCGTCCCGAGTCCTGAAACGCCTCGCGCCGCAGCGACAGGCCTTTCGACTTGGCTTCCTGGAGCATACGCGCCATGTAGGTCAGCACCATGTCGGCGTCCTGCTCCTCGGCCAGCGTGTTGGCCTCCGTCCAGAACTCCTTGTTGCTCTTGCCCACGGCGGGGATGAAATCGTATTCCTGCATATTCCCGGGCGCCAATGTGCCGTCGAAATCGTATATCAGGGCGATGGTGAATCTGTAATCCATTCTTTTGCGGTTGTTTTGAATTTCAAATATACCCTTTTTTTCACTATTTTTGCAAAAGAGAGGCCGAAAACACAAAATATAAAACACATGGAATTCAAAGAGTTGATTGAAAAGCGCCGCAGCATCCGCAAATTCTCGGAGCGCCCGGTGCCGCGCGCGGTCGTCGACCGTATCCTGCGCGAAACCCTCACGGCGCCTTCGGCGCGCAATACCCGTACGACCCGCTTCGTGGTAATCGACGACCCGGCGCTGGTGGCCCGTATGGCGGAAATGCGCGATTACGGCTCGGCGTTCCTCAAAGGTGCCCCGCTGGCGTTCGTCGTGCTGGGCGATACCGCGAAAAGCGATTTGTGGCGTGAGAATGCCGCCATTTCCGCCACCATCCTGCAACTGGCCTGTGTCGACGAGGGACTGGGTTCGTGCTGGGTGCACGTCAACGGGCGTCCGTGCCGCAAGGACAATCCCGACGGGCCTACGGCCGCCGGATTCCTGCGCGAATTCCTGCCCCTGCCTGCGGGCTGCGAGCCCCTCTGCGTCATAGCGGCGGGGTATTCGGACTTCACCCCCGCGCCGCTGCCCGCCTCGGACGATGAGGCGCGTGTCGTCTATGCGGGAGCAGAGCCGCAGCGCTGACTTGCCGGACGTTGATGCGGATGCCCCGAAATGGCGCCGGCGGCTTACCCGGGTGCCCTCTGCGGGACGCCAGCAACGTGCGCCTGCCGGGGGCGCGATGTGAAACGGGCGTGAGAAAAAGGGACTTGCGATCCTCGCAAGTCCCTTTGTTCTGTTCGTTCGGTTTTTATATCAGCGTCATGTGTTTGCGCAGGGTGTCCAGTATCTGGGTCTTGAGTTGTCCGGCGTTAATCGGTTTGGGCATGTAGCCGTTGAAGCCGCTCGAAAGTACTTTCTGCTCGTCCGAGGCGAATGCGAAAGCCGTCACGGCGATAATCGGCGTATCCTCCGACAGTTTGCGTATCTCGGCGGTCGCTTCGTAGCCGTTCATCACGGGCATGTTGATGTCCATCAGCACGAGGTGCGGACGGTGTTCCCGGAAAAGGTCGACCGCCTCCTGCCCGTTCCATGCGTGCAGCAGGGTGTACTCGTGGCGCAGGATCGACTCGAAAAGCCGGTAGTTGCTTTCGTTGTCTTCGGCCACGAGGATGACCAGTTTGTTTTTCTCGACGGTGAGCGTGGATAACACCGTGTGCTCCCGAGTCTGCTCCTGTGCGGATTTTCCGGGAACGTAGGGCAGCGTGAACCAGAACGTCGAACCCTTGCCCTCTTCGCTCTCCACGCCGATCGTGCCGCCCAGGTGTTCGACGATTGTCTTGCAGATGGAGAGCCCGAGGCCGGTGCCCTGCTTGAACGCGTTGAGCTTTACAAAGCGTTCGAATACCGTGTCCTTGCGCTCGGCGGGAATGCCGCATCCGGTGTCGGTCACCCAGAAGTACACCTCCCCGCCGCGGTGTTCGTAGCCGAAGCGGATGCAGCCTTCCCGGGTGAATTTCGCCGCATTGGTCAGCAGGTTGATGATGAGCTGCGAAAGGCGGTTGCGGTCGGTGTGGATGTGACACGCTTCGTACTTCTGTTCGAAGACGAGTGCGACGCCCTCCTTGACTTTCATGCGGATGATATTCTCCTTTTCGCGCATCAGCTCGTTCAGCTCGACGTCGGTATGGACGAATTCGAGCGTTCCCGCCTCGATTTTCGAAAGGTCGAGGATGTCGCCGATAAGCTGCAGCAACAGGGCGTTGTTGTTCTCGATAATCGAGATATACTCCTGTTTTTCCTGCTCCTCGTCGGTCGACGCCAGGATTCCCGAGAACCCGACGATGGCGTTGAGCGGCGTGCGGATTTCGTGGCTCATATTGGCCAGGAACGCCGACTTGAGGCGGTTCGACTCTTCGGCGCGGTCGCGGGCCGAGAGGAGTTCCTGCTCCATCTGCTTGCGCTGGGTGATGACCAGCGACGTTCCGACCAGCGTCTGCGGTGTGCCGTCGTTGTCGTACGATTCCACGGCCGCCTGCGCCTCGACCCACTCCATGTGCCAGTGTCCCGAAGCGTTGGATACGACGCGGTACTCTTCGCAGACTTTCGGGGTTCGGCCGGCTACGAGGTCTTCGTAAGCCCGGCGAACGCGGTCGCGGTCTTCCTTGTGGATTTTCGAGAAGTAGCATTTGTCGGAAACTTCGAGTTGCGCATCGTCGGGCATGATATTTCCGTCGGAGAGTTTGACCGATTTGTTGACGTCGCACAGGATCGTGCCTTTGACAAGATCCCATTTCCAGGGGACGATGTTGGCCACGTTGAGCGCCAGCGAGAGTTTGTGGTTGATGGAATCGAGTTTTTTCTGCGCCTTGTGGAGCGCCGTGCCGTCGAGGCAGAAGATGTCGATATGGTCGGGCAGGTACGAGCGGCTCAACACCACTTCGTAGAAAATATCCAGCGGTTTGTAGTAGAACGGATAGGTGATGGTGCGGTTTTCCGTCAGGACGATGTTCACCAGCCGCAGGAATTCGGCCATCGGTTCGGCAAAGAGCATGCTGCCCCGGTTGCCGATAACCTTTTCGCGGGGCAGGAATACCCGTTCGAAATGGGAGTTTATATCGCGGAATTCCGTGTCGGCCGGGTAGCGGTTCCCGTCGAATATCACCTTTTGCTGTATGTAGACGATGGGCATGCGGTTGAACAGGTTGGAGTATTTGGCCTGGCTCTCCGCTTCGCGCAGCCGGGCCGTTTCGACGTTGTGCATGACGCGGATGCGCCACTGCTGGAAGAGGATAAGCAGCACGAGGATAATGCAGCCTGCGGCAAGTAGCGATTTGTTCCGGTCTATGAACGAGTCCGGCTTGTCGAAAAACAGCGTGTTCGACGGACAGACGCGCGGCGATATTTCGTGACGCAGCAGGGCCGGATAATTGAACATCGGCCGGGGGGCGTCCGGTGTGTAGAACGGGATGTCGCGCGGCTCCTTTCCGTTCAGTACGGCGTCGATGGTGGTCACGACCTGCCGGTTGTAGCGGGACGCGTCGTAGACATAACCGCCTACGATGCCGCTTTTCTCCAGTTCCGTCGGATGCAGGGCGAACATCGGGGCCGTCGAGCTGGCGATGATGTTGAACGGGTTGCTCACGATTTCGATGTTGCCCATCATGTTCTTCGTGTAGTGCCACGAGGAAAAGAGTATGCCGGTATGTCTTGTGTCGGCCCTGTTCAGCGAATCGAGCAGCTGGTCGATGGTCATGTCCGCAGCTGAATAGGAGATGAATTCCATGCCGGGATAATCGCTGTCGAGCAGTTTTTTTATCTCCTGCTCGTTCTGCCGGTTGACATAGCGGCCGTCGCCGATGAATATGAGCCGGTTCATCTCCGGTACTACGCGGTGTATCAGTTCGACGGTCGGTTCGGGGAATACCGGGGCGTGGAGCAGCGTCAGGTTCCGCTCTTTGGCCATGCTGCTGATGGGAATCCGTTCCGGTTCGGGAATCGCCCGCTTTGCGATGTAATATTTGTCAGGCCCGACGAAATTCTGTTCCGCGCAGACGATGGTCGCAACATCCCCCCCCCACGCCTTTTGGGGGAAATCGCGCAGCACATAGGACGACGAGCCGATGAGTATCAGCATCCGGGGCGGATTCTTGCCGTATGTCCTTACGAGGTTCTGCATGAATTCATCGATGCTGGCCTGCGTGTTTATCAGGAGCATGTTCATGTATTCCGTGTAGATTTCCGTGTTCTCGACCTGTTCGATTCGTGCCGTGATGTCGGAGATGATTCGGTAGCTCCACGGGTCCGATTCGGTGTAGGTGTTGATGACCAGAATATATTCGCGCTTGTCGCCCGGGGGGCTGCTCGTAGCCTGGGAGAAGGGGTGGGCCAGCAAGACCCCGAAAAGCATTGTCCACAGCAGGACATGCAGCGAAAACCGGAAAGATTTCTTGTATAGAATCATGGCGCAAAAATGCGACGGCCGGCAGGATGCGGGGCCGCAGTGCAGGTTTAGGTTCAGTGACGCGGAAAAAGTGATGTCTGACGCAATAAAACGCCGGAAAACCGTACGCAAATGCGGTTTCCCGGCGTTTGAAACGATTTATTTGTTCAGTACGGGTTTGATATCCTTGATGCGGAGCTGGGTCGTTACCGTGCCCCGGTAGTGGTTCTCGACGATCTGGTAGCATACGTCGATCGGGCGGCCCGAGCGCACCCATTCGTAGTGCGTAGGCTGCTGGAAGGCAATCGCCTGTATTTTCGTGTTGGGCTTCTGCCGCTGCATGAGATCCATGCGCAGGTGCTCGCACTCCATGCCGACCAGCTTGGCGTCGCCGTGGTTGCTTACGCCGCAGGTCGCGAAAACCGGGGCCGTATTTCCGGGCCCGAAAGGCTGGAAGCGGTTGAGGTCTTTGCGGAATGCGGTGGAGATGTCCGAGAAGAGCAGCTCGCTGTCGATATCCACCTGCGGCATCAGCATCTGTGGGTCGATGTTCTGCTCGACGTAGGCGTTGAAGCGGCGCGTGAACTCCTCGACGTTCTCGGGCCGCATCGTCAGGCCCGCGGCGTACATGTGACCGCCGAAATTCTCCAGCAGGTCGGAACACGATTCCACGGCCTGGTAAAGGTCGAAGCCCGGTACCGAGCGGGCCGAGCCCGTCACGAACCCGTTGCTCATCGTCAGCACCACCGTAGGCCGGTAGTAGGTTTCGATCAGGCGCGAGGCGACTATTCCCACGATGCCTTTCATCCACTTGGGATTGTAGATGACCGTGCTTTTCAGCCGTTTCATCTCGGGATTGTGCTCGATAAAGTCGTGCGCTTCCTGTGTGACCGACCGGTCGATCGACTTGCGATCCTGGTTGTAGGCGTCGATGACGTTGCCGAACTCCGCGGCGATGCTCTCGTTGCCCTCGATCAGCAGCTCCACGGCCGCATGTCCGCCCGACGGCGACGCGTTTTCGTCGTTCTCGTCCATGCGCATGCGCCCGGCGGCGTTGATGCGCGGCCCGATTTTGAAGACGATGTCGTCGATGGTGATGTTGTGCTTGTCGAGTCCGCAAATCTTGATGATCGACAACAGACCTTTCGACGGTTCGCGGTTGAGGTTTTTCAGGCCGAAATGGGCCAGGATGCGGTTCTCCCCCACCAGCGGAACGATGTCCGAGGCGATGCTCACCACCAGCAGGTCGAGCAGCGGACTGATTTGTTCGAACGGCAGGCGGTTCTTCTGGGCATAGGCCTGTACCAATTTGAATCCCACGCCGCAGCCCGACAGTTCGTCGAACGGGTAGGAGCAGTCGACCCGCTTGGGGTCGAGAACGGCTACGGCACGGGGAATCTCCTCGGCCGGGAGGTGATGGTCGCAGATGATGAAATCCACGCCTTTCGTCTTTGCATAGACAACCTTTTCCGTGGCTTTGATGCCGCAGTCCAGGGCGATGATAAGGCCCACGCCCTTGCGGGCAGCCAGATCGATGCCTTTCACCGAGATACCGTAACCTTCGGTATAGCGGTCGGGGATGTAGAACATCAGGTTTTTGTGCCCGATCTGGCGCAGGAACTTGTACACCAGCGCAACGGCCGTACAGCCGTCCACGTCGTAGTCGCCGTAAACCATGATTTTCTCATTGTTACGAACGGCCTGTTCGACCCGCTCGACCGCCTTGTCCATATCCTTCATCAGGAACGGGTCGTGGAGGTCGGCGAGGCTGGGTTTAAAGAACTTGTCCGCCTTTTCTACGGTGTCTATGCCTCTCTGTACGAGCAGATTCGCCAGCACGGGCGAGATCTTGAGTACGGCAGCGAGCTTCGCTACCGTCCCGGGATCTCCCTGCGGTTTCACTACCCATCGTTTTTCTATAGGCATACGATTTTCTATTTATATATTCTAACATTTAATATCTCACTTAAAAATTTGACAACGAACGATTTAACTTCGTTCATTGCGATTTTGCGGCCCGTTTCCCGCTCGAGCGAGGTCACGCCCCGGTCGGTAAATCCGCAGGGGTTGATTCGCGAGAACCATCCGAGGTCGGTCGTGACGTTCAGCGCAAACCCGTGCATGGTAATATAACGTGACGAACGGACGCCTATTGCGCAAATCTTGCGCGGAACTTCTCCGGATTTCCCCCGATCGCCGCTGCCGCCGACCCACACGCCCGAAGCGCCTGCGATGCGTCCCGCCGCGATGCCGTATTCGGCTACGGTGCGGATTACGGCCTCCTCCAGCGCGTCGATGTAGCTTCTCAAGCCGATGCCCAGCCGTTCGAGGTCGAGAATCGGGTAGCAGACCAGTTGTCCCGGGCCGTGGAACGTGATGTCGCCGCCGCGGTCGATGTGAAAGAACTGTGCGCCCATCGCTTCGAGCGCTTCGCGGCCTATCAAAAGGTTTTCGGCATGGCCGCTTTTGCCGAGCGTGTAAACCGGCGGATGCTCCACCAGCAGGATTGTGCCCGCTTCGTCCGGACTGTTTCCGGCCGCGGGTGCCGGTTCGACCCCGGCTCCGGGTACCGATCCGGGGTTTCCGGCTGCAAGTGCGGCCCTGTTGCGGGCGGCCTTGCTCTCCAGCAGGGTGTCGAACAACGACTGCTGTAAATCCCAGCAGTCCCTGTAGTCCATCAGTCCGAGGTCCCGGCAGGAGGCTTTCATCGCTACAAACCTTTAACGCTTCGCAGAGCCTCTTCCGCCATGTATGACGAGCGTACCAGCGGTGCGCTCGCACAATAGCTGAAGCCCATTTCCAGCGCTTTCAGTCTGTACCATTCGAATTTTTCAGGAGTGATATACGCCGCAACGGGGTAGTGCTCCAGAGTGGGACGAAGGTACTGACCGAGTGTTACGATCCCCACGCCCGCTTCGCGCAGATCGTGCAGGGTCTGTAAAACTTCATCATCGCTCTCGCCAAGTCCGACCATCAGTCCGCTTTTCGTCGCGACTCCCCGTGCACTCAAGTAGCGCAGGGTTTCCAGGCTGGTGCGGTATTTCGCTTTGGAACGCACCACCGGGGTCAGCCGCTCGACGGTTTCGATGTTGTGCCCGATAATATCGGGCTTCGACGCGATGACCACGTCCATCAGGGCGGGTTTTGCGTCGAGATCGGGAATAAGGAGCTCAATTACGGCGTCGGGATTCTGTGTGCGGATGGCATGGACGGTTTCGGCCCAATGTGCGGCGCCGCCGTCCGGCAGGTCGTCACGCGTCACGGAAGTTACGACGACATACCGGAGTTTCATCAGAGCAACGCTTTCGGCGACCCGTCGGGGTTCCTCGGCGTCCGGGGCAAGGGGGTGTCCTGTCTTTGTCGCACAGAAGCGGCAGCCTCGGGTGCATATATCTCCCAGAATCATGAAGGTCGCGGTTCTGCGGCTCCAGCATTCGGCCTTGTTGGGGCACATGCCGCTGCTGCAAATCGTATGCAGCGCATGCTTGTCGACTATCTGCTGCACCTCGGCGTATTCCGGGGTGCGGTGGAGCCGGATCTTCAGCCATCCGGGTTTTTTCAGCACATCTACCTTGTCATAAAACTTCGGCATTTAAGTTCATTATTTTCCCAATTGATGCAAAAATACGAAAAAATAATTGATAATTCCTATGAATGTCTTATTTTCTTTCGCAACCGTACGCCGGATGTACCTGCCGCCCGTTTTGGCCGGTTCCGTCCGTTTCCTCAGGGCTTTCCCGCCTTCCGCACCGAATTTTCGGGGCCGTGACCCCGACAGGAGCTGCCTGCCGGGGGCATCCCCCGGCGGTTGCCGGGACCTGTTTGGGCCGTTGGATTGGGCTTGCTTTCGGAGGCTGTCCTTTTGCCGCATCGGGCCGCGTAATTGAAAAAATAAAAAATGCGGCCGTTAAAACCGCAATTATTCATTATTTAAACCCCTCCGGCCTGCATTCCGGACACAAGAAAGGGGGCCGGTACCTGGCAGTAGCGGCCCCCTCTGGTTAGGTTAGTTAGGTTAATGAGAGTGGGAGAATCCCACGTTTTGTTATACAAAGATAAACGGAAAATCTTGATAAAACAAATCTTTTATAACATTTTTTCAAACTAACCTAAAAAAATCTGTTAATTTATAATTAAAAATTTTAAAATTAGAGTCAGTTTATAAGTTTTTGATTAAAGCGCTTCGCGGATTTCTTCGGCCTCCTGTGGCTGGGACTGCTTCTCGGGAGCGAGCGAAGTGATGTGGCGGTTGCGGTATGCGGCCGGCGTCATCTGGTACTCCTTTTTGAAAAGTTTAATAAAATGCGACGTGTTGGGGAAGGTGCAGGCGTTGCCGATTTCGGAGATGGATTTCGAGGTCGAGATCAACAGCAGTCGCGAATGCATCAGCCGCTGGCGGATGTACCACTTGTGGGGCGGCATCTGGAAGTGGCGGCGGAACTCCTTCTTGAACGATGTGAGCGAACGGTTCGTGAGTTTCGACAGCTCCTCGATCGAGATGTCCTTGAAGATATGGTCGTAAACGATTTGTTCGAAGTTTTCCTTGGCGGCGTCGACATTGCTCAACAACTTGCTTTTCAGGCAGCAGTCCTCGTGCGAGGCGATGAGATAAATCAATTCGGTCATCTTGATGTTCTCGGCGGTGTCGTCGCGGTGGAAGTCCTCGTCGCGCAGGTAGTTGTTGGTGTTGACGAAAAAGTTACGGATCGAATTCCATGCGGGCATCGCGACGTGCGATTTGTTACGGCAGTTTTCGCATGAATGTTCGTTCGAAATGTTCAGTCCGTAAGTAATGTTCAGGTGCAGGAGGATACGCTGGAGGTCTGCCGGCGTATAATAAAAGAGCACTTGTTCGAAGGGCTGGCCGTTTTCCGGGAAGTTCTCGATATAGTGATGCCCGATACCCAGGTAGAATACATCGCCGCGCGTAAGTGTCTGGCGTTTATCCCCGTCGTAAATGTACTTCGTACCGCGAAGGATGTAACCGATTGCGTAGCGCGAGAGCGCCTGGGACTGGATTCCGTTGTGAAGCGTTTCTACATACTTCACGATCATCGGCTGTTGGGCCGACGAATTCAATGAATTCTTCATACTAAATCGTATTTTAAGTTTTTGAGAACAATAAGTTGCGTCACCATTGTTCAACACCAAATATACAATTTAATATTTGTTATATAAAAGAATCAATACGCCAAAAAGGCACATTCGGGCATATAGAACCTTTTGTGCTATATTTAGGGCTAAATAGATTATTGTAATAATATTGTAGCGAAAGTTGCCGCGAGAAGCAGCATATAGACCGGGAGTGCTATGTTGCGGTGAATACGGACGAAAAATACCGGAATCAGCAGGGCCGAGGGAACGGCGATAAGGGTGAAAATTTCAGGTGTCGCGGCGGGGCTGAAGAGCAGTGCCCAGACCAAAACGAGTATGCCGATATTAAAAAAGAGCACAAAGCGCGGTTTGGTTCCGGTGGCGTAGAGGTCGGTCAGGAAAAACAGGAGAGCCGTCAGATCGAGCAGGGCGAAAGCGCCCAGCATCATAAGGGCCGGAAAGGGCAGTTCCGTGAAAATCCGCAGGGGCAGGCCTGCCGTCATGCTTTCCCCCAGGGCGACGAGCGGGCCGGTAAAATCGCCGCCGGCTCCCCAACTGACATAACAGGCGGCAGCGATGGGCAGCAGCAGTCCGGTGAGCGCGACGACGGCTTCGCGGAACGTTCGCCGGAAGATTAGCACGGCCAGCGGGAGAATCAGCAGCAGCGGCGTTCCCGGTGCGTATACGACGGGCAGCAGCCCCAGGTAGAGCGAGGCCCGGAAAATGGCGTCGAAGCCGTACCCGTTGCAGAAAGCCCGACAGTAATTTTTTGCGGCCAGGGCCAGCAGCATCGAGGCTGCGAATCCGGTCAGGTAGTTTTCCCCGATGGAAATCCCGCAGGCGGCGATGGCATAAAGCGGAATCGGCAGGCAGGTGCCGATCGTATAGAGGTTGTAGCGGATGGCGATGCGGCCGATGCACATACCCGTAAAAAGAATCATGAACCCTGCGGCAATCCGCGCCCAGACCGGGCAGGCTGCCTGGAATTGGCGGAGCAGTTCGCCCGCGAGCGGCACTTCTCCCGGAACGCCGCCGCTGCCTGCGGGCTGCAGGTGGCCCCCGGCGCAGCACATGGTGGTGACGGCGAGTACGAAGAGGGTCAGAAAAGCCGGGACGAGCGGCTGGCGGGCGATGTCGAGTTTCATGCGGAATTGATTTCTCCTTTCGGCAAAAATAGCGAAAAAAGCCGGACGGGAGTAAATAATTGCTAACTTTGTTGTACTTCGGAGTTTCGGATGCGGTGTTTGCGCATTCGCCGCTTTTACTGCCGGGCCTGTGTACGAGGGCACTCATTCCCGGTTGTGGGAACGAAAGTGCATCCCTTGCCGGTGGTGTGCGCATAGGGCGTGAAGGCAGGGTTTCGATGTGCCCCGTCAGCGCAGGCGCCGTGGACGGCAACTGAAACCCGGGCTTGGGTACAGGCCGGGGCCGGAGGCCGCCCGTGCGGAAGTCATGCTGTGGAGAACGGCCTCCGTTTCGTTCATACGGGAAAGGATATAGGCCGGGCCCGCGAACCCAGAAGCCTTGGGCCGCAGGGGCGGAGTGCCGAAAGTGAAGAATACACTTCCCTCCGTTCCCTAACTATTGGAATCGTGCCGAAGGGGCTGGCCGAAGTGCAGCGCAGGGGATAAAACCGGAATCCGCCTGTGCAAAGACTGCAAGAAACGGGAGCCTGTTGGCATGGGAACCGTGCAGGTGGAAATAAAAACCGGAATTCCCTCCATGCGCAGGAAGCGGGGCGGAGGCGTCAGAATCCTGTTGACCGGCATGGGAGAAAAACATCCGGCTTCGTTCGCACGGAACTGCGGTATATCTTCTTTTCTTGCGGGGCCGGGATGAATGATAATTACCAGGCGCTCCGCGGGTGCCGGGTCGGTGCTGAGCCGGTGGAAGTCCGGGTGACGGCAGAACGAACACACTGCCTGCAAAGAATGCGGGCGGGTTGAAATACGATTGCGATGCTTGAGAACTGTTTTCAATACGACCTCGCCGAAGCGGGGTGCGACGAAGCGGGCCGCGGCTGTCTGGCGGGGCCTGTTTTTGCTGCTGCGGTGATTCTGCCGTCCGATTTCCACGACCCGCTGCTCAACGATTCGAAGCAGATGACCGAGCGGAACCGGGACAGGCTGCGGGAGATTATCGAGCGCGAAGCGGTCGCATGGGCCGTCGAAGCGGTGTCCGCAGCCCGGATTGACGAAATCAACATCCTGAACGCCTCGTTCGAGGGAATGTCGCTGGCTGTGGCGCGGCTCGACCCTGCGCCCGGCTTTCTGGCCATCGACGGCAACCGTTTCCGGACACGGCTCGAGCTGCCGTACCGCTGTATTGTCAAAGGCGACGGCAAGTACGCCGACATTGCCGCGGCTTCGGTGCTGGCTAAAACCCATCGTGACGAATACATGCTCCGGCTTGCCGAAGAATTTCCGCAGTACGGCTGGAAAAGGAACAAGGGATATCCTACCCGCGAACACCGGCTTGCAATCCGCGAGTACGGCCTGACACCCCACCACCGGCTGACATTCAACCACGAAATCGACCAGTTGGAATTTTCTTTCTGACCGTCCCGGACAGATTGTCGATACCTATATATAATATAATAAAAAAGGGTTGAAGCCGGAACTTCAACCCTTTTTTCAGTAAATACCTCCGATTAGTATCCCAGCGACTTGGAAGCTGCGTAGGAGATTTTCAGTGCATTGGCACGGCGAAGCTCCTGCTTCACGTCGGTGATGATACCCATTTTCGTCGTTTGGTCGGCCTTGAGGCAAATCGTCATCGAAGCACGGTCGAATTCGCTCAAATTGTCGCGTTCGGCGGCTACGAAGTCCAGAATGTCCTTGGTCGTCTTATACGAATCGTTCAGCTGGATACGCGGTGCAGTACCGAATTTGGATTGCATCGCCAGCGACGGCTGGCCGATGTGGATGTAGCTTACGAGCGATTTCTTCTCGAGCTTCTGCACTTCGGTCGCATCGGGGAGTTTGTATCTTACGAGCAGTTCCTGATCGCGCATGGTCGTCGACACCATAAAGAAGAAGAGGATCATGAAGATCACGTCAGGAAGCGATGCGGTCGAGATAGGGGGCAGACCTTTGTTGCCCTTTTTTTTCATTACTGCCATGGCTTACTTCTTTTGGATGTTACGCGGCTCGGCCTCCGAAATCTTCAGAGGAATAGCACTCGAAATTACTTTGCGCTGATCTTCCGTGAGGTTCATGAATTTATCGCCGAATTTCTTCATGGCCAAATCGTCGCGCACTTCGTTGAACGCGCGTGCGAGTTCGTTCTGAACCATGATATACGACTGATAGCCCGTATCACGGGTGGTCTGCAGCGAAACAACGCCCTGGCTCACGGGATAAACCCATTTGCTGCCGTCGGGAAGTTCGATTTCCTCATCCTTTTTCTCCGGGAGATTTTCGTCGTCCATCGGATTGAGAATGAATTCCTTCGTCCTGTCCTTCAGCTGGTGCAGGTCGATAACGCCCTGATTGCCGGGAGTTCCTGCCATGATGTTACCGCTGCCCGAAATGAGCACCAGGAAGAGGTTGCGTTCCTTGACCTTGATGTCCTCCTGTTTCTGATCTTCAGGAGGCATCGGCGGAAGCATACGCACCAGACCGGTGTCGACATTCATCGTAGTGGCCACCAGGAAGAAAATCAGCAGCAGGAAGGCGATATCGGCCATCGAGCCGGCATTGATCTCCTGTATTTGTCTTTTATTTCCTGCCATTGTTCGTTATTATTTGAAGGCCCCGTAAATTTCGGTTCCGATGGCCGTCAGGAATGCTGCGACCAAAGCAACGTAGGTCACCAGGATACTGGTGTCGGTCAATACCGTTTCACCGCGGTCGAAGAACCCGCCTTCGGCAAGGTCGGGAATCTGGATGTCATGTCCGGACGCTACGAAGTAGGCGATACCGATGATGACGATGATCAGTGCGAGTGAGATGATCGTACCCTTGATTCCCGCAGGATTCTGGATCATGCCGAAAACCGCGCAGAAAATAGCGGTAAGCACGGCAAACACCACGAGGAAGTAGCACCATATGAGGTTCAGGTTGACCGAGGGGTCAAATTCCGTCGCCACTTCCGGATGGGGAGAAACCAGAGCGTAGATCAAGAGCGCGGCCGTGATTGCCAGAATCACACCCAACACTATGTTCAATATCTTTTTCATAATTGTTTTTAGCTCTTTAAATCGTTGGGATTATTTCTTGTTGTAAGCCGTCAGGATATCCATCAGCGTGATAGACGAATCCTCCATATCGTTTACGAGCGAGTCGATCTTCGAAACGATATAGTTATAGAACAACTGAAGAATAACCGCAGCGATAAGACCCATGAGGGTGGTCAGAAGGGCGACCTTGATACCACCTGCAACGAGGGTCGGGCTGATATCACCGGCAGCCTGGATGGCGTCGAATGCCGCGATCATGCCGACAACGGTACCCATGAAGCCCAACATAGGCGAAAGGGCGATGAACAGGCCGATCCACGAAAGACCCGATTCCATCTGGCCGGTCTGAACCGAACCGTACGATACGACGGCTTTCTCCACTGCGTCCAGTCCCTGGTCGTAGCGATCCAGGCCCTGATAGTAGATCGAAGCGATCGGGCCGCGGGTGTTGCGGCAAACCTCTTTGGCAGCCTCGATACCGCCGTTCTTGAGGGCTTCCTCGACTTTGGCGATGAGTTTCTTCGAGTTGATCGTCGAGAGCGACAGGTAGAGGATACGCTCGATGGCTACGGCCAGACCGATTACCAAGCAGAGGAGCACCGGAAGCATCCAGGCCCAACCTCCCTCGAGGAACTTCTGCATCAGGATGTGGTGCATGCTCTCTCCGGCGATTTCTGTTTCGGCAACAACCGTTTCGGTTGCAGCAGCAGCCTCCTGCGCGAATGCGTTAACAGTACCCAGTGCGAACAGGGCCACTGACAGAATCAAAAAAAGTTTTTTCATAGTTGTGTTAGATAAAATTAAATTTGATTAGTTGATCTTTTATTAGTTTTGTGTTTTCAGGTTTGTTCCTTTTGCCCGGTTTCCCGGCTCCTTTTGTTTTCGTTCAATAACTTTTTTTGTAAAAAAATCCTAAAAAAACATTTTTTCCGGCCTTGTCGGATGCTTCCGGCACCCTGTTTAGCATTGTCCGCGGCCTTTTCGGGCCGGCTCCATGCACACGGCCGAATCCCGAATATTTCATTCTGAATCCACCCAATTGCCTGCCGGTCAATGTCTTGTGTTGTAAATGCACCCCCGGCTGCCGTGTCCGAACGGCCCGATAAGGTACATTAGCAGTGCGAAATATAGAAAAAAAATTCGTTCCGTGCAACGTCTTAAGCCGTAAATTCTCCGCGCAGGGGACGGCGCAGCATCGCGCGGGTCTGTTCTTCGGAAAGTTCCAGCCCGAGGACGTACATCAGCTTGGTGACGGCAGCCTCGGTGGTCATGTCGTGGCCGCACAGGACGCCGATTTTTTGCAGCCGCAGCCCCGTTTCGTAGAGTTCCATCGAAACCTTGCCGCCGCCGCACTGGGTGATGTTGAGGATGATGACACCGCGGTCGATCGCCTCTTTCAGCACACGGATGAACCACTCGTTGGTCGGGGCGTTGCCCGCACCGAACGTTTCGAGCACCACGGCCCGCAGTCCCGGCGCCGCAAGCATGGCCCGCAGGATATTCTCCCCCAGCCCGGGAAAGAGTTTGATGATTTCGATGCCGTCGGCCAGGCGGGTGGCGATGCGCAGCTGCGGCGAATTCTCCGTCGGTTGCAGGATTGCCGGGAGGTTGTAGGCGATGTTCACCCCGACCTCGGCCAGCGGCGGGTAGTTGTAGGAACGGAAGGCGCTCAACGCCTCGGCACTGCGCTTGGTGGTGCGGTTGGCGCGGAACAGCCGGTTCTGGAAGTAGAGCGACACCTCGGGAACCTCGGGGCGGCCGCCGATATGGGCGCCTGCGATTTCGATGGCCGTAATCAGGTTCTCGCGGCCGTCGGTGCGCAGCACGCCGATCGGAATCTGGCTTCCGGTGAATACCACCGGCTTGGCGAGGTTCTCGAGCATGAAACTCATGGCCGAGGCGGTGTAGGACATGGTGTCCGTCCCGTGCAGTACGACGAATCCGTCGTAGCGCGCGTAGTTGTCGCGGAGCAGTTCGGCGAGCGCCACCCAGTTGGCGGGCGTGACGTTCGACGAGTCGATCACGGGGTCCATGGTCAGCACGTCTATGTCTACGTTGAGCCGCTTGAGCGAGGGGAACTCGTCGTAGATGCCGCTGAAATCGAAAGGCACCAGCGCCCCGGTTTCGGCATCGTTCTTCATGCCGATGGTTCCGCCCGTATAGATAATGAGGATTGAGGATTTCATCGTATATGCTTGTAACGGTTATTTTCCGAAAATGCGTTCGGCGTTGGCCGTGGTCGCGGTTGCGACCTCCTCGGGCGTCAGCCCTTTCAGTTCGGCGACCTTTTCGCAGACGAACCGCACGTAGGCCGACTCGTTGCGTTCGCCCCGGTGGGGTACGGGCGTCAGGTACGGACAGTCGGTTTCGAGTACGATGTCGCACAAATCCATTTCGCGCACCACGTCGGCCAGTTTGCTTTTCCTGAATGTCACCACGCCGCCGATTCCGAATGCGAAATCGCCGTAATTCTTCAGCTCCCGGTAGGTTTCGGCCGAGTCCGAAAAGGCATGGAAAACACCCCGGACGCCGCGTCCCCGGTAGGTGCGCATCAGCTCGGCGGTTTCGGGCCAGGCGTCGCGCGTATGCACGGCGATGGGCAGTCCGTATGCCAGCGACAGGTCGATTTGGCGGCGGAACGCCTCGTATTGCTCCTGTCTGTAATCCCGGCTCCAATAGAGGTCAAGTCCGATTTCGCCCACGGCGCAAAACCGTGCGACGCCCTCGGGCGGCGAGGCGAGGTAGTGCTCCGCGAGCGCCAGTTCCTCCCGCCAGCGGGGATTGTCGTTGACCGAGGTCGGGTGCAGTCCCATCATCGGTACGCACTGCTGCGGATGGCGGCGGCAGAGGTCGAACAGCCGTTCGTGGCTCGCGGAGTCGATGGCCGGGAGCAGCAGCCGCTGCACGCCCGCTTCGGCGGCCCGTGCCAGCGCCTCTTCCCGGTCTTGGTCGAATTCGGGTTCGTACAGGTGCGAATGTGTATCTGTCAGTTTCATATTAATTTCATGTATCGGTTGCCGGGCAGTTGGCGCACGGCTCCCGCCAGTTCGAGTCCCACGAGCAGCGTGGCCAGCTCGCCCGGATTCAGGCCGCACGATTCCGTTAGCGCCTCGACCGTCAGCGGGGCGTCCGTGCGGAAACACCCTAAAAGCCCCGCTTCGTCGGGCGTGAGTTGCGGTGTGGCCGGTTTTTGACGGAGCAGGGCCGGCGCTGTCCCGAAATCCCACATCAGCTCGCGGACAATGTCGCCGGCCGTAAGTACCAGCTGTGCTTTCCGGTTGCGGATTAGGTGGTTCGTGCCTGCCGACATCCGGTCTGTGACGCGTCCCGGAACGGCCATGACCGCCCGGTTGTAGTCGTCGGCATACTGTGCCGTTACGAGCGAGCCGCCGCTGTCGGGCGATTCAATCACGACGCACCCTGCACTCAATCCCGCGATGATGCGATTGCGGGCGAGATAGGCCGTACCGTTCTGCCGCGTCTGCGAATGGAGCTCCGTGACCAGCGCTCCGCCGTGGTCGAGGATGTCGTGCGCTACGGCCGTATGCTGGGCAGGCATTACCTCCGGCAACGGATTGGCCAGCACCGCAACGGTCGGGATGCCGTTGTCCAGTGCGGCCCGGTGGGCGGCGACGTCGATGCCGAATGCCAGCCCGCTGACGATGCAGGAGCCCGGAACCTGTGCCGCGAGCCCCTCTGCGAGCCGGTTGCACATCACTTGTCCGTAGGGTGTCGCGGTGCGGGTGCCGACCATCGAGATGCAGCGTGCCGACAGGGCGGCGGTATCGCCCATGAGGTATAATACGTGCGGATAATCGGGAATTTCGCGCAGCAGGGCGGGATATTCGGGGTCGGTCGATGCGATGGCCGTGATTGAATTGCGGCGGCAGTGGGCGAGTTCCTTTTCCGCGGCGGCGAAGCCTTTGCGGCGGACGATCTGCCGGGCCGTTTCCTCGCGCAGGGCCGCCCTGCCGACCAACTCTTCCTGCGGCGCGGCGAAGATACTCCGCGCGTCGCCGAATAATTCGAGCAGGTGCACGGCGCCTTTCACGCCGATACCCGGGGTCATCTGGAGGGCAATATCCTCGATGGTCATAACCGCGAAAAGTCGTTTAACGTGTCGTAAAAGTAAATATTTTTGGGAAATAACGCAAAGTTGGGCCGAAGTTTTGCAGATTTTAGAAATGTTTGTATATTTGCACTCCCGATGCGCTTGAAAATAAATCGGATATTTCCGGTGCGCCGCCGGATAACGAAACCGGGTTGCTCCGGCTTTTGAACGGATGCGGAACGGGACAGTGCTTCGGGAATTAAAATCAGGGTCTGATGGCCGAGTGGCTAGGCAAAGGTCTGCAAAACCTTGTACAGCGGTTCGAATCCGCTTCAGACCTCAATCAAACAGCAGGTAACTAATTTTTAGTTACCTGCTGTTTGATTGAGGTTGTTTCTTTGTCTAACTGTTTCTGGTTCCCCAATGTCGGATTAGTTCTGGTCAAAAAAATGTCCGATTTTCAAGTATTTTTCATAAAGCGCATTATATACTTTCCGGTGGCAGGGATCAGGATAATAAACAGTGGCGAAACCGTGCCCCATTGCCTGCTGTGCCTCTCTGATGGAGGCATGTATGCCTCCTGCTACTGCCGCACACATAGCTGCCCCGAGGGCGCATGTTTGCGAACTTGCAGCTACCTTGATCGGTAGTCCGCTTACGTCGGCCATGATTTGCATTACGAGAGGCGATTTATGGGCGATTCCGCCGATGGCAATAACGTCTTCGATCCGTATCTGTTCCCGTGTGAATCGTTCGTTGATGGCCCGTGATCCGAATGCTGTAGCTTCTGCCAGAGCCCGGAAAAGCATCGGTGCCGTTGTGGCGAGGGTGATTCCTGAAATGGCCCCCTGTACCCGGGGATTTGCATCAGGCGTGCGCCGGCCGTTCATCCAGTCGAGTGCAATGGGTGCGGATTCCGTCGGTTCCAGTCGGGCCGCTTGTTCCGAGAGTTTCGGAATGATAGCCTCTTCCGATAAGGGCGTATTTCCGCAGATATATTCAAGAGGCCATGCTATCAGCCCTTTGAACCATGCATATATATCTCCGAAAGCGGATTGCCCCGCTTCCAATCCCAGGTGTCCAGGCGTTACTGAACCGTCTACTTGCCCACATATTCCTTGTATCACCCGATTCTGCATGTCTTCAGGATGCACGGTTAGGATATCGCAGGTGGAGGTGCCGATTGTCTTTACGAGGACATTGGGCGTGATTTGTGCCCCTATGGCGCCGATATGGCAGTCGATGGCTCCCAGTCCTACTTTGGTCGCCTCGCGAAGGCTCAACCGAGCGGCCCATTCGCGGGTCAGAGTACCGGCGTATGTACCGTTGGTATGGGTTTTGGTATAAAGATGTTCACGGAATCCGTCCAGCAGCGGATCGAGGGCCGTCAGGAACTCCTGGGACGGCAGACCGCCCCACGACTCGTGCCACATAGCCTTATGACCTGCGGCACAACGACTGCGCAGCATCGTTTTAGAAGCGGTGTTTCCCGTGAGTATGCCGCTGATCCAGTCGCAATGTTCGACCCACGCCCAGGCATCGTTGCGGAGTGACGGGGCTGCTCGCAAAGCATGAAGCACTTTCGCCCAAACCCATTCACAGGAGTAAATACCACCCGAATATTTCGTATAGTCGGTTTTCCAACGATGCGTCAGTTCGTTGATTTCATCCGCTTCGCGAACGGCTGAATGATCTTTCCAGAGCATGAACATGGCGTCGGGGTTTTCTGCATGCCGGGGAAGCAGTGCAAGCGGTGTTCCGTAGCGATCGGTCAGTACGGGTGTAGAGGCTGTCGTGTCGAACGAAATAGCCTGTATCTTGGTTGCAATGAGGTGCCCGCACTGCGCAAGGGCCCTGCGAATGACCGTTTCGAGTGACTCGAGGTAGTCAAGCGGATGCTGCCGATAGCAGTTGGTGCCGGGATCGCAGTATTTGCCTGCTGTCCATCGGGGATAATGCTCTACGGCGGAAGCTATTTCGTAACCGTTGGCGGCATTCACAATCAGGCAACGTACCGAGTCGCTGCCGAAGTCCACTCCGATTACATAATTTTCCTCCATGATCTTATATATTTCGGTCTTTTATTCCAAAATCAGACCCATCGGTACGCGGAGGAATACCGGCCGATACGTATTTACGTCCATAAAAGGTTTCTGCAGGTCGTAACTGTTGACGTTGTAACAGATCAGCAGTTCCTGTTCCCGGTTGATGAATTGCGGGTGCGCCATGGCATTGTAGGTGAAAAGGTCTTTGTCGGCATCCTGTTCGGGGGTGACGTAAAGCAACTGCTTGTTGCGCCACGGGCCTGCGGGCGTATCCGAAATAAAGGAGTATATATCTCCCGCCTGTTGCGCCCGGCGCTGCGTGAGCAGTACGTAAGTGTCGTCGTATTTGAAAACGGAGAACTGTTCCGATACGGAAATATCAAGGCCCCCGCAGGCAGCAACGGCGGCCGGATCGCTACTCCAACCCCGACCGTCGAAATATTCATAAGCACTCAGATTTCCGGATGTTTCGTCGAGTTTCGCACGTGAAACACACAACTGTGCAGAAGCGTATTCGGCGCCCGAACGGGTTCCGTAAATATAATAATAGGAGCCGGCTTTCAGGACGCAATGTCCCCAGTGGACGGGACATTTACCGTCGTAGATCTCCTCGATTGACTTGACGCTGTAATCTTTCGAATCGATTTGCACGAGGTCCGTACCGTCGAATACAAAGCCCCACTGGCCTTCGCCGCCTTGGTAGAATTTCGTCATGAAACAGTAAAGTATGTCGCCGTGTTGGAATCCGTGCCCCGGCCAGTACCAATAGGTGCATGGCGATGTCGCGGCCTTGGGCGGTGTGCACAGTGACTGGGGTTCGGCCGTCGTGCCGAGGTAATGCGAGCCCAGATACTTGTAATCGGAACTGATGTGCACCAGCGAATTGTTAATCATTTTTTCGCCCGGCTTGCGTTTCCCATCGACTACGTTTCCTACGAAACAGTCCCCGGTCATAAAGAGCGAGCTGCCGTCATCGAGAAGTATCGAAATGGTTCCATCGGCACTCGTCACGCCGCCTGAATCGGGCATGTAAAGCGATGTGAATTCATTATCGACGCGTACGGTCAGCGCCTCTTTGGACGTATTTCCGCCGCATGCCGCTGCTGTCAGGAGTGACAATAGCACAAGGGGTTTCAGAATCTTCATAATTAAATCGGTTGATAGTTTTATTTTTCGGTTAATTGCTCCGGAAACGGGATTTCCGGGAAAGGCCGGTGTGAAAAACCTTGTCCCCGCGCCGTTCCGGGTTGCCGGATTTACCAGTTGTCGGTTCGGAATGAGGAGGCCGGAAGCCCCTCTGTATTGTAAAGCGATCCGTCTACATAATTCGTGTAGCCGTAACGCACGGCGACGGGTTCCGCCACCTTGTCGCTCCATACTTCCAGTCCTTCGTTGCCCCAGAAAGCGGGGGCGATACGTACTTCGGCAGGATGGAAAATACGGTCTTTACCGGCAATTTCGAATCCCGACGGCCTTTTCCCGAAGAACGAGAGCCCGTTCGGGGCGAAATCGAACTTCAGCACGGCGCGTCCGTCGCGCACCTCCATAGACCGGAACTCCGGGCCGCGGCATCCGAAAGCCGTATACCCGTAATCGCGGTTGAGCGCCCAATAAGCGAGCCGTTCGCCGATTACCTCTTTGCGGGGCGGGTGAATGACATTCCGTTCGCCGGCATCGAGTGCTACGGCCATACCCGTGTGGGGGATGTTTTGCATGACTTCCAGCTGGGCTTCGCGCAGTTCGGCCGAGTTGCTGCCCTGATGTTCGTAGGGGGCTATCTGGACGTAATAAAACGGCATGTCGGAATTGCGGAAATAACGCCTCCATGATTCGATCAACAGCGGGAAAAGGGTCTTGTATTGCTCCGGGCGGCCTACATTGGCTTCGCCCTGGTACCAGATTACACCTTTGATACTCAACGGCAGAAGCGGTTTGAGCATCTTGTTGTAGAGTATGGTCGGAAGTACGCCGTACCATACCGGATCCACTTTCCCGGCTTCGATGTTCAGGTCGAACCCACCGAATTGTTCCAATGCGGTGCGGTCGATCCATGCTTCGGCTGTGGAACCTCCGTGAGCGGACTGTACGAGGCCTATCGGGATGTCGAGCAAGTCGTGCAACTTCTCGCCGAAAATGTAGCCCACGACGCTGAATTCTTTCACATTCGCCGGATCTGCCGGTGTCCATTTCCCCTCGATGCGGATCGTATCGCTTTCCCGGTATGCATATCCGTTTTTGACCTGGAAAAGCCGGATGCCCGGGCGGTGGCAGCGAAGCAGGATACGTTGTGCGTTTTCCACCGGTTGGTCCGCATTGCCGTGGAAATTCATCTGCATGTTGCTTTGCCCGCCGAGCAGCCACACGTCGCCGGCCAATAGGTCGTTCAACACAATACATTCCCTGCCGCATGCAAAGGTCAGCGTGCGGGGAGCGTAACTCGCCTCGGGTGTCCGTACGACGACGCTCCAGCGACCGCTGTCGTCAGCCACGGTCTTGTGGGTCGCTTTATCCCAACTTGCAACAATCTGGACTTCGGCCCCGGGAGCAGCCCGTCCCCACAACTCCACGTCCGCCTGTTGCTGGAGTACCATGCCCGATGCGAAATGCGGCGGCAGTTCGAGGCTCTGCGCACCCGCGAGGGATGCGCAGAGTCCGAACAACGCTGTCATGAAGAGTCGCTTCATCGGATCTACTTGTTGTTTTCGGGGAGTGAGAACTCTCCGCCGTTGGGCATCTTCACTTCGATGCTCTTATCTTCGTTGACCATGTAGAAGCTGACGCTCTCGATCTTCACGCCGGCGGGAATGCCGAAAAATTCGTGCGGATAGATGTAGAGCACCCATTTATCTGTGCCGTTCTTCATCATGAGGGTTTTCGGACCGACTTCGTCCACAACGGCCTCGTGTGCTCCGTCGCCATAGGTGGCCCGGGCCATCAGGTAAACCTTTTCCGCTCCTTTCAGGGGCGAATCCTCCCCGTTCATCGGAATAGACAGGTTGCAGTGGAGTGCGACGATATCCTCCCAGGTGAACGTTTCCGGGGTGATGGAGCATACTTTGGGCTGTGTGTAGTCGATCGTGGCGTTTTCTCCGCCTGTCGTTTCGAACAGTTGCTTGTGTACCACGCGCACGTCCACGTCGGCAGCTTCCTTGACATTGCTGACTACGTAAGCAAGGTTGGTTTTCAGGTTTTCCGCACCCGTGGTAAAGTGGATTTTGACGGTTCCCGTGAATACCTCCTTGTTTTTCCATGAGAGTTCTTCGTCTGCGATGAATGCAGTCCATTCCACGGGTTCATAGTTGTCCTGCGTACCCAGCGAATCCCTCAAGGATACCGGCCATGTTTTACCCGAGGGGGCGACATCCGCTTCGGTGGCAACCCTCATGGTCATCGTTTCCGGGCCGTAACTCGTCGTAAAGGTGACTTGCGAACTTTCGGTGAGTTTCCATGTTTCGGGAGCCAGGATTCCCACCAGTACGCGGGAACTCCCGTCTTCCGCGGGGGTAACTTCGATGTCGATCGAAACATCTACGCCCGTATTTACGGGAGCAGTTTCGGGATGGGTGACGTTGAGAATTTTCATACAGGCCGCAACCAACAGGGCGAGTCCTATGAGTGCCAGGTATTTTTGATAACGTTTCATTTTCGGTGCATTTTATTCGTTCTCTCTATTTACTACGGGAAGCAGCTGGTATTCGTATTTGTTCGAAGGGGCTCCCAGCTTGAACGGAAATGTGACGAGTTTGTCGCGCGTTATGTAGCAGATTACCTCTCCGGTGGCTTTCAGGCGTATTTCGTAAGGGCTTTTGCCCGTGTAGATTTCCCAATCGACATCCGTGTAGCCGCTTGTCACTACGTTGAACGGAGCTCCCGTTTCGGAGAAGGTCAGTTTCGACGGTTTGCCGTTCTCGTAGCTCAAGGTCAGTTCCACGTCGTCGAAAAAAGTGAAATAGGGTTTTACATCCACGTCGTTCTGGAGCACCTTGTCGATTTTAAAGGTTACTGTTTCTGTTCCCATTGCAAGGGCCGGATAATCCTTGCCGCTTTCCAGGTCGTTGGTGCAACCCGCCAGGAAAAGGCCCCATGCGGCTATCAGGAAAACATACGATGCTTTCATATCGGTAGCTTTTTATTGTTGTTTTTCAGAATTCGAATATTTGAGTTTTCCCCACTCTTTGGTGGGTTCGTTTCCGAGCCACAGCTCGAGGGAACCGCCGCGGGAGAAAGTTTCATGGTCGAACTGGGCGTAGTCCCATGCCTCTCCGTTCAGCTCTGCACGGCGGATATAGCAATTTTCGGACGAATTGTCGTGTGTCGTGATGACGAACTCTTTCCCAGTGTAGTAATCGGGATTGAGCCGGATAGTCACACGGTCGAAAATCGGCGAGGTAATCTCGTAACAGGGTGTGTCGGATTCTGTGCCCGTAACGCTGAACAGACCGATTCCCATCAGTGCGCTCACGCCGCCCATCTGACCCTGGTCTTCGTCGTGGCCGCCATAGCCCTTGTCGGGAGTAGTGCCGCCGTATGCCTGTTCTTTGACCCGGCGAACCCAATACTGGGTCATCCATGGTTTACCCCCGTAGGTGAACAAATGGGCGTTCGAGCAGCCAGGCTGATTGGCGTAGCTGACATAACCGCCGCTGTACGCATAGACGAAGTCGAGGTCGCGGGCCTGTTCGAATGCATAATTCAGCTTTTCGCAGAAAGCATCGTTTCCGCCCATCATTCCGATGAGCTTCGGCAGGTCGTGCGACAGCGACCAAGTTGCCTGCCAGGAGTTGGCTTCGACCCATCCCCGGCCGTCGAGCGGATCGGTGTGCACCCATTCGCCGGTACGCGTTTTTGGGAAAATCAGCTTTTCCCCGGCATGGAACAGGGGTGTCCATCCGCGCGAACGGCGTTCGAACTCACGGGCGTCGGATTTTTTACCCAACCGTGCCGCCATGCGGCTCAAGCCCCAGTCCTGGAATGCCCACTCCAGCGTTTTGCCCGCATTGTCGGGACAATAGCCGTTACGGATATAGAACTTCAGGTCATCGGCGCTTTCGTGGCTCATCATGCCGCCCGGCAAGTGGTTGCGCTTGATGACTTCATAGGCGTGCATCGGGTCCGTCTTTTTCATGATGCCTTTCATATAGGCACTTACCAACATGCTTGTCGAGGGACATCCCGTCATGATGAAAGAGTATCCTCCGGCACAACCGCCACGCGGTAACAGTCCTCCGTTGTCCGCATACTGCACCAGGCAGGCCGTGAAGTCGTCCATGATTTCGGGCCACGCCAGGCCCCACAGGATGTTGAGGTTCCACTGTGTCAGCCAGATGCCGTCGAAGCCGTACATGCTGAACTTCGGCGTGCCATTTGCGTCGAGGGGCACGCGGCGCAGTTTCATCGGATCAGCCGAACGTTTTTCCACGTAATTACCGCCCGCATAGTCGGGGTACCAGCCGTTCACGTCGCTGATTTTGTGACGACCCAGCAATACATGCCACAAATCGGTGTAGAACTTGATCCGCTGGGCATCGCTGCCGCCTTCTACCGCAATACGCCCCAGGGTGTTGTTCCATATCGCACGGGTTTCCCGGCACACGCCGTCGAAATCCCATCCGTAAAGTTCCGCCCGCAGGTTGTTCACCGCATTCTCCATGCTTGTGTAGGACATGCCGATTTTGAACATCACTTCATTGGAATCTTTCAGGTCGAAATTCAGCACCATGCCGGCTGCATCGCCGGCAACTTGTTCTGCATCGGGCTGGATACCGTTCTCATTCCATCCGTCGACACGGGCAAAAGGTCGGTTGCACTCTAACACGAAGAAGAGCGGAATGTTGTCGGGTCCGCCCCAAAAACGGTCTGTTGTTGCGAACTCTCCCAGAATGCAGGTTTCGCTCATACGGTGGAGTGTGGCTTTGTTCATCGAGCAGTTGCCCAGTACGCTGCCTACGTCGACGAGCAGTTTGGCCGTGTCGCCATTCGTGTAGTTCAACCGGTAAAATGCCACGCGGTCGGTCGCCGTGTATTCGACCCATGCATGGTAACGGTCGAGGTAGAGGCGGTGGTAACCAGGCTGAATGATTTCGCTCTCATGCTTAAAGGACGATTTCCAACCCTCCATACCCAGCATCGGGTTGATATCGCCGGCTGCCGGCATGATGTTCGGGCCCGAAATCATCCAGTCGTTGACTTGCGAAAAACCCAGGATGTCCGGGAAGTTGTAGTTGTATCCGCCGCCGCCCTGGTTTTTGTTGCGGGTGAAGGCATGCGCCGCTACCATACCCATCGGACGAGCCGCCGGGGTGCAATAGAACCAGCGTCCGCGCGTGGTTTCGATGTAGGGATCTACCCACTCCGTATATTCGGTGTTTTCACCTCGGGCGGGGAACACTTCAATTTCGGAGAGGCCGATGTTCTTGCCGTTTCCGTCGGTGGCTTCGAACCGGAGCCATTTCACGGTCTTGGGCGCAAAAGTCACACTCCGGGCGCTCCCGTCGTTGGGAATACCCGTCACGCTTACCGTGGAGCCGTCGCTGAAATGGAGCGTACCCCCGGCAGTATGTTCCGCTTGTGAAACACGGTCGTAAAGTACTACCCGGTCGATCGAAACCTCATTGTCCCATTCCAATTGGGCCCACGGCATGTACATCACGCCCCATGCGGGGACAAAGCCTTTGCAGGCCCATTCGCCGCTGCCGTCGTACATGATTCTGCCGTCGTTGATATTTTCCGCACCGTATGCTTCGCTCAATGTATTCGAAACGGTCGCGTGTGCCAACGGGGCGATGTTGTCCTGTCCTGCCTGTACCTGCAGGGCCAGCGGGCAGCATGCCGTAAGAGCGTATAATCGGATAATTGTCAGTCGTTTCATTTAACTCGGAATCAGATGATTAATAACCGTCGTTCTGCGTGATTTTTTTATTTAGCAAACGCTCGTACTGCGGGATCGGGAAGAGCTTGTGTTTCTCTTCGGGATAAGCACTGGGTTTGACCCGCTTGATGGTCTGTGCGAAGTCTGTCGACAGGCGCACCAAGTCGAACCAGCGCGAACCCTCCAATGCGAGTTCCCAGCGGCGTTCATCGAGTATGGCCTTGCGGAAACCCGTATAATCGAGGTCTTTCAGGTCGTGGGCTCCCGAACCGTTATCCTTGAAAGCGCGGTCGCGCACCTTGTTGATTGCCTGATAAGCCTCTGTCGTCGGGCCCTGGTGCACCTCATTGAGCGCTTCGGCGTATATCAGCAGTACTTCGGAATAGCGCATAAAGGGATAGTTCTGATCGGAGTTCTTGCCGTCCGGTTCGGCTACGCGATCCCAGTATTTGGTGTAATAATAGGGATATTTTGCATTTCCCTCGAATACATAGACCGATCCGTCACTGTAAGTGAAATCTTTCATGATCGTAATGTCGCGGCGCAAATCCCCTTCGGCGAACGACATGTACAGATCTTTGGTCGGTGCAACCCAGGAGTTGGCGTTGTCGGGACCCTCGCTGCCTCCGGGACTGTTCTTGCGGATTTCGGAGGGAAGCAGCGAAACGTTGAACTGCGATTTCCACGTGTCGTTGATACCATAGTTGATCGACAGGATGGATTCGATGCCGTGCTCTTTGCTGATGACGAAATTGTCGCCGTAATCGGGGTAGAGATCGTATTTTCCCGTTTTGATAACTTCGTAAGCATAGTCGGCTGCAGCCTGGTAGTCTTCCGCTGCATGCGTGCGGGTTGCTTTGATTAAGCTTGCTTTGGCTGCGACTGCATTTGCAATCAGTGAATTGGCGCGCCCGTAGCCTGTGCGGTAGTTGTCCAGCAGGTTGTCGATGGCGAATTCGAAATCTTCGAAACAGGCGTTAAGCACCGTGAGCTGGTCGGTACGTTCGACATTGAACAACGGGTCTACCGATTCGCTCGGGAGCTGGCGCAGCGGCACATCTCCCCATAATTTGACCATTTCCGCATAGAGCAGGCCGCGCCAGAAACGGGCTTCGCCTACCAGGTGGTTGCGTTTGTCCGGGTCCATGTTGATTGCGGGAATCTTATCGATGGCGATATTGGCCGTGTTGATAGCGCGGAAAAAGTTGAACCACAGGGTCTTTACCTGGCCGTCCGTTTCCGGGAGACTGAAGGTGTCGAAACCCGCATAACGCCAGTCGTCGTGGATTGCATTGTCCGACATGAGTTCTTGTGCGAGCCAGTAATCGTTGGAGAAAAGTCCGCCGTAAGGGGTGTTTCCGTTGCCGGTTCCGTACCAGAATCCGACCGAGCCGATGCCTACCGCTTCATAGATGGCATTGACAGCTCCTTCGGCATCCGATTCCGTAGTGTAATAGTTCTTATCCGTTACGTTCGACAGGGGTACTTCGTCCAGGAAGCCGCTGCACGACGCGAGTGACAGGGATAAACAAAAGACCGTATTGATAAATCCGTTTTTCATCTTCGTTGTAGTTATTGGTTATACGTTTAGAATGTCATCGAAACGCCCAGCGAATACTTGCGCGACGTAGGATAGAGGTTCTGGTCGACACCTCCGCCGATCGAGGGGTCGTAACCTGTATATTTGGTGAACGTATAGAGGTTTTCGAACGATACGAATACGTTGATGCTGGCAATGCCGCGAAGCAGTTTCCGGGGAATCGTATAACCGAGCGTCAGGTCGCGGATGCGCAGGTAGCTTCCGTCTTCTACCCAACGGTCAGAAAAGGCCGTAGAGTTGGAAACCACGTCGGCACGCGGCATTTTCGCGTTGGGGTTCTCCGGTGTCCAGCGGTCGAGTACCGTTGTGATGTTGTTGCGTGCTCCGTCCATGGACTCCAGCGATTTGCGCGTGTAGTTGATTATGTCGTTGCCGTAGGTTCCCTCCAGGAAAATGTTCATGTTGAAGTTCTTGTATGTAAAGCTATTGTTAAAGCCGAACGTGAACTTCGGGGCGAGGTTGCCAAGGATGACTTGGTCGTCCAGGTCGATGATACCGTCCTTTTTGATGTCCTGGTACTTCTGCTCTCCGGCTACCATCGGACGGTTGGGGAACTGTGCCACCTGCGTCAGATCTTCGTCCAGCTGGGCGATGCCGTTCGTCTTATAACCCCAGATGTTGTTCAACTTGTCGCCGACTACCATGCGGGTTACGCCCGTACCTGCCGATTCGCCCTCTGCGATATTGAGTTTTTCGATTCGGGTAACGTTTGTGTCGAAATTGAGCGTCGACGTCCATTCGAAATTACGCGTGGTAACGGGTATCGCTATCAGTGAGAACTCGAGACCGGTATTGCTCAAGTCGCCGAGGTTGCGCAGCGAGTACATGTAACCCGAGTACATCGGCAGGTCGACGTTGTAAAGCAGGTCGGTCGTGTATTTGCGATAGTAATCGGCCGTAAGATTCAGCCGGTTGTCGAACAGACCGATATCGATACCCGCGTCGAACTGCGATGTCGATTCCCATGCCAGATCGGCATTGGGCAGTGTCATGGGTGCCATGCCGCCGTTGGGGACTCCGGGGCCGAACGGGGGCGAAACCGAAATCAGATTGCCTTGCGACTGATAGGGCGCAATGCCCGCGTTGCCGACGACGCCGTAGCTCAAACGGAGTTTCAGATTCGAGATGGGTTTTACGTCTTTCATGAATTTCTCTTCCGAGATGCGCCATGCGACAGCTCCCGAGGGGAAGAAACCGTATTTGTGGTTCTTTCCGAATTTCGACGAACCGTCGACGCGCCCCGTAAAGGTAAACAGGTAGCGGTCGTCGTAAGAGTAGTGGATACGGCTGATGTAGGAGAGCATTGCCCATTCGGAATCAGTCGTCGAAGTTATCGCGACATCCTTGCCGATGCTCAAGTCGTGGTAACCCAGCCGGTTGTCCTCGAAGTTCTTCGTTCCCAGGCGGGCAATGCTCTGCGTGAACTTTTGGGCAGTCTGGCCGATCATGGCCGAGAGACTGTGCTTGCCCCAGACGTTTTTATAGGTAAGAGTGTTTTCCCAGACCCATGTTTTGGTAGTGAACGTGGATACGTTGCCTTTACCGGGGCCGTCGGCCGACACGGCCAGGTCGCTGGGGAGGAACAGACGGTCGTTGCTGAAGATGTCGTCCACGCCGAACGAGGTCTTGAATACCAGCCGGTCGTCGCCCAGGAATTTCACGTCGGCGAAAAGATTGCCCGTAAAACGGTTTTGGCGGTTTTGCATGTCGGCCTTTTGGGCTGTTGCCACGGGGTTTCCGCCGTTTACGCCTGTCGATGAAGAGAGGTTGTTCCGGAATGTATATTCGCCGTTTTCGTCGAAAACCGGGAGTGCCGGATTCATGTCCTGTGCCATGGCGATCAGGGCAAGGCCCGAGTTGGCGTTGCCGTACCCTTCGGTTTGCACCTGCGAATAACCCATCGTCGAGCCGAAACTGATGTAACGGTTGACGTCGGCATCGATCTGTCCGCGGAATGTATAGCGGGTGAAGTCGGTTTTGATCAGAATACCTTCTTGGTCGAAATAACCGGCCGAGAAGTTATAATTGACTTTTTCCGATCCGCCGCTGAAATTCACCTGATAATTCTGCGTCAGGGCCGTGCGGAAGATTTCGTCCATCCAATTCGTCCTTGTCACTACCGACTCGGGGGCCTGGAAGTAGGCGGGAACGGACATGCTCGAATTTTCATACGCTTCTTTACCCAGCTGCGCGAGCTGCTGGCCGTTGAGCATCGTATATGCCTGTTCGGGACTTTGCAGTGAGAACGTAGCGCTCAAACGTACCGTACCCTGCTGGCTGCGGCCTTTTTTTGTCGTTACCAGAATGACGCCGTTAGCGCCTCGGGCGCCGTAAATCGCCGAGGCCGAGGCGTCTTTCAACACTTCGATCGACTCGATGTCATTTGTACTCAAGCTCGAGAGCGGATTGATGGTCAGGCCCTGTCCGTCTGTTACCGATTCGCTGATCAGGGGCACGCCGTCGATTACATAAAGCGGTTCGTTGGTACCGTTGATCGAAGTGGTGCCGCGGATGCGGATGGAAGCGCCTCCGCCCGGCTGACCGTCGTTCTGTCGAACCTGCACACCCGCAATCTGGCCGCGCAGCGCATTATCGAACGATGCGATGGGCTTGTTTTCCAACAGGTCCGACTTGACGGAAGAAACTGCTCCCGTCAAATCCGACTTTTTCATCGAGCCGTACCCGATGGCGACGACCTCTTCGAGGGCGATCGCATCTTCCTGTAGCGAAATGTTGATTTGCGTACGGCCGGCCACTGCTATTTCCTGGCTTTTGCATCCGAAGAATGAATAAATTAATACGGCGTCGTGCGACGAAACCCGGATCGAGTAGCTTCCGTCCGATGAAGTTACAACTCCCCGGGAAGTCCCTTTTTCGACAACGGACGCTCCCGTCAGCGGGGACGGAGGGGAATTGTGGTCGGAAACGACGCCTGTGACCTCATACGCAACCTGTGCCTGTATTCCGGAAACACTCAGCAACAGAAAACAAATGAGAGCGAAAAAGCCCTTGAGAGAACCTCTTTCGCAGCAATCTGTCAATTTTTGTTTCATGGTCATTTTTTGATTTAGGTTAATTTTTAATAAGTAGGATTATGGTACTTAATTGGTTTTTTGTTTTCGGCGGTTTCGAGATTGCGGTTGCCCTGCATGGCCGAAAACCTGTGTGAAAAAGTTTTGTTTGATATATGTCTGGTTGTTAATGCTTTAATATGTAATATGGATGTGCGGTGCACGCGGTTTCCGGGAATAAGGTGCTGGAACGGCGCCCTTTTATTCCGGTTCGGCGCCCGTTCTGAAAACCTTCGATAGCGATCATTCTTCCCGAACCGATCCGCTCGGCTGGTGGTATTCCGGGACGGTTGAGAACTCCGCCCCGAATTTCGATGTCTGTCGGATATTCTCTTCTCGTTGCTATCGGCCGGACTCCGGCCGATATAGGATTGCTTTCCGGTTTTTTATAATTGGTTTCAAGTGATCGTATCAGTACATGGTTGTGCGGTTACCGCGTTATGTGTGCCTGGTTGCCTTCCTTCTCGAGGCACAGGCATTCGAAGTCGAATGTCCCGGCTCCTCCGTTTTTCCGGATTTCGATGGTTAGCGAAGCGGTCTGCGGCGTCAGGTACATTTCTCCGAGAGGACATTTTTCCCGGACGGCTCCAGAGCCGCGCGAAGATTTCCATTCGGTAATCGGGTTTTGGCGTTGCCAGAGGCGGAAATCTGCTCCCGTACTCTTTTCAAGGTAGGTAAGGTAAATGCGGTAACGACCTTCCGGAATTTCTGACAGGTTGATTCGGATTTTTCCGCTCTGTTCGGTAACTTCAGTGCGGACGTAGTCGTCCAGCGAAACTTTCAATCCCCTGGCAAGATTGAAATCCATGAGCTGCGGGTAGAACGTATGTTTGTCGGGCAGGTAGACCGTGCGGAGTTCTTCGGTGGGTTCCCTGTGTTGTGACGGAGCGCGGTCGCAGTAATAATAAGCGACCGAAGTGTAATCCACCGGATATTCGTTCTTTTCGGGGCCGTGCTCGATTCCGAAGTAAAAATCATTTTCGAAACTCATTTTGTCGGAGAGGCACAGGCGGTAGCCTCCGGTTCGGGCCATCGGCAGGGAGTAATCCAGCGCCCCGTGGACAGGCAGGCTCATGCCCCTGTCCCAACGATCCATTACCGCATACCAGCCGCCGTTGTAAAAATCTTCGGAGCCCGTGCCGTGAATACGCATTACCCCGTCCACGCGAATTGAGTCATCTCCTTCGAAAAAGAGCGTCATGCCGGGAACGAGCCCCTGGGCCTGGTGAACATTGCCTACATAGTGCCCTTTGCCTTTCAGGTCGGCAAACGGATAGTAACGGCCTTTCGGCGGATTGATTTCGCGGTTCCAGGTTGCGTAGAATTTGCCCTCGGCGGCGATATCGCGTTTTTTGTCGCTGTGATAGATTTTCGAACTGATTCGGAGCGGCTCCTGTTTCACCCCTTTGCGCTGTTTGTAGATTAGCTTGATTTCGGCTTTTTGGTCGTAGGGACAGGGTATATAGCAATAGTTTACCCCGTCCTTGCTGCCTACGAGGACACTGCTCATCGCCGGTTTTCCGTAGGCATACCCGAAGAAATCCTGCAAAGGAGCATAAATCGCCTCGGTTTTATCGTTGTCCCAGCGGACGGAGAGAATAACATCTTTGTTCAATCCCTCGAACGATGTCCCGCCGTCTATCTCGAAACCCAGAATGCGTCCCGGACGGGTGCTTCGGTAGAGGATAATTTCCTTTCCCGGCTCGAGCGTGGTCCGGCTGCCTGCCACCCGGGCATTTGCGGGTATGGCCGGAGTCTTCCAAGTATGGCGAACCTCATCCAGCACGTCAGCAGGAATGTTATTTGTATCGAACGACTTCACGTCATATCCCGGAAGATTGCGATACTGTATCTGGTGGAACAGTATTTTTTCACCGCTGAAGACGATTTTACACGATTTCTCATAGGGAATCGGCAGGTAGCAGAAAAATCCCCCGATTTCATTGCCGCAAACTGGTTCGACGAACGGAAATACTTTCCCCGAAAAAAGGTCCTCGAACGGGAGCGAGATACGCGGGGTCGTTTCTCCGTCGAAGTAAAACGAAATGGTATCGCAGGTCGGGGTCGGGGTATGGATACGGTTGATTACACCGGGCCCTTTCAGATCGGCGAGCACCAGTTTGCCGTTCTCTTTGCGGATATACGAGTACCGTCCCGAAAAACCGTCGTCATTACCTCCGGTCGGGTCATACGACGAGATTTCCTCTACAATACATCCCGTTCGGTAGCGGGGGAGCTGGTCGGGTCGGGACAATGTGCGGATTTCTTCAGCCCAGTCATAGCGTCCGGGCTGTACGGCTACGAGTTGTTGTGTCAGCGCGACAGCAAATAACGTAGCTAGAATGATCTGGATTCGGAATTTCATGGTGTGTTCGTTAGATTAGCGGCCGAATATCACTTTGTCGATACCCATGTGCCCCAGGCCGGAGGGGGAGGACGATCCGACTATTTCGAATTCGAACCGGTTCATGCCTTTTACCAGTTTGCCTTCGCCCAAGGCTATACGCTTCACTTTGAATTCCGGGGCATTGAAATCCACTCCGGATTTGAGCAGCCTGCCGTTCAGGTATATGTTCACGGTGTATCCGTTGCTGTCCGTGCAGCAAAGGGCGGAAATGGGTCCGCAGAAATCGAATACGTTGTCGAACTCCACCGTCAGCCGCTGTTTTTCGCCTGCGTTGCACCAGAACAGTTGCATGCCTCCGCTGAGTTTTTCGGGATGAACGAAGCGGTATTCGAAATGTCCGCCGTCACGTGCGACTGCATGCATCGCTTCGCCCTCGACCGACAGTTCCGTCCGTTCGGGCATGATGTCGTTCCGGCTCATGGCTACCTTGCGGCGCACTCCCTCCAAGTCGGGCGCAATATTCGACGTCGCGCCGGGCATCGCATACCAGAACGTCGAGCAGGCGTAATCGATATAGCCTTTGGCCCAGTGCCACAGTTCGAGGTCGAACTGGATGGATTTGTCGAACGGAATCCCGTCCAGGGCGCGCAGGCGCGTATTGGCTGTATAAGCGGGAGAATAACTGCCTTCGCCGCAGGGTTGTGCGATGAAAGGATGGTCGGTGAACGTTTCGGGACGGCACCATGCATATCCGTAGTAATCTTCGGTTCCGGTGCCGATATGCGACGGGAATGTTTCTCCGTCGACATAGACCTTTTCGTCGCCTTCGCCCCACCAGGCGTATGTCGTGTTGAACAACGCTACACCGTCACCGATATAGACGCCTTTACCGGAAAGTGTAACGAAATTCAGGTCGCAGAGTCCCTCGTTCTCGCCCGATGCATCTTTCAGGCCGCCGGTATAAAGTTCATTGTACTGGTGCCATGACGAGCCGAAGTGCATGGAACGGTCGTCCCACTTCCACGACGCGAACTCCGCGGCCGCATCGGAAATACGAACGGTTTCCCGGCCCACGTTGAGCAGTGTGATGCGGCACTCCTTTTCGAACGGCATTACCCAATAGGCGTTCATCATGCCGTCTTCCGATACGGATGTATACCATGTGTTGGTGTAAATCCGCCGGGGGCCCGTACCGAAGAAATCCCCTGCGGGAATCCATACGGTTCTTTCCCCGTCGAAACTCATTTCCAATACAACTGAGCGCAGGGCCTGGGGTATGTCGGCGGCATCGATGCGCATGCCGATGCGGCGGACGGCTTTTGATCCGGTAATGTCGATGCTCTTACGCTCTCCGGGGATCAGTTCGGCATTGAGTGGCATGCTTGTGAGGCGTACGCCTTTGAGGCCGCGGTCCATCTCTTTCAGTTGTTTGAGCGTGCGCGCGATCAGGCTGCGGTTCCGGGCCATTTCGGCGGCCGAATAGGAAATGACCTTGGTGCCTTCCGTGTATGTTCGGTAGTTGATGTTGTAGTAAACGCATTCGCTGCGGCCTTTTCCCCCGATGCCGTCCTCGTAGATGTTTTCGGTTTCATAGGTGACTTTGCAGTGCTTTGCATAGGGTATCGGGAAATAAAGGTTGTGTCCTCGTTGTTCGTAGGGCGAAAGTTCCGAAACGGATGCGGCCAGGGGTGCGTCCGATACGACATTGCCGCTCAATACGTCGAAAGCACGGCCTTCGATTACGGGAACCTGCATATCGTCGACGTAGATACGCAGTGTGCCCAGTCCGCAGTTTTCCCCGGCGAATGTCATCCAGAAACGGACGATTGCACCCGGGCCTTCGGCGTCCATCATCACGAATTCCCGCCGGCCGTTGTTTTGCTCGATGGCGATGAACTGGGTGCGATCCCAGTTTCCGAACCACCCGGGTTTCCCTTTTTCGGTCGTGAGCCGGTCGTAGCTGCTGAACTGTCTGCAGGTAAATCGGGGCGAGGGAAAGCGCGCTTTTTCAGTGCGGTCTGTCATTTCGCCCAAAAGACTTTTTATCGAAACGGGCTCGTGTGCTGCAGCCGTATATGCGGCAGCAAGGGTTAGGAGAAATGTGAAGATTTTTTTCATATGCTATTTTTTTTCGGTTTTACGACAAACTGCAATGCTGTAATACAGGATTACGATGAATGCGATTGCGGGTACCCAGTAAGCCATCTTGATGCTGCCGACCTGATCGGATACGATGCCTTGTATCTGGGTCAGGACTGCCGCTCCCGCAATGGCCATAACCATGCCTGCACCGCCAATTTTCGTATCCTCGCCGAGGCCTTTTAGCCCGAATCCATAGATTGTCGGGAACATGATCGACATGCAGCCCGAGATACCCATCAGCCCGTATACGCCTGGAGCTCCATGGCCGTAAATAGCCACGAAACAGCAGATCGCTGCCAACAGAGCCAACGTTGTCAGGATGTTACGCGGTTTGAGAAAGCGCATCAGTCCTGTGCATACAAACCGGCCGATTACGAAGAGAATAAGCGAAAGAATGTAATAAGTGGCTCCGGCCTGTTCGGCTGTGCGTGGCAGAAGGTCGTCCAGACCTATCCATTCGCAGAGATTGTAGAAATTTCCTGCGACGGGTTCCACATCACGCAGTGCCGAAATGACGTTTGCAGTCGATGCATTGTTTCCGAGCGATGCCACTACGGTGTCGAAGTGGAGCTGTTGCATGGCATATCGGATGACGAACGACCATACGGCGATTTGGGCTCCAACGTAAAAAAACTGTGCAACGACGCCCCAAACATAATTTTTGTTTTTTACCAGTCGCTTGAACGTGCCTCCGAAATCGACTTTGCCTTCCGCTTCTTTCAGGGCCGGCATTCGGGTGAAACGAATGGCGAGCATGATGGCGAGCATGACCAGACCGAGAATGACATAGGTAGTGGTTACGGCATTCAATTCGGCTCCTTGTATTGCAGCCAGTTCGTCAGCGTGGAGTGTGGCGCGTTCGTTCGAAGTAAGCAGGTTGAGTTGTGAAAGGATAAATACCTGACTGATGACGACGCCGGTAATGGCGCCGAATGGGTTGAATGATTGTGCGAAATTGAGCCGCTGTGTTGCGGTCTGTTCATCACCCATCATCAGCACATAGGAATTTGTGGAGGTTTCCAATATGGAAAGCCCTGAAAAAAGGACAAAAATCGCTATCAGAAACATGACGAAGCTGAAATCGATATTCACCGGGGAGCAGAGCATGGCCGGATAGAACAGAAATGTTCCGAGGGCATAGAGGCCTAAGCCCAGCAGTACCCCCGCCTTGTAGGTGTAGCGTTTGATGAACATCGCTCCCGGAATAGCGCAGCATCCGTAGCCGAGCAGATAGCAGACGACCTGTATCCATGCTGTCTTTGAGTCGGAAAGGCTCATGATACGTTTGAAAGCCGCAAGCATTGTGTCGGTCAGGTTGTTGGGAATTGCCCATGCGAAGAACAAGCAGGTCAACAGCATGAACGGCCATGCGATTCCTTTGGGTATGACGCGTCGTTTTTCCATTGAATTCGGGGTTGGGTAGTTTTAGTCGAAGCGGGTCAATGGGTAAATATGCCGGAAACTTTTTTAAGGTTCAGGCCGAAGAGGTCATACAGGATCGGGTCGAGGTCGGCGTCTTCGCCCTGTACATGGATTATCGTCTGAATGTGGCGCATAGAGGCTCCGGGAGATAAGGCTGCACCGGGCGATGAGGTTTCTATTTCGTAAAAAGGCCCCATGATGGAACCGTCCTCGACGGGCCCGTCGTTATAGGAGTTGATGACATCACCTTCGTAGAGCTCTGATTCCTTTTGATGCCCCCACTTCGAATTGACATATGGGGCTTCTTTTTCCGGCATTGTGCAGGTCAGTATGGTCAGTACTTTCTTTTGAGAATCGTAGCTCCCGCAGATGCCTTTGGCCCGTCCTGCGGGCAGCCCGATTTTACTGCGGTATGTGCCGTCGATTTTGAAGAATACCGTGCCGTTTTCTGCAATCAGGCGGTCTTCGGGCACCTTGCCGAAATAATCGTCATTGAGTATCTTGCCCTTGGTATCCGTGACGTAGGGAATAAATACGGTCGTACTCGGTGTGGGGTTGAACATGCAGAGCAACCAAATCGAAACAAGTCCCTTTTCCCGGGTCCAAACCTCATTGCCGGTATTGGTAATGACGTTGTCGGTTCTGTAAGCGACCGCTTTTACCCGTTTCGGGACGGGACGCCCCAGAACTGCTGCTGTTGCGTTCGCATCGAGCAGCGATATTTCGCGCTCGATGCGCAGATCGAATGGGGTGCCGGACGCATTCGAGAGATGGGCCTGTTTGACGAACTTCACGCTCTGTGAATCCCGGTGCGCGATGTCATACCGTTCGGTGTCGATTACCGGGGGGACAATCCAGTTGGAATATACCTGTTCCACTCCGGGTTTGAAGTAGAGGGAGAAGGGGCCGCCTTCCGGGCCGAGCCAGAATCGTTCTTCACCGCCCACCGGATTGAACTGCGGATTGAGCTCTCCCGATTGGATAAGTTTGTAATTCAACCATCCGTAACTGTCGCCCGTGTCGCCGGCAGCTGTCGTAGTCATGACACGTCCCTGATAACCGGGGGCAATCAGCACTTTCGACTGACCGTCCGGGCTGGCGAGTTCGAGAAATTCAACGGCATGCGTTTTCAGAAAATCGGAGTCATATCCGTAGGTACCCATTTTGGTTCGAGTTTTTTGTTGTGTGCATGAACCCATTAAGGTCAGTAGTATGACCGGAATAATGTAGTTTGTCGTTTTGCACATAATTGGATGTTTTAGGATTTCGTTATTTATATACCGGTCCGTAGTTTTTGCAGGCTCTGAAATCGGCGCTTTCTGTATCCATGCCGAATGCACTCCATGCCGAAGGACGGAAAATCTGCCCGGCGTCCACATTGTGCATGCAAACCGGAATGCGAAGCATCGATGCGAGTGTGATTAGATCAGCTCCGATGTGTCCGTAACTTATGGCTCCGTGGTTGGCTCCCCAGTTGTTCATTACCGAATAAACATCCCGGAAAGCTCCGGTGCCGGTCAGACGCGGAGCAAACCAGGTGGTCGGCCAAGTCTTATCGGTGCGGCGGTTGATGATGTCGAAAATTTCTTCGTTGATGTTTACGGCCCATCCTTCGGCAATTTGCAGTACGGGGCCTTGTCCCTTGATCAGGTTCAAGCGGCACATGGTCATCGGCATGTCACCTTGTGTCAGGAAATTCGACGAGTAGCCGCCGCCACGGAAATATTCGCGTGATCCGGGATACCATGTGACGGAATCCAGGCATGCATTGACCTCTTCCGGGGCAATTTCCCAAAAAGGTTTCATAACTGGCTGGCCGTTCTCTGTCTGGCGTCCTGTAGCATCGAGGCAGCAGGAACCCGAGTTGATTAGATGGATGATACCTTGTGCCGCGCGGCCTTCAAGTTTTTTGCCTGTGACACGTTCAACCGATTCGGGGCTCCAGAATGTACGTACGTCGGCGAACAGCTGTGCCCGGTTGGTCAGCAGATGACCCAGCAGCATCGAAGCCCCGTTGAGCGAATCGTTCTCCGTGGCAAATGTAAATGCTTCGCGGATGCCGTTCCAGTCGAACGAAGAGTTGAGTATTGCCTCGGAAAAATCCCCGTTGGGCAAGAAATCCGTCCACTGGCGTTGTCCTTGGAATCCGCCGGCTATTGCATTGTGCCCCATAGCCTCTTCACGAAATCCCATGTGTTCCAGTTTCGGATTTCCGATCATCAAATCCCGGATAATCATGGTCATTTTAACGACGTATTCCCAGATTGCATCTTTTTCGGAACGGGAATAAACGAGGTGTTCGGGATTGTGATCCTGCCCCTCTTTGCAATGCTGTTTTGTCCATTTCAGGGCTTGTGCGAACTCTTCGTGGTCATAGATTTCAAGTCGTATGCGGCGTTCCACTTCTACCGATTCCACGAACTCGTTGCGCATCCCCAGGTATTCCTGAAAGAAGTCTGGGTTGACCATTGATCCGGCGATACCCATTGAACATGAACCGATTGCGAGATAAGACTTTCCCCGCATCTGTGCCATGGCAAGTGCTGCCCGCCCGAATCGGAGCAGTTTTTCCTGCACGTCCTTCGGAATCACCGGGTCGCCCATATCCTGAACTTCTCGGCCATAAATTCCGAAAGCGGGAAGTCCTTTCTGGTTATGGCCCGCCAATGCGGATGCAAGGTAGACTGCTCCGGGCCTTTCCGTACCGTTGAAGCCCCAGATGGCTTTCGGAATCAGCGGATCCATGTTGATCGTTTCACAACCGTAACACCAGCAAGGCGTTACGGAAAGCACAGCTCCGACGTTTTCCCGACTGAACTTATCATCCGCCATAGCAGCTTCGGTCACCCCGCCGATACAGCGGTCTGCAATGACGCATTCCACGGGTATGCCGTCGCTGTAATGCAGGTTGGCTGTGTAGAATTTTGCTACGTTGCGGGCCATGCTCATCGTCACGTCTTCGAGCGATTCGCGGATGCCGCCGCGCCGCCCGTCGATAATAGGTCGTATTCCGATACGGGGATGCGCCCCTGCCAATTGTTGGTTTTTCATTATTTAAATCAGTTTAGGTCTTTATTTAGGTTTTGTATTATTTGTTGCGGTTCCGGATAGCTTTTTTGGGATTCAATATTTAATTTAAATATTACTATAACGTTTTAGCATAATCCGTAAAAAAATAAAAAATTTCCCCGATAAGCATCTGGTTCCCGGTCATTTGCGTGAAGAGGAATTTCCTTTCACCAATTCCGGGTTTAGCATGATGGCCGAGCATTTTATTTGTTCCTTTTGTCCTATGGCTTTTATCAGCAGGTCGAGTGCTTCCTGTCCGAATTGCTCCACCGGTTGTTTGATATAGCTTACCGTGGTATAGTATAGTTCGAAGGCTTCACTGCTGTCGAAACACACGACAGCGATGTCATCGGGTACTCGCAGATTATGTTTGTAAAGCGTTTTCATGCCTGCGATGGCCAGTGTGTTGGTGGCAAAAACCAAAGCTTCCACACCCTTACTCATTGCCTCCGTTACGACTCTTTCCATTTGGTCGGGAATATTCTTGTATTTGAGCCGGTGAATGCATATGTTTTCTGAAAGGGAAAATTGCTTCATGGTATGCTGGTATCCGGCTTCCCGTTCCGCAATGTTGGAAACGCTCCATGTATAGGAGATCATTTCTATTTTCCGACTTCCGCCTTCGATAAGTTCCCCTACGGCAAGTGCGAGCGCTTTCTTGTTGTTGAGCGTAATATGGTTTACTTCGAGATCAGGGATCGTTCGGTCGAGCAAAACCAGTGGAATGTTGGCCTCGAGCACTTTCTCGATATATTGTCGTGAGCCCTCGCATGGTACGATAATCAGGCCGTCGACGCCCTTGTTGATAAACACTTTGATCAAGTTGTCCAACTTTCCTGCGTCTTCGTCCGTGCTGCCGAAAATAACCGTATATTTGTATTGGTAGGCTTTGTCTTCGATGCAGCGTGCGATGTCGGAAAAAAAGGGGTTGGAAATATCGGAGAGGATTACACCGATAGTATTGGAACGTCCTTTACGCAGGCTGCGGGCCGCATTGTTGGGTTGATAATCGAGTGCTTCGGAGATCGAAAGTATTTTCTTTGTTGTTTTGGCGCTTACGCGGTACTTTCCGCCCGACATATTGTTCATGACAAACGATACCAGCGCGACGGAAACTCCTGCTGCGTCGGCGATATCCTTGATCGTGGTTTTACGTTTCGATGCCATTTTGTCGGAATAAGGGATAACTTCTACTGCAAAAGTAGCTAAAACAATTTAACAAACAAATTTTTGGTCGATTATTTTATGATTTTTATAAAAAATGGGCGCAAATTTTATCGCTGATGGGTAAATTGATGCAAGGGCCTGTGTGCAGATTTGGATTCCGGAACGTGTGGAAGTTTATTCTCCTGCCACCTCAAATCTCCGCGAAAAGATTGAACTGGTGCAGCAGGGTGAACGTGAAGAAGGCGCCGATGATGACGCACAGCACGACGAGCAGCGCGTTGAGTATGCGCGGCGAGGGTTTTGTCGCCTGCGAGGCGTTGTTGCGGATGTATTCGCGGAAAAAGAGGTAGAGCGCCGGAACGATGCTGCATGCCAGCAGGTAGTCTTCGGGGATGCCGAAGAAGTAGACTTTCGAAAGGCCGATCAACGCCCAGTGGCAGAGGAACATGGCCAGCACGATGTTGACCCTTTCGGAGAAGGCCAGCATCAGCCCGATGGTGAATACGGCCACCGAGCAGGGCATTACGGGCGAGGTGATCATCGGGAACGTGCGGCCCAGCGCCAGCGAAAAGAGCGGATAGACGAGCGGCATGGCGAACAGCAGCAGTGCGAATGCGGTATGGTTGCCCGTACGCTCGAGCGAAGCGTGTTTGACCGCGAGGTCGTACACCCAGATACACCCCATGATGGCCCAGAAAATCGCCAGCATGTCGTGGTATTCGCGCGGTTCGCAGTACACGAGGTAGTAAACCCCGGCTATCCAGAAGTTGAGCATCGCCATAAAGACTTTCATGGCGATGCGCACGGCGGGCGACGGCCGCAGGTAGAGCAGCAGGGTCAGCACCACGGCGGCCGCGACCAGCACGACCTGTGCGGGCCATGTTGCGGCGTTGTAGGAGGCGATTGTATTCCAGAAAATTTCCATGGGTTGTTATTTGTCGGTGCGTTTGCGCCGCGTGAGCGAGAATGCCCGGCGGTTGAAAACGAAAATGGGCAGCGTGGCCCCGGCGGCCAGCAGTGCGATTACGCTGAACGACACGGTGGCGTTGAGGAAGAACTGCTGCATGTATTGCAATCCCTGTCCCGGGTCGTTGAGCGACTGCAGGAACATGATGAGCGAAAAAACGGTCTTGTAGGCGTAGATGCCCGGCACCATCGGCAGCAGCGCCGGGATATAAAGCGCCGTCATCGGGCAGCGGATGCCCCGTCCCAGCCACAGGCTGCCGAATCCGATCGTTATCGAGGCGAACAGCGAAGCCGTTGCGATGTCGAACGAAAGGCCGTGCATCAGGCAGAAACGCAGCGCGTGCCCCACGGCCGCCAGCAGGGCGATGCGGGGAAATGCCCGCATGGGCGGGTCGGAGATGGCGCCGAATCCGACCGCCGCGATTGCCGCGAAAAGTCCGTCGAGCAGGATGTCAGCCACTATCATAACAGTCCGTCCTTAACCATTAGCAATGTCGCCGAGAGCCCCACGGCGATACAGATGATGAGCAGCAGGGCGTTTATCAGGCGGCTGCAACCGATCAGGATGTGGCCCTCGACGATGTCGATTACGCCGTTGATGAGCGGTACGCCCGGTACGAGGAACAGCACGCTCGTCGCCAGCGCCGTTTCGGCCGTGCAGTCGAAACGCAGTGCGGCCGAGGCGCACAGCGATGCCATGAATGCCGAGATGATGAAAATCAGGAAGTGGTTCACGCCGTGCGCCTGCATGCGCTGTTTGGCGGCGAAACCCACGAGCGTCGCGGTGAAGACGATGCTTACGGCCGTCCAGTCGCCGCCGAACAGCTTGCAGAACGACGCGTTGGCCAACCCGACGGTAATCAGCACGAAAATCGGGTCGATGCGCGGTTTTGCGACCAGTTCGCCGTAGCGCCTTCGGATCTCACCGAGCGGCAGCGCCTCGTCGACGGCGTCCCAGCTCAAGGCGCTCAAATCGGAGTTGCGTTCGAAGCTGATCGGCAGGGCGGGAATCTTCACCACACGGGTAATCGCCTCGCCGCTCGCAGCGTCGCGGGCCGTGATGATCGTGCTTTTCTGGAAACTCGACAACTGGATATCGATTCCCTGCGACTCCCCGATGCGCTGCGAGTTGCGTATTACGCGCGAAGTATGCACGCCCGAGCCGAGCAGGTAGGTCGAATACTCCGCAATGAAGTCGAGGATTTCCGTCAGTTCTTGTCTGGTTTTCATAGCGAGGGCAAAAATAGTGTATTTCGGTCAAACCGCCCTCCCCGGCGCCGGAAAAATGCACGAACCCTTTCGTCCGGTGCCGGGCGGGCATTGTACCCGCTGTTGCGGCTACGGTTTGCGGCGGAAGCGCCCGGTAATATCTTCCATTCCGCCGTCCGGGCCGATTTTGTACAGCCGTTGGTTGGTCGTCGGCGAGGTCAGCGGGCCCAACTCTTCGACCCAGCCGCCCAGCTTTATGTAGTCGAACGCCTGCGGTGCGATGCCCGCGGGCAGTTCGCTGCGGCCCGAATACCATCCTGTGCGCAGCGCCGGAAACTCCTGCCGCACGACGCCCGCCAGCCGGGCGATTTGTGCCGGTGCGGCGTCGCCGCCCATGAAGCAGACGCAGGTCACCGAACGCCCGTAACGGGCGAGCAGCGCCCGCAACTCCGCATCGTCCAATACCTGTCCCGCATCGGCCTGCAGGTGCGGGCTGTGGCATCCCGGACAGCGGTTGGGGCAGTTCGTGATGTTGATTGCCAGCGTCGTTTCGCCCGGAATCTCTGCGAATACGACGTCGAAATTGTGATACCTGACCATCGCCCGCTACTGCGCTTTGGCGTAATAGCGTTGCGCCGCCTCCTTCTGGCGTGCCGCCGAGAAGTTCGACACCCGCTTCATGTAGCCGATTACGCGCGTCAGGTAGTCGAGGTTGTCGCTGTGACACGCGGGGCACTCCTTCAGGTAACGTTTGTCGATGTGCCCGCACTTGTTGCAGACCGTGTTGGGGATGTTGAACGTGAAGTAGTTGCACCCTTCGGCCGCGGCTACGCGCAGCAGGTGGCGGTACTGTTCCTGCGTGAGGTGCTCTTCGAGGTTCATGTGCAGCGCCGAGCCGCCCGTGAGGTGGTCGATGTAGCGGCGGCCGTGGAGCCGGAACTTGTCGATGACGTTCAGCGACTCGTCCTCGACGACGTAGAAATAGGAGTTGTAACAGTCGCGCGGCACGGCGTAGCCGTCCTCGCGGTCCCACTTGGCGTGCTTCACGCCCACGTTTTCGGCCGGAATCATTTCGCAGTTGAACATCACCTCTTTCGAGCGGTACTTCTTGTTGTAACGCTCGATCAGCCCCAGCACGTTTTGCACGAAGGCGACGTAGTCGTCGTTGTCGTTGATGGGGAGCCCCAGCGACTCCGCCGCTTCGACCAGTCCGTTGACGCCGATGGTGAGGTACTGGCGCGCGAGGTTGATGTACCCGGCGTCGAACAGCGGAAGCATGCCTTTGGCCTGCAGCTCCTTGAGGTTTTCGTTGTAGGCCATCTGCACCTTGTGTACCAGGTCCACGACCTCCTCGAGGTACGTGAGGTAGTGCATGCCGTTCTTGGTGGCGTACTGGATGCAGCGGTTGAGGTTGATGGTCAGCACGCTCTTCGAGCCGGTCGAAACGCCGCCCGCCCCGAGCGTATAGCTGAATCCGTTGTCCTGGATTTCGTTGCGCAGGCGGCAGCACGACGACAGCGAGTCGGCGTTGTCGCTGATGTAGGTGAAGAACGAGTGCCCTTCGGAGTACATCCGTGCCGTGAAGTCGCCCCACTCCCTGTCCATCGCGTCACCGTCTTTGGTGAGCAGCGCCATCGTCTCGACCGGGAAGGTCAGCACGGTCTTCGTGCGCTCGCGGTTGAACCAGGTCATGAAACGCTTCTGCAGCCACGACAGCGACTCCCAGTGCGGGTGCGAGCCGTCCGGGAATACGAATTCGCCGAAGAGGCTTTCGAAATAGTAGCGGTCGTAGTAGGCCACGTTCCAGAACACGGCCTGGAAATTACGCGCCCCGGTCGGCTGGTTGATCGAGTAGACGATTTGCTCGAAGCAGTCGGTAATCATCTTGTCGATCGTGCGGTGCTTGTTCGAGAGGTCGACCACCTCGCCGGCCCGCTTGTAGTAGTCTTCGCCGTACTCCTGCTCGATGAAGTAATTCATGTACATCAGGAATTCCGGTGTGGCGCATGCACCCGAGAGCATCGACGACACGATGAATACCATGTTGACGAAGCCGCCGCAGAACGATTTGAGGTTGGTCGGCCGCGTCGAGTTGCCGCCCACCGACAGCGTGCCGTTCAGCAGCCACGGGTACATCGTAATCGAGGCGCAGTAGTTGGCCATCGACGTTTCGTCGTTCTTGTAGATGAAGTGGTTCTTCAGCAGGTATAGGTACTTGTCCGACAGCTCTTTGCCGTACATCTCCTTGATGCGGTCGGTCAGCAGGCGGCGGTTCAGCCGGATGAAGTTCTGCTTGGGCAGCTCGCCGATCAGCGTGGCGATGTTCTTGTTCTCGACATTGGCGTTGGCGTCGTATTTCGAGCCCGAGGCGGGGTTCGAAGCGTCGCAGTAGTTAATCAGGAACTCCAGTTTTTCGCGGTCTTCGCGGTCTTCGGTGTGCTTTTGCCGGTAGAGCATGTAGCTTTTGGCCACGGCGAAATAGCGCTCGGCCATGAGCGCCACCTCGACCTGGTTCTGGATCTCCTCGACCGACATGCCGTCGGCCACGCGTACGCGGCTCAACACCGACGTCAGGTCGTCGTCCGTGGCATAGCCGCCGACCGAAAGGAATGCCCTGCTGATTGCGCGTTTGATTTTCTCGACCGAAAACGTTTCCCGTTTGCCGTCGCGCTTGACGATGTAAAGTTCCGAAATGCCCATATTTATCCTAATAGTTGTTTGTATGCCTGTCGTGCGGGGACGTCGCTCCCTCCCGCGCCTGCCGCGGGAAGAGTGGGTGTCACCCTGAAGAATCTGTGGTGTAAAAATGTCCGGGTATTGCCCTAAATCCCGAGGGCGGATACCGTTCCTCGCAAGGCAGGTCTTCTGACTCGCCCCGTCCGCACGCCTTCCCGCCCCGTGTAGGGGCAGTGGCTCAAAGAGTGTGCGGAACGCAACGGAGCTTACAGCTACGGGAATAGTCCCTGATTTCCACAGGAGTTCCCTTTTGATCCCGTGCCGGCAGCCGCCGGCGGGGAACCTTGCACGGGAGCAAATGTAAAGATACTTCCCCGAAGCGCAAATATCCCCTGCGGCTTTTAATGAACAAATTGTAAACAAAAACGGGTATTCCGGGAATCCGGCGCTGGCGGACAGGCGGTTGCCCGCAGTGCATTCCGCCGGCCCCGCCGGATGCCGGGCCCACGAAAAAAGACACGCCGGACGGAGCGTGTCTTTTGGATTCGGGCGGGCGCCGGAACGCCTTCCCTGTAAATCCCGGCGGGTCAGTATCCGAATTTGGCCGCCGCCCGCCGCATATGCCCGACGATGTCGACGCCGAACGGACAGTTTTTCTCGCACCGGCCGCAGGCGATGCACTCCGAGGCGTGGTGCGGCAGCACTCTGTAATGCTCGCGTACGGTTTCCGGCACTTCGTCCTGCGCCCGGGCCAGGTTGTAATATTTGTTTACGGCGGCGATGTCGATTCCCGCCGTGCAGGGGGCGCAGTGGCCGCAGTACATGCAGTGTCCCTCCCACGAGAACCTGTCCAGTCCGGCCAGCGCCTGCGTGTAGTCGCGTTCCGCCGCCGGGGCCGTGCACCAGGCGAGTGCGGCCTGCATCTCGGCGCGGCTGCGGCAGCCGGCCATGACGGCGGCCACGCCCGGCCGCGTGAGGGCGTATTCGAGGCATTGCACCGGGGTCATCGGACGTCCGAAAGGCGAGTCGGCGTCACTCAACAGGTCGCCGCCGCCGTAGGCTTTCATCACGTCGACGGCGACGCCTTCGCGTTCGCAGAATTCATAGAGCCGCTGCCGTTCGGGGTCGATGTTGTGCAGGCTGCGGGCATAGCTTTCGCCGGCCCACAGCTTGTCCGCGTCGTCGCTCGGCGGCAGCAAATCGTAACAGGGGTTTACCGAGAACATCAGCACGTCGATTGCACCCGTTTCGGCGGCCATGCGCGCGACGACGGGGTTGTGGCTGCTCATGCCGATATGGCGGATGCGCCCTTCCGATTTGAGCTTTTGCGCCAGCCGCAGGACGGGCCCGTCGAGCACTTTCCGCAGGTCGGCTTCAGCGTCGACGTAGTGAATCATCCCGATTTCGAGGTAATCCGTGCCCAGCCGGGCGAGCAGGTCTTCGAACGCCGCCAGCGTTTTCTGCGGGTCGCGCGTGCGCAGGTACTGCCCCGCTTCCCATACCGAGCAGAGGTGTCCCTGGATGACGAACTTTTCGCGCCGCCCGGCCAGCGCCGCACCGATGTTGCTGCGCAGTTCCGGGTTCGAGGCGTAGAGGTCGAGGAAGTTGATGCCGTTGCCGAGCGCGAAATCGAAATCGGCCCGCACCGCTGCGGCCGTCCTGTTCATGAACCCTTCGCAGCCCAGCGCGATGGCGCTGACTTTCAGTCCTGTGCGCCCCAGAGTCCGGTACTCCATGCTATTTCAGCTCAACGAGTTCGTATTGCTGCGAGCCCAGTCCGATCGCTTCGCCGTGCTCGAGCGTGTGGATGCCGTGGCGCGATTCCATGCGTTCGATCAGGTGCACCTTGCCCGCATCGGGCGAGGCGTAGACCAAATCGACGCACGCCTTGTCGAGGGCCACGGGGTCAATCGAGGCGAGTATGCCGATGTCGCCCATCTTCGGCTCCTCGGGGTGCGCGTCGCAGTCGCAGTCGACCGAGAGGTTGTTCATCACGTTGATGTAGAGTATCTTTTCGCCGCAGTGGTCGGCCACCGATTTGGCCGCTTCGGCCATCGATTCGAGGAAGTCGTCCTGCGGGGGCAGATCGCCCCACATCTCGGCGGCGTTCTTCGTCTTCCCGGCCGAATGTATCCAGGCCTTGCCCGACGACGAGGCGATGCCGATCGAGATGTTCTTCACCGCGCCGCCGAAGCCGCCCATGGCGTGTCCCTTGAAGTGCGAGAGCACGACCGTGAAGTCGTAGCCGGGGTAATGCGAGCCGACGAAATTCTCCCGGAGGTGCCTGCCGCCCTTCACGGGCAGGCTCGCCTCGCCGTCGGCGTCCATGATGTCGATGGGGGCGATGGCCGTGAAGCCGTGGTCGGCGGCGGCTTTCAGGTGGTCTGCGGTGCTGGCGCGGCCGCCGCCGTAGGCCGTGTTGCACTCGACGATGGTGCCCCCCACTTTCTGCACGAGGTCCTTGATAAGCTCCGGCTTGAGGAAGTTATGCCCGCCCGGCTCCCCGGTGCTCAATTTGACGGCGACCTTTCCGGACACGGGCCGCTCGAGCGCCTCGTAGAGGCGCACCATGTTCTCCGGCGTGATTTCCCGGACGAAATATACCTCGGGCGTTTCGGGCTCCTGCCCGCCGCCCTGTGCCGATCCGCAGCCTGTGGCTGCGAAGGGCAGAACCGACAGCAATGAAACCATATATGTTTTTATCATGGCTTTGAGGAATTAGTTGCGGAGTAAATACCGGATGACCGCATATCCGCCTGCCACCTGCGCCAGCATGCCGGGTATTCCGATGCGGATGTCCTGCATGGCTGCCGCCGGCGAACCCGTCCAGGCCCATTCGCCCAGCGAGCCGAACAGTTGGTAGAAGAGGACTACACCCGCCAGCAGCGGCAGCGACACGCGGCCGGAGCGCCGAGCGGCGAACGCGGCCCCGAGGGCGAGCAGCACCGATTTGAGCAGGATTACGGGCAGCACCGCAGCAGCAGGCATGCCGAACAGGGCGGAGTTCACGAGCGGCGACAGCAGGGCAGTCAGCAGTCCGACCCGCCAGCCGTATTTGTAGGCGCCGACCAGCGTGAAGAAGTAGATGGGCAGCCACCGCATTCCGCCCTGCGGTACGAGGTGGCAGAGCTGCGGCAGGACGATGTTGCCCGCGACGAAGAGCGCCGCCGCGAGGTAAGTCTTTGCCTCGCGGTATCCGGGCGAATAGAGTTTTACAGTCGTTGTTTCCATATTGTCGTTATTTGGTTACTTCAAAAATAGTGTTTTTCGGCCGGATTCAAAAGTCCAGGCTTACGCCTCCGAAGAGGGTCGCCCGGGGCATCGGGTATCCGGCGTTGATTTCGTAGCGCTGCGCCAGCAGGTTTTCACCCCGGGCGTAGAGCGTCAGGCGGCGGTTGACGCGCAGCGAGGCCCGCAGGTTCCACAGCACGAACTCCTCCTGCGCCGCCGGTGCGGTGGCGGTGTAGAGCCCGGCGATGTACTGTACGCCCGTCGACAGGGCCCAGCGTCCGCGGACGAAATCGGCGCCCGCGAAAAGTTTGTGTCCGGGAGCCCCGGCGACGGGATGCTCCATGTTGAGCCAGCTGTAATTGGCCGACAGCGTCCATGCCCTGCCGATTCGCCAGGCGACGTTCGCCTCGGCGCCCCAGTTCTCGATGCGGCCCGAGTTGACGTTGAGCCGCCGCCCGTCGATTATCAGGGGCAGGATGATGTTGTCGCCTTTTATATAATAGAAGTTCACGCCGTACGAGAGCGCTCCCGCCGCGGGCCGGTGCGACCACGCCAGCTCATAGCTCCACAGCCGCTCGGGCTCGAGGTCGGGATTCGCCGGGCGGAACATGTAGAGCTCGCGGATCGTGGGGTTGCGGAATCCCTTGCCCGCCGTCGCTTTCAGTTCGGCGTTCCCCGCCGGGCGGAATGCGACTCCGGCCTGCGGCACCCACTCCAGCCCGCTGCGGGTATGGTAGTCGGCGCGCACCCCCGCGTCGATGGTGAAGCGGCCCAGCGTCTGCCGGAAATCGACGTATCCGGCCGCTTCGTCCTCGGCCTTGTCGGAGAGCTGCTCCCGGTGGCCGTCCGTTACGTACCGGTTCCAGGCCCTGCCGCCGAAGTGCTGGTAGTCGACGCCCGCCGTCAGGCGGTTGCCGCGGAACAGCGAAACGCTCTGGTACAGCGAAACGCCCAGCATTTCGTCCCGCGAGTTGAACCGGAAGTCGAGCGGTTCTTCGCCCGTTTGGTATCCGTCGTCGATTCGGTGGCGGCCCCAGTTGTAGAAGAATTTCAGTGCGCCCGAACTCCGGCCGTAGTCGTTCTCCAGCGAGAAGGAGGCCATGCCGCGCGTGATGCGCGAGTCGTTGTCATAAATCCGTGCGGTCACGGTGCCGGGATTCGAGGCGTTGAAATGCGTCAGGTTCACGTCGGCAAAGGCGTTCCAGTGCGTGCCGAAATCATATCCCAGTTTGACGTAACCGCCGTACTGTTCGAATCCCATGTCGGCGCGGTGGCCGTCGGTGCGGTTGTACGAACCCGCTGCGACGCTCGAAAAACGCCCTTTGCGGATGCGGTTCGTCAATTCCGTCTGCAGGGTGTTGTACGAGCCGTAGCCGGCATTCAGCCCTGTCTTTACGCCGTCCTCTTTCTGCTGCCGGGTGACGATGTTCACCACGCCGCCCATGGCGTTCGAGCCGTACAGCACCGATGCCGGGCCGCGCAGGACTTCGACCCGCTCGGCCAGCATCGACTGGTAGGCGTCCGAAATCGGATGTCCGAAAAGCCCCATGTACTGCGGATGTCCGTCGATCAGCACGAGCAGCTGCGCCGCCGAGCCTGCGCCGATGCCGCGCAGCGACATGCCGCCCGCCGCACCGTCCGACACGCCGTATCCCATCACGCCGCGCGCGGTGATGAACAGCCCCGGCACCTGCTCCGTGAGCGACGGCAGCAGCGACGCCTGCCTGCTGCGTTCGATTTGTTCGCGTCCCACCACCGACACCGTCATCGGCAGGGGGGGGATGTCCGACGCATAGCGGGCGCCCGTCACGACAATCGAGTCGATTTTCACGTTTTGCTCCGCCGGGACCTCCGCCTGTGGCATTTTGGCATGTGCCGCTGCGGAAAAACACGTGCAGAGGGCCAGCAGCCCCAGTATTTTCATCGGTCTATCCATGTTGTTGCTTTATCTTACGCATGAATCCGTCGATCAGCGGCAGGCATTCGGCCGCCGTTTCCGCCCTTTCGCAGAGCTGCTCCACGGGACAGATACCCGTCCCGGCACGGTTGACGATATTCGGCACGGCAACGGTATATTCCACCGCGATGCCCGCCCCGGCGAGCAGTTCGAGCGCCGGACGGCTTACGACGTCGGCAAAAAGCCCCGCTACGCCGCCCCGCACCATCAGCGCCGCCGCACCCTTGCCCACCACCTTGTCGGCGATGAAAGCCCCCTGCAGCAGGTGCGGCTCTTCGCGCAGCAGGCGGTAAAGGTCGGCGACGCCCCGCTGGCGGAAGATGCGTACCGTATCCCCGTTGCGGATTACGCACGAGCATTTTTCGGTGAACAGCAGCCCTGCGGCCTGTTCCTTTTGTTCTTTCGTTATCATATATTTATCGTTTTCCGCCGTCGTTTCCTGCCGCCGGCCGGTTTGCCCGGGTTTCATGATGCAAAGATAGCGCGTCCGGCCGTCCGTGCTACTACCCGGATTACGGTTCGTGATACCAATTTTACAGAATTCCCTTCCTGCCCCGTTCCTGTTCACCCGCAGCTGGCACGACCCTTGCCGACTCCTTCCGGCCTTTCCCGGCCTCTCCCGACTCCTCCTGACCTTCCCGACCCCTCCCGGCTGCCCCGGTTTTCCCAGCCGCTCCGCCGTCGCGCGCTCCGCCGGTTTCCTGCTGCCTTTCCGTTGCGGCGATCGTCCCTGTTTGCAGGGCGTATCCGTTCGGAGCAGGCGGTCGGCACACCGTCCGGATTCAGGCAGTTTCGCTGCGAAACCCGTGAAAACGGCTGGATTTCCGAAAAATCAATGAATCCCGAACCGGGAAATTCGATGGGAAAGTACGTTTTTTAGCCGTTTCCGGCGTATGCAAATCTATATAACATTCGATTTGATGAAAATTCAACCTGTTTGTTATCAGTTGTTTGTGAATTTACAGGCTCTATATTTTCAGAGTCCGATATTTACCCCCCCCCGGAAAATAAGTAATTTTGCCTTGCCGCCTCATTATAAAGATTCCGATTCGCAATTTTTAAAATCTCCACCTAATTATCAATAAACTTTAACCTGATTGTTCTATGAAGAAAACGTTTTTACACCTGTTGCTTTTATCGGGCTGTGTGTGTCTGCTTGCTTCCTGTATCGAGGATAAAGCGGAAGATGCCGCACACCGGCTCGTCGTGAGCAAGGCCGACGTGGAGCTGATTCAGACCGGTACGCTCAATACCGGTTCGAAAGCTTCGCTCGACGTGCTTGCGAACCGGGGGTACGTCATCACCTCCGATGCCGAGTGGCTCGGTGTCGACAAACCGGTCGGCAAAGGCCGCGTGTCCGTGACGCTCGAAGCGAAACCCAACGAAACTGCCGGCGAACGCACCGGCCACCTCACCGTCACGAGCGGAAAACTTACGGAGGAAGTCACCGTCACGCAGACGCTCGATCCCGATCCCGACGACGGCAACCCCGTGGGATATGTCTATTACCTCGAAGATTTCGACTGGATTGCCGTGTACGGCGGTGCCGACTGCGTAGGCGTCGGTTCGCAGGACGGTGCGAAGAATATCTATTCGACCGGCGACGCGCTGCAGAAGTTCGGCCAGGCCGGGCTCGAGGATTACAACCCCGTCGGCCGGACAATGTATGCGTGCGCCGGCTATTTCAAGATGGGTGCGACGGACAAACAGACCGGAATCATCCTCCCGGCCCTGAAAATCGGCCGCAAGAAAGCCTCCAACGTCGAACTTACGTTCGAAGCCTGTCCCAATATCGGCGGTTCCGGCAAGGTCGACGCCGTAACCGTTATGGTCGAAATCGTCGAAGGCCCGGGTACGGTCAACGGCAACTCCGACCGCAAGAGCGAGGGCATCAAGCCCGACCAGGCCTGGAAATGGACGCCGATGAGCGTGAAACTCTACGGCGTGACCGCTGCGACCCGCATCGTCATCCGCTCGACGCAGCAGGGCGACCCCGGGGTAACGGCCGGCGAAAAGGGCCTGTTCCGCTGGTACCTCGACAACGTGAAGATCGTGAAAGCTCCCCGCAACTAACTGCAATTAACCCAAAATCAGAATCACAATGGATTTCAAATATATGATAATCAGGGCATCGTCCGCCCTGTTGCTGCTGTCGGGCTCCCTCTTTACGGCTTGTGACGACGACGATCCCGACGCGTTCATTTCGGTTTCCCGGCAGGAGATCGAAGTGGAATACAACGGCCTGACTGCCAACGGCGAAACGGTCAATTTCGAGCTTGGAACCAACCGTCCGTGGCAGGCTACGTACGTCGAAGAGTGGATTCATCCGACCCATACCGAGGGGGATCGCGGACGTACGCGCATCTTCCTTGCAATCGACGAAAACAACACGGGCAAAGACCGTGAAGGCTATATCGTATTCGAGGGCGACGGTTCGCGCCGGACGATTGCCGTCACCCAGAAACTCAAGGTCGACGCCCTGATGGTTTCGCCGGGCAAGGTGACCGTCGTCAAGTCCGGCCTGCTGGAAACGGGCGAAAAGGCTTCCGTCTACATCTCCGCGAACAGCGACTGGACGCTCGAAGTCGCCGGGGACAGCGGCTGGATCACGCCCTCGAAAAACTCGGGCAAGGCCGGCGAGGAGGATGTTGAGCTGACGATCGCGCTCAATACGACCGATGCCGTGCGTACCGGAACCTTCGTTGTGACCGCCGGTTCGAAAAAGGCGACCGTCACCGTGATTCAGAACCTCGAGGGGCTGAAAGTTTCCGAAACTTCGTTCACGGTCAATAAATTCGGTTTTGCCGACGAGGCCGGCACGCCGCTGACGTTCACCGTCACCGCCGCCGAGGCGTGGACGGCTACCGCCGACGGCTGGCTGACGCTGAACCCGGCTTCGGGCGAACCCGGCCAAACCGAAGTGACGCTTATCGTCGGTGAAAACGGCACGGGCGGTCCCCGCAGCGGCGAAGTGAAGATCGTCACCGCGCTGACCGGACTCGAGGAAATCGTGCGCGTCAGTCAGAACGCCAAGGACAATCTTTTCGAGGACGACGGCAAATCCCCCGGGTATGTCTATTACGACGAAACGTTCGAGTGGTGCAAACCTTTCAACAAGGACGACCAGGTCGGCAGCGACGGAAAGAAAACCAGCACCCTGCCCATCTACGGAGATGAGGCAGACCAGAAACAGGGCAAGGAGGCTTTCGCCAATTCGGGACTCGAGGACTATAACCCGGGCGGTAAATGCATGTACCTCGCTTCCGATTACCTGAAAATGGGTCGGAGCGGCAACCAGACCGGGGTAATCCTGCCGGCCCTCGAAGTTGCGGAGGGCCGCTGCACCGACGTGGAACTCGCGTTCGAAATCTGCCCCAACATCGGCGGCAGCCTGAAACCCGACGAAGTTACCGTTTCGGTCGAAATCGTTGAGGGCCCGGGTACGATCGACGGCGGCGAGGCGAAATTGAGCGACCCGATAACCCCCGAAGGCAGGTACGTGTGGACGCCCGTGAGCATGAAACTCTACGGTATTACGGGCGATACCCGTATCGCCATCCGCTCCACCCAGCAGAAGGTGTCCTCCGGTTATTTCCGCTGGTTCCTCGACGACATCAAAATGACGAAGATCGCAGCCGAATAATCCTGCGGTGACAAATCAATGAAAAACAAGAGAGAAAAAGATATGAAAAACAGATTTGCAGATACGGGAAAATCCTATGCAGGGTATTTTCTGCGTTTCGTGTGCTGCCTGGCGCTGACGGCCGCCGCGTCGCTGGCGCAGGCCCAGACCCGCAACCAGGTGAGCGGCACGGTGACCGATACGGCGGGCGATCCGCTTGTCGGCGCCACGGTCGTGGTCGTCGGCACGACGACGGGTGCCACGACGGGTATCGACGGAGGTTTTACCATCAATGCCCCGGCCGACGGCCAGCTGAAGTTCTCGTACATCGGTTATGCCGAGCAGACCGTCAGCGTCGGTGCGCGGTCGGTCATCGACATCGTCATGGAAGACGACAGCCAGATGCTGAAAGATGTCGTGGTGATCGGTTACGGTACGATGGAAAAGAGGTCGGTGACCTCGTCCATCTCCTCGATCAAGGGCGACGACCTGACGGCCGGTATGGGCGGTTCGACCATCGCGACGGCACTTCAGGGCAAGATTCCCGGCCTGACCATCTCGGGCAGCGCCAGCCCCAACAGCAGCAACGATTTCCAGCTGCGCGGCATCGCGTCGGTCAATGCCAGCCAGAGTCCGCTGGTGGTTATCGACGGCATCCCGGGCGGCGACATGCGGGCGCTCAACCAGGAGGATATCGAGTCGATCGACGTGCTGAAGGACGCTTCGGCAGGCGCCATCTACGGTACGCGCGCCGCCGGCGGTGTGATTCTCGTTACGACCAAACGCGCCAAGCAAGGCCGCGTGACGGCGAACTATACGGGCGAGTTTTCGTTCGAAAGCGTCCGTAAATACCCTGAACTGCTCTCTTCGGGCGAGTACGTCGAGTACGGCCTGGGCGAGGACTACGGACACGACACCGACTGGTTCAAGGAGCTGACCAACGAGTTGCCCTTCTCGCAGCGCCATACGGTGAGCCTTTCGGGCGGTACGGAAGTGGCGCAGGTCTACACTTCGTTCATGGCCCAGAACCAGAAGGGTATTGTCATCGGTGACAACCGCAAGGACTATTCGGGACGTGTCAACGCCCGCTTCAACCTCTTCGACGGCGTGGTCGAGGTGCGTGCCAACGCCCAGTTCCGCGAGGCCGAGCGCGACAACCGCAACTCGTCGGGTATCTTCAAGATGGCTTTCGGGCTCAACCCGACCATTCCGCTCTACGATCCGGCCAGCCCGTCCGACTACAACGTGGTGGGAAACGGCATCTCCGGCACGAGCTTCAACCCCGTGGCCGACATTATGCTGCGCACGAAGAACGGCAAAGACCAGTGGCTGCTGGCCGATGCGACCGTGAAAATCAATTTGATGAAGGGACTTTCGCTGCAGGGTACCGTGGGAATTGACAAACGCCAGTACCAGGAATACACCTACGTTTCGCATGACCACAAGGAGTCGATCGACAACAGCCGCCGCGGCGGTGCGTCGCACAAGTTCAGCAAGGACAACCGTGTTTCGGTCGAGGCCTATGCCAACTACCACCGCGTGTTCCGCGAGGATCATACGCTCGACGTGGTTGCCGGTTACAGCTTCTGGCAGGCCGGGGGCGAGGATTTCAGCATGTCGAACTACGACTTCCCGGTCGACGGCGTCGGCCCGTGGGACATGGGTGTCGGTTCCTACCTTTCGGAGGGCCGCGCCTCGATGGACTCGAACAAGGATCCGCGCGAGCGCCTGCTCTCGATGTTCGGTCGCGCCAACTATTCGTACAAGGACCGTTATATGGCTACGGTGAGTTTCCGCCGCGAGGGTTCCTCGAAATTCGGCGCCAACAACCGCTGGGGTAATTTCTGGGCTGTTTCGGGCGGCTGGCGCATCTCGAACGAGGCGTTCCTGCGCGACGTGAAGTGGATCAGCGACCTCAAGGTGCGCCTGGGTTACGGTGTGACGGGTAACAACGGCTTCGGCAACGGCTATACCACCCGCATGTACAAGGCCAACGACATGTGGCCGACCAACGGCGTCTGGCAGCCCGGTTACGGCTCGATCCGCAACGTCAATCCCGACCTCAAATGGGAGGAGAAGTCGGAGCTGAACTTCGGTCTGGACTTCTCGCTCTTCAACGACCGCCTGTGGGGTAAGTTCGACGTTTACCACCGCAAGGTCGACGACATGCTCTACAACGTCAATGCTCCGATGCCCCCGATGGTACACGATACGGTCATGAAGAACATCGGCAGCCTCGAGAACAAGGGCTGGGAGTTCGAGCTCGGCGGCGACATCGTCCGCGGCAAGAACTTCCGCTATACGTCCAGCCTGCGCCTGTCGCAGAACAAGACCAAAATCAAGCGCCTGGGCGACGACGGCTTCTTCCTCGACGAGGTGACCTTCCCCTCGCCGGGCAATCCGGGCACGGCCGTCCGCCTGCAGAACGGCCTCGAACTGGGACAGTTCTTCATCTACAAGTACGCCGGGCTCGACGAGGACGGCAAGTGGCTGATATACGACAAGAACAATGAAATCGTTCCCGCCGTCGACGGCACCAAGTCGAACCTCGTCGCCGAGAACAAGCACTTCGTGGGCAATGCCATTCCGAAAGTGATTCTTTCGTGGGATCACACGTTCAGGTACAAGAACTGGGATCTGTCGATTTTCCTGCGCAGCTGGCTCGGCTACGACGTCTTCAGCCAGGTCAACATGTACTACGGGCTGGCCAACGATTCGCAGCTCAACGTGCTCAAGTCGGCCTACACGCGCAACCGCAATATCAAGGACGAGAAGATCCTCTGCGACTACTGGCTCGACGACGGTTCGTTCCTCAAGATCGACGCCGTCAACCTCGGCTATACGCTCGACCTGCGTAAATGGACGCGTTATATCCAGTCTGCGAAGATTTACCTGACGATTCGCGATCTGGCCGTATTCACCGACTACAACGGCCTCAATCCCGAGGTCAGCATCAACGGCCTCTATCCCGGGTTCGAGTATGTCAACAACACCTCGACGATGTATCCGCAGACGACCCGTTTTACGCTGGGCGTGCAATTAACGTTCTAAATAAAAACAGAGAATCCTATGAAATTCAAACATATAGTAGCTGTGCTGACCGGAGCGGCCGCCCTCTCCGCTCCCTCGTGCAGCCTCGATGAGAAGTTCTATTCGGAGGTGACCCCCGACACGTTCTTCACCTCGCCCGAGAGCACCTATGCCGTGCTGTGCCGTCCCTTCACCCACTGGAAGTGGTATATCGGCGCCGACCGCTGGTACCTCCAGGAACTGACGACCGACGAAATGGTCTGCCCCAAGCGCGGTGCCGACTGGTACAACGGCGGCGAATACTACCGCCTGCACTACCATACCTGGTCGCCCGACGACCGCTTCGTGGTGAATACCTACGACGGTACCACGGGCGGTATTTCGCGCGCCCTGGAGGCCAAGTCCGACCTCGAGGGCGTCGACTACAACGCCCTGGGGCTCAACGACGCCGTCAAGGCCGACCATATCAACCAGCTGAACGCCATCACGGCCTATTTCTACATGAAAGGCCTCGACTACTTCGGCGGCATGCCGATTTACCATTCGGTGAACGACGGGCTGCGCCCCCGCAGTACGGCACTCGAAACCTACCGGCATGTCGAAACGCTGCTCAAGGAGGCCATCCCCTCCCTGGCGAAGAAATCTTCGCTCGGCGCCTCGGAGGACGGCTACATCAAGCAGGCTGCCGCGGCGGCCATGCTGGCGCAGCTCTATTTCAATGCCGAAGCCTACATCGGCGAGGAGCATTTCGACGAGTGCGCGCAGATCTGCCGCGACATCATCGGCGGCGTTTACGGCGTCTACGAGCTGGACGACACGTGGTACGGCCCCCATAATTTCGACAACGACTCCTCGCCCGAGGTGATCTGGAACGTTCCGTCGGAGAACTCCAAAGTCGAGTGGAGCTGGTATTTCAAGTATTTCTACCACTATTCGTCCTACATCTATTTCGACATCGAAACCGCGGGCTACAACGGCTTCATCCTGACGCCCTCGCTCAACCCGCAGGGTAACTATTACACGCAGTGGAAGCTGGGCAATCCCTACCGGAAATTCAACGACAAGGATTTGCGCAAGAAGCCTTACCGCTACCTCGGCAACAAGAAATACGAGGGTATGTTCCTCGTCGGCAAGCAGGTCAATTTCGACGACCCGACCAAAGAGTGCCTCGGCCAGAAAGAGTACAGCGGCAAGGTCATCGACATGGTGGATCAGGTGGCCCGCTTCTCGGAGGTGGGCAGCAAATACGGTTCGGTCGCCGAACTGCCTTCGACGATGGCCGACGGCGAGGAGAACTCGGGCATCCGCCTGGTCAAGTCCCCGCAGCCCAACCTCGAGGACAAGCAGCTGCGCTGGAATCCCGACTGCCCGGTTATCCGCCTTTCGGAGATTTACTACATGCTGGCCGAGTGCGAATTGCGCGCCGGGCGCAAGAAACAGGCCGCCGACCTGATCAACGAGGTGCGTGCGCGTAACTTCGCCGACCGCGCAGATCCCGATCCCGTGACCGGGGACAACCTCGACGAATACCGCATGCTCGACGAATGGATGATCGAGTTCCTGGGCGAGGGCCGCCGCCGTACCGATTTGATTCGCTGGGGCGTGTTCACCACCGAATCGTGGTGGGACCACACCCCCTCGAACGACAGCAACATGAACCGTTTCCCGATTCCCAACTCGGCCATTTCAGCCAACAACCTGATTAAGCAGAACCCCGGGTACGGAGGTGCCGCCGAGGAGTAAACCGCCGCTTTTCCCCCGGATGCCCGAGGGTGTCCGGGGAGAATCCCGGCTTGTGCATAAACCAAACAAAAAACCTGAAATATGATCAAATACCTGTTTAAATACCTGCTGGTAGTCCTGCTCGCCGTGGGCTTTGCGGCCTGCTCCGAGGACGAAGGCGCCCAGATACTCGGCAGCCTTTATGAGAAGGTGGATATCACCCCCGATCCCGGCATGAACCTCGTGGGCCGCGTCACCGACGGCAAGAACCCCATCGAGGGCGTGGTTGTGAGCGACGGCTTCACCGTGACGGCCACCGATGCACAGGGCATCTACCAGATGCGCGTGAAGAAGAGCACCCCGTTCGTCTTCGTTTCGGTTCCCGCCGAATACGAAATTCCCCTCAAAGACGGTTTCCCGGCCATCTACAAAAAAATCAGCCTCGGCGACCGCGATGTCGTGCAGCGCAGCTTCACGCTCGAGCGCACGGGCAAGAAGGACAAATTCACCCTGCTGGCGCTGGCCGACGTGCAGATCGGCCGCGACGACGAGGTCGTCATGCTGGAAAAGGAGGTGCTGCCCTTGCTGGTTCCCTATGTGCAGCAGGAGCTGGATAAGCCGGTCTACGGTATTTCGCTGGGTGACCTGGTGTGGGACAACATGCCTTTCCACAGTGTCTACAAGGAACAAATCCGGAAAATCGGCGTGCCCGTCTTCCAGGTTATCGGCAACCACGACCACGACAAGGCGATCGGCGTCGACACGGAGGCCGACCACAGCTTCCGCTCGGCATTCGGCCCCACCTACTATTCGTACAATATCGGCGACTGCCACTTCGTGGTGCTCGACGACGTGCTCTACACCGGTTCCTCCAACTATACCGCCGCAATCACCGATGCGCAGATGGCCTGGCTGGAGCAGGATTTGAAGTACGTTCCCAAGGACAAGCTGATTATCCTCGGCGTGCATATCGCCACCTCGCGCCGCAACCGTCCCACGAGCCATGTCGCCAACTACAGGGAGCTTTACGAACTGTTCGACGGATACCATGTCCGCATCCTCTCGGGACACTCGCACAACAACTACACCACGACGATTTCCGAAACCATCGAGGAGAACACGCTCGGCGCCGTGATGGGCGCCTACTGGAACGGCGAGGAACTCTGCAACGACGGCAGCCCCCGCGGTTATGCGGTCTATGAAATCGAAGGCAACCGAATCAAAAACTGGTATTACAAAGGCACCGCCTATCCCGAGGAGTACCAGATGTACCTCTACGGCCCCGGCCAGGCGGTATCGGAGAAATACCGCGACGGCCTTATCTTCAACATTTTCAACTGGCATTCCACGTGGACGGTCGAGGTGAAAGAGGACGATGCGGCCTGGGAAACGATTCCCTCCGGTTCGAACCTGAAGTACGAGATGGATCGCCGGGCCTATGACTTCATGTTCGGCGAAACCGTGCCCGAGCACCGTCCGACGGCCGAACCGGAGTCGAACTGCGACCACATGTTCTACTACAGGCCGTCGTCCGCGGCATGGAGCCAGGTTACGGTAAAGGCCTCTGACCCCTACGGCAACGTCTATACCGAGAGTATCCGTAATACGGCGGACAAATAGCCCGTTTACGACAGCCTTTTCTCCGCACCGCCGTGACGGACGGTGCGGAGAATTTTAATCCCCATACCATTTTTCCGATTCATGAAAAACCGCATTTTACTTCTCCTGCTGTGCCTTTGCGGCGGGATCACCGCCGCGGCGCAGCCTGCGGGCAACCCCCTCGTTTTCGGCGAAAACCGCCTGACGCTCATTACGCCGACGCTGTTCCGGCTGGAATTCGCCCACGACGGCAAGTTCATCGACGACCCCACGTTTTTCGCTTACGACCGCTCGAACCTGCTTCCTGCGGATCAGTTCGAGGTGCGGGCGCTGGGCGGCGACCGTTACGAGATTACGACCTCGGCCCTGCGGATCGTCTACGAGCACGACGGGTTTCCCTTCGGACTGCATAACTTTGCGGCCTACTATAAACTCAACGGCAAGGAGAAGAAGTTCACCAACCGCTGCATCTTCCGCAACAACCTCGGCGGCCCGGTCGAAACCCTCGACCGCGTCACCGGCGAAATCCCCATGCAGGACGGACTGTTGAGCCGCGACGGCTGGTACGTAATCGACGACGAGCGCTCCGATTTGCTGGTCGACGGCTGGCTGCACCCGCGCGACACGCGCAGCCACGTGCAGGATCAGTACTGCTTCGTCTACGGCAACGACTACAAGGCGGCGCTCGCCGACCTGGGGGCCGTCAGCGGCCGGGTTCCGATGACCCGCAAATACATCCACGGCGTCTGGTACTGCCGCTACTGGGACTACACTTCCGAGGAGTTCCTCTCGATTATCGACGGCTACGAGCAGAACGATTTCCCGCTCGACAACCTCGTCTTCGACATGGGCTGGCATACCTATACGGCCCGAATCGGTACCGGGCATGCCGGCAGCCGCAGCTGGACGGGCTATACCTGGGAGCGCAAACGCATTCCCGACCCCGGGGCGCTGATTGCCGAGGTGCACCGCCGCGGCGTGACCGTGTCGCTCAACGACCATCCGCACGACGGCATCCGCCCCCACGAGGAGATGTACGGCGACTTTATGCGGGACATGGGCGCCGATCCCGCCAAACCGCTCCTTTTCGATTTGGGCGACCGCAGGTACATGGAGACGTTTTTCAAGCACGCCCACCATACCACCGAGGACATGGGCATCGATTTCTGGTGGCTCGACTGGCAGCAGAATTACCTCTATCCCGAGGTGCGGGGCTACCGCTCCACGTCGCTGCAGTGGATTAACGAGCTCTATTACCGCGAGACCGAGCGCAAGGGGCTGCGCGGCGCGGGTTACAGCCGCTGGGCCGGATGGGGCGACCACCGCCATCCCATCCAGTTCTCGGGCGACGCGCAGGCCAACTGGGAAATGCTGGCTTTCGAGGTGAAGCTCACGGCCGCCAGCGGCAATGCGGGCTGCTATTACTGGGCGCACGACATCGGCGGCTTCCGCGGCGATCCCAATCCCGAGCTCACCGTGCGCTGGACGCAGTTCGGGGCCCTGTCGGCCGCCCTGCGCGTGCACTCGACCAAGGATGCGCGCCTCGATCGCCGTCCGTGGATCAGCGGCGAGCGTGAAACCGCCGCCATGCGCCGCATGTACCACATGCGTTCGGAGCTGATGCCCTATATCTACAGCAGCGTCTGGCAGACCCATTCGACGATGGTGCCGCTCAACCGCCCGATGTATATCGAATACGGCAGCGACGAACGTTCGTACCGCAACCCGCAGGAGTTCCTTTTCGGCGACCTGCTGCTCGCCGCACCCGTTTCCACGCCCGGCACAGGCCCCGACAAAATCGCCTCGCAGCGGGTGTGGTTCCCCGGGGAGGATGCCTGGTACGACTTTTTCACCCACGAACGGTTCGACGGCGGGCGGGAGTGCGAAATCGCCAAGCCGCTCGAAGAGTTCCCGCTCTATGTCCGCGGAGGCTGGGTGCTGCCCATGCAGCCCTACACGCCGCGTCCCGCCTCGACGCCGCTTACCACGCTTGTCATGCGCGTATACCCTTCGGCCGGCGATGCCGACAATACCTATACGCTCTACGAGGACGACGGGCTGACCCGTGATTATGAACAGGGTGCGTATGCGACCACGCAGCTCAATTACCGCCGAACGGGCCGTGTCACCACCGTCACGGTTCGTCCCGCCCAGGGCAGCTACGAGGGGCAGGTGCCCCGGCGGGCCTACCGCCTCCAGCTCCCGGCCGCCGGGGAGATCAAAAAGGTGAAAGTCGGCGGCCGCACCGTAAAACCCGTGTTCGACCAAACGCTGGAGTGCAGTGTGGTTGAGGTTCCTGCGACCGACATCCGCCGCGAGGTGAAGATCGAGATTTTCGGTTGAACCGCACCCGTAGCCCGTTTATACGACGAATCCCCGCCGGGCGACGGTGCGGGATTCGTCTTTTTTTCGTATGTTTGTGCGTAAACCCGAGCCGATGAAAAATTGCCTTCCGTATATCGCTTTTGCCTTCTGCCTCGTTGCGCTCTGTGCCTGCCACAAGGGGGAAACGGAGGTGCTGCTGGCCGAACTGGACCGCACCATCGAAAACAAACCCATTTACAGGGGACGCTTCAACCACCGCGCCGATTCGCTCCGCCGGGCGCTGCGGGACGCCGGCGACGATACGCTGCGCTGGCAGACCGCGAACCGGCTTTTCGACGCCTATATCACCTACAACATCGACACCGCCGCGCGTTACGTCGCCCTGATGTACGACCTTGCCCGGCGTACCGGGAGCCGGGATATGAGATTTTTGTCCACCACCTGCGATGTTTCCGTGCTGATCGGCCGCAATAACATCGAGGATGCCTACGACCGCATCCGCTCGCTCGATACCGCGGGCATCACCAGGCGGATGCGGGCGAGTTACTACACCCAGCAGATGGTCGTTTACGGCCGCCTCGCCTCGCAGAATACCTCCGAAGTGCGCAGCAGGGCCTATGCCGATACGCTCGCCCGGATACGGCGCACGCGCATCGGCTTCGGCGGGCATTCGTATGTCACGCGCCAGCGGCTGCTGGCCATCGATTTGATGTCGCAGCAGCGCTACGACGAGGCGCTCGGCGTGCTGCTGCCGCTCTACGATCCTGCGCAGAGCTCCCGGACGCTGGCCCGCGTGGCCTATAACATCGCCAATGTGTACGAGTCCCTCGGCGATCGCGAACAGCGTAAGTACTGGCTCGCCCGTGCCGCGATCAACGATTTGAAAACCCCCGTCCGGGAGTACCTTTCGCTGTACGAGCTGGCCCTGATGATGTTCGAGGATAAAGACATGGAACGGGCGGCGCGCTATATCCAGTGTACGGTCGCCGACATGCTCGCGTGCAATTACAACACCCGGATTTTCCACTCGAGCCAGGCCGAGATGATCATCAACCAGGCCGTCGTTTACAGCATCAATTCCCGCAGCCGCATCCTGACGGTCATGGTCAGCGTCTTCCTGCTGTTGCTGGTGGTCATCGCCCTGCTGCTGTTCCACACGCTGCGCCAGCACCGGCGGTTGAGGCGCAACACCGCCCTTATTTACGAGGTCAACGGACGGCTGCACGAACGCAACGAACAGTTCCGCGCCGTGAACGACCGCCTGCGCGACGCCAACAAAATCAAGGACAGCTACGTGTTCCGCTACATGTACCTTGCGACGCATTACATCGGCCGGGTCGACGAATACCGGCTCGAACTGCGGAAAACCGCGAAAACCGACGGCACGGAGGCCCTGATGCGCAAACTGCGCTCGCCCTCGGACGTCGACCGGGACTACCGCGACTTCTACCGCATCTTCGACGAAACGTTCCTCGGCATTTTCCCCGACTTCGTGGAGCGTGTCAACGAACTGCTCGAGGAGCCGGCGCGTTTTCCCGTCCGCACCGACGGGGCGCTTCCCACCGAGCTGCGTATTTTGGCCGTCATGCGTCTGGGCATCACCGACAGCGGCCGTATCGCCAGTTTCCTGAACTGCGCCTCGGCGACGGTCTATACCTACCGCACCAAACTCCGTAATTCGGCCCTCGGATCGCGCGGCGATTTCGAGAACCGAATCAGGCATATCGGCCTCTGACGGGTTTGGCCGCCTTGCCGAATGGTAACGCCGGCTTTTTTGCCTGGCCTCTGCCGGGCATTTCCCGGTATGCTGCAGAATCTTTCCCCGGAGCGCTGCCGGTTTTTTCCGGAGCGTTGCCGGGCTTCCGTCATATCCCTGTCGGAAGCCCGGCAAAAGCCCGGAGTTTTAGTGTTCCCCGCGTACGATCACATAATCGCCGGGGGCGAGCGACATCCCGTCGAGGCCGTCGAGCACGCCTGCTTTCTGCCGCTTGCCGTTTGCGAGGCGGTAGAGCGTGTATTTGCCCTCTTTCCAGGCCTTGAGCCGGATGCTCATGGTGTTCGGCGTGTCGTAGTCGAGCGCGCTGACCGTGCCCTGGACACGGCTGTTCCACGGCTCCGAGAGCCACCGGTGGTTGGGCTCCAGCGTGACGAACAGCTCGCCGTCCCGCTCGTCGATGAAGTAGATGCCCGTCCCGGTGTAGGTCACCAGCGACGAACTGCCTGTGCCGGCGATGCTTTTAACCCCGTCGCTGACGTTCAGCGGGCACCATTGCGTCACGTCGCCCGAATGGTAGAACTTTTCCGGCGAGGAGAAGATGCTCACGTCGCGGCTTTTCGAGATGGCGAAGTTGCTGCCCAGCTGCTCGTTGACCAGCCGGTCGTACATCTGTCCCGCCGGGGTGGATTTGTATATCTCGCCGGCGACGATGAAGCTGGCCGCTTTTTTCGGCGTGCAGGTGAGGCTTAAGAAATGCGACCCGCTGTGATAGGGGGCGTATTCCTGCATGGTGTACGTCCACATCGAGGCGCACTGCACGCCCAGCGCCCGGAAATACTGTGCCTGAATGGGGTAGAGGTATGCGCTCTGGTTGAAGAAGGTTTCGAATTCGTAGACCGCCTTGGCCTTGCCGGCGTATTCGGGAAGCGTCATCCACCCGTAGCCGTTCACGTCGTCGAAATACTGGTTGAACCAACCCGAATAATCCTGCGAAGTGAGGTCCTTGGGATTGTTCCAGTAGTCCTGCGACACGAGATCCTGCCCGGGGTAGTTGCAGCAGGCCACGGCTTCGGCCTTCGAGGCGAGGGCGCCTTTGAAAATATCGGAATTGCCGTTGCGGTAACGGTGCCAGTTGTGGCTCCAGACGACGGGCTGCTGCGCTCCGGCCGCCCGTATGAGGTCGTGCATGCCGTCGATGTAGTCCCGGATGAGTTCCTCCCGGAAGAGTGCATACGAAACGTCGTTGTCCTGCCGCCCGTTGCCGGCCGCCCAGGCCTGGAAATCGGCGTAGAGGGCCGGTTTGGTCTGTATGTCGGTATAGCTGAAGGCATCGGGTTCGTTGATCAGCTCCCACAGGGCGATGTGCTTCTCTGCCGCATAGGTCGTCCCCGAATAGCTGTTTTTGCGCGCGAGCAGCTGGCGGATGTAGTTTTTCGATTTCCGCACGACCTCCTTGTCATGCACCCATTCCTGGCGGGTGGCGGTCATGAATACCGAATTGGGTACGTAACCGTTGCCCATGTGGTTGATGAATGCGAGCGTGACGTAAATGCCCTGTTCGGCGGCTTTGGCGACCATGTAGTCCAATACGTCCAGGTAGGGCGTTTCGACCAGGTTGCCTTCGGCGTCGGTGAAGTCGGCCGGGGTCAGGTGGCAGCGGATGACCGAAACCTTGAGTTTGGCCACCTCTTCGAGGTTGTTCTCGGCCACGCGTTTGAGCGCTTCGGCCGTTTCCGGAATCCCGCGTCTTTTGAGCCGGTCGTTGTATTCCCAGCTCAAACAGGGCTGGAAGTTGACGCCCCAGAGCGCTAATTCTCCGCCTTCGGGCGCATATAATTTTCCGTTCTGCACGGATACGTAATCCCCCGTCGCGGGCGGAGTCGGGGGCGTCGGCGGGTTGGGGTCGGGCGTTTCGTCCGTTCCGGAGTTGGAACAGCAGGCCAGGGTCATCAACAGACCTATTGCAACGATAAAGCGCGTCTTGATCATGAGTTTGGTTTTTATTCGGTTTTCAAAGATAATTCAAATGCGGCCCAACCCCGTCCTTTGGCCGGACGGGGTTCTGCGGCCGTGTTATTTTTCCCAGGCGAGTTTGGGGTATCCGCCGCCCGAGTTGCCCAGCGTGCGCCAGTAGGCGTCCGGGGCGTCGGCCGTGGTTCGCCATGCCTGGTGCGTCGAGGGCTGGGGCCATGCGGCGCCGAACTTCGCATTGCCGGTCTGGCTGCCGCCCCCGCCGGCCGGGATGCCGTCCAGGTCGCCGTTCCAGTAACAGTAGGAGATGCTGCCGGAGTTGTGCTCGCCGACGATGGCGCCGATGGCGCTGTCGCCCTTCACCTGTCCGATGTGGTAGCAGGCCGTGATGGTTCCCTTGTGGAATCCGCAGATGCCGCCTGCCCCGGCCCAGCCCGAGGTCTGGCACTCGATCAGCCCGTCGTTGTGGCAGGCGATGATCTCCGCACTGGTGCTCTGGCCCGCAATGCCGCCCGAGTTCCATTTGGCGCCTACCTTGCCCGCATTGTAGCACGAGCTGATCGTCGCCCCGCTGTTGAGCTGCCCGCAGATGCCTCCGGCCTGCGACCCTTCGACGATAACGGTGCCCGTGTTGTAGCAGCGCGTGATGAGCGTGGCGTTGTATGTGAGTCCCGCGATTCCGCCGTTATTGTCGCCTGCGCCCCACGGCAGGATGAGGTCGCCCGTGTTGTAGCAGTCGGCGATTTCACATCCGTCGGCCTGCCCCGTGATACCGCCCGTTTTGCTGGGTTTGCCGCCGATGCCGCCCGCGTTGCCGCAGCCGCTGATCGTTCCCTTGCCGCAGTAGCCGGCGATGCCGCCCGTGCCGTCCGACGGTACGGTGGCGTCGATGGTCAGCGTGCCCGTGTTCAGACATTCCGAGATGGTGCCGTTGTTGTTATACCCGCAGATGCCGCCCAGCGTGTTGCTGCCGCCGTCGGTCACCGAAGCGCGGTTGGTGCACCGCTCGATTGTTCCGGTGTTCTCTCCGCAGACCATGCCCGCATGCCACTGCCCCTTGAGTGCGCTGGCCGAGGCGATCACCACGTTCCGGATGGTCCCCGCATTCGCGGCGAAGAGCCCGGCGTTACCGTTTCCGAGCGACACCTTGAGGCGGCTGACGGTAAAGTTGCCGCCGTCGTAGATGCCGTTCAGTTTCGAAATGGGCGTCCACTCGGCGTCGAGCAGGTCGATATTGCCCTGCTGGAGGTATTTGTTCCCGCGGCTGGCGTCGTCGAGGTCGATCATCTTCAGTTCGGCGATTGTGTTGACGGGGATGAAGCCGTTGTCGTCCGCATCGCGGAAAGCGACTTTCCCGTCGACGATTCGGAGGCTGATTTCACTGCTCTCCTCGCGTCCGATTTCGTATTCCATGCCGTCGCAGACGATTCTTGCGATGGTGCCGACCGGAACCCCGGCCTGTTCCAGGGCCTCGCCCCCTGCGTCGAGCGTGATTTCCGTCGGGCTGTCCGACCCGGCCAGGTAAACCTCGACGGTGCGGTTTTCAAGCCCCTCGAGCCGGTAATGCGTCGGGGTCATGCCCTGGGCCGTTCCTCCGGCACCTTCGGCCCAACTGCCCACGCCGATGGTTCCCAGCGTCAGTTTGCTGCCGTTGAGCACCAGCGGTACCGTGTAACGGTAATCGGCGAGGAACACTCCGTCGGTGGGGGATGCCGCTGCGCTCACCTCCGTGGTGCTGACGGCCCCGTTGACCGTAACCGAAACCGTAAACCGGGGTGTCGACGGTTCGATGATTGCCTGCCATTTGTTGCCGTTTGCGACATGGTAAGCCTTTATTCCGTCCACCGTGAGCGCCGTGGCCGCAATCGTTCCCATTTCGAATTCCACCATGGTTTTCAGGTGCCTCATCGGGACGTTGTCCATCTCCCGCAGCGGTACCTGGGCGGGGTTGTCCCAAGCCAGCTGGTCGGCGTCGACGAGTCCCTGCGCCGTGCCGTCCTGTATGGCTGCGCCCTCCTTTTTGAGGGTGATTCCTACGGGCTGGCGCTTGTTGTCGGGGAATACCACCGCGTCCCCGTCCGGCACCCATTTCCCGCCGTCGTATTTATATGTGGCCTGCATGCGGTCGCTGCCGCTGCCGAGCGTCACCGACATCGTATGTCCCGCGCGGGTCGATGCCGGGCCCATCGTGGGGTCGTCGTCGCCGGCCTCGGCGCGTGAAACCTCGGCCATTCGGGTGCGGATGGAGATGCTTTCCACCGTCGTAGGCTCCGGCCGGCCGTTCTTTGCAGTGTCGTCGTCGGAGCATCCTGTCGCTGCCGTGCCCAGCGCGAGCATGGCCAGATAGAGGATATGTCGTTTCATGATATGCGCTTTAATAGATTAGAAGTTGATTTCGATCGTGTGGTTTTGCCCGGCTGTCAGGGCCGGCATCGTCTTGATGACGAAGTTCCGGGGACGCTCCTGCCCGCCGATTGTGACGGTGCCGATGGTCTCGGGGGCGATTTCCGTATCCCCAGGCAGCATAATCAACTGTGCGTCGCCTGTCTGCGTGTCGCAATAGGCGTCGTATCCTGCCACGCAGAGCGACGTGATTTTGCTGCCCGACATCGTGCCGACGAGCGTGAATGTGAGTTTCGGCCGTTCGTGTCCCAGCGTCAGGGGAACGGCCTGCGCCGGGTCGACATCTTTCAGCTCGGCCGAAAGCCAGTCCGCGGCGAGGAATGCCTCCTTCGTCTGCTGGTCTTTGGCCACGGTTCCGCCCTGGGCCTGCCGCGCCGCTTCTGCCGGCCAGCTTACCCTGACGGTGGACAGGGCGCTCCCGTCCACGGGGAAGTAGAGCACGTCGTCCTGCGTGGCTCCTGCCAGCGTATTGTCCGCATAGGCGTAGGTCGCCGTCCGGGCTTTAACGGTTACCGAGGCTTCGCCCAGCCCCGGAATCCCGAAGTAGTCGTCCGCCGCATAGTTCGCCGCGGCGCGGCTTCCGGTGCCGATTCCCGCGATGCGGAGCCGGACGGGTGTGCCCGTATCGAGCGTTTGCTGTTCCGAGCAGGAGGTTCCGGCAAGGAGTGCCGCAACGGCACAAAAGAGTAAGAGTTGTTTCATAGTTTATCGGGTTTAGGTTGTCTTCTCCGGTTGTGCGGTATAACAAAAATAGTCCGCCCCGGCGACTTAAATTATCCCGGAATTATCAAATACTATTACGTTTCCGCCATTTACCCTTCCTGCGCGGCCGCAAAGGCCTGCCGTCTTTGTTCCGGGCAGGCGGGGGATACGAAAAAGCGGCCGGATAGGTGTCCGGCCGCTTCCCCGTCCGTTCGGGGCTGCTCTATTTCCTGCGGTATTTCTCGGCGTATTCCTTGGGCGAAAGCCCGAAGTGCTCGCGGAAGCATTTGGTGAAATAGGAGTGGGAGTTGAACCCCACGCTGTACATGATTTCCGAGATGCGGGTGTCGCTCTGGGCCAGGTACTGCGCCGCCCGCTTGAGCCGTACGGTGCGGATGAATTCGTTGATCGACTCCCCGGTCAGCGCCTTGACCTTGCGGTAAACCTGCTGGTAGGAGTAACGTGAAATCTCGCACAGTTCCTGTATGCCGAATTCCGAGTTGTCGATATTCTGCTCGATGGCCTTGACCAGCGTGTTGATGAATTTGTCGTTCTCCGATTCGATCGGGATTTCCGAAGGGTCGGTGAGCAACTTCTGCCGGTAGCGTTCGCGCAATTTGATGCGCTGCTCGATGAGCGAGTTGACCCGTGTGCGCAGCGTCTTGATGCTGAACGGCTTGGCGATATATCCGTCTGCGCCGGCCGAATATCCCTCGGCGCGGTTCTCCTCGTCGCCCTTGGCCGTGAGCAGCAGGAACGGGATGTGGCACGTGAGCAAATCGGCCTTGCTGCGGCGGCACAGTTCGAAGCCGTCCACCCCGGGCATCATGACGTCGCTGATTACCAGGTCGGGGTAGATGTTGCGGATTTGCTCCCAGCCGTCGTCCCCGTCGTGCGCCGTGTATATTTCGTACTGCTCTTCGAGGTTTATGCGCAGGAAATTCCGCATGTCCTCGTTGTCCTCGACGATGAGCACCTTCGGGTTGCGCTCGGCGGACTCCGCTCCGGGCTGCCTTTCCGCCGCCCTGCCGGCGGACGGCGCTTCCGCCGGGTCGACCGGGAGCGTGAACGTGAAAGTGCTGCCTTTGCCCGGGGCGCTTTCGAGGGTGAGCGTGCCGCCGTGCAGCTCGACGAAATCCTTTGCCAGCATCAGCCCGATGCCCGTGCCGCGGATCGATTCGAACGACGGGTTGCTGCCCTGGTAGAACCGCTCGAAGATGTGTTCCCGGTCGGCTTCCGTGACGCCTATTCCGGTGTCCGACACCTCGACTGCGGCAAACCGCCCGTCGTCGCTGCGGCGCAGCGAAACCGTTACGCCGATATGCCCGTTGTCGGGCGTGAACTTGAAGGCGTTGGAGAGCAGGTTGTACAGCACCTTTTCGACTTTGTCGCTGTCGAACTGGAAGGTGAGCTCGGTTTCGGAGGACTCGAAATCGTAGTCGATTCCCCGGCGTTGCGCCTGGTAGGCGAATGAATCGTAGATCACGCGCACGAAGGAAACGAATTCGCCCGTGCTGGGGTTGAGTTTCATCTTCCCGTTGTCGAATTTGCGCAGATCCATGATTTGGTCGATCAGCCGCAGCAGCCGCTCGCCGTTCTGCCGCATCAGCGCGAGCTGTTCGAGCTGGCGCTTGTCCTGAATCTGCTCCCCGAGGCTTTCGATGGGGCCCAGAATCAGCGACAGCGGGGTCTTGAATTCGTGCGATACGTTCGTGAAGAAACGCATTTTCACCTGGTTCAGCTCCTCCGTCTTCATGCGTTCGAGTTTTTCGAGCCGGAGTTCCGAGAGGAGTTTCATTTTGGTGAGCGTCAGGTTGTAGGCGATGATTACCACCGCGATGATGAGCGCCGTGTAAATCGTGTATGCCCACCAGCTCAACCACCAGGGCGGCAGGATGTGCACCTCGATGCGTGCCGTGCGGTCGCTCCATATGCCGTCCGAGTTGCAGCCCTTGACCTTGAAGAGGTACCTGCCCGGCGAGAGGTTCGAATAGGCGGCGTAATTCTGCATGCCGCCCGTCATCTGCCACTCCTTGTCGTATCCCTCCAGCCGGTAGGCGTACTTGTTGTCCGAGGATGCGAAGTTGAGCAGCGAGAAGTAGAAGCGGAACGAGTTTTCGTTGTGGCGCAGCCGCAGCCCGTCGCTGTACAGGATCGAGCGCGGCAGTACGATGCGTTTGCCGATTCGGTGTCCGGGGCGCACCTCCTTGTTCCACAGGCTGAACGAGGTGATCACGGTCGGCGATTTGTCTTCGTTGAGCAGGATTGCGTCTGGGTGGTAGCGGATGTAACCCCCGTCGCCGCCCATGTAGATGTAACCTTGCGGGTCGATGAAGAAACTGTTGTAAATCAGTTCGTCGATTCTCAAGTCCCGGTTGAGGTCGCAGACGATTTTGTTTTTCCGCACCGGGTCGTACATGATGAGTTTGTTGGTCGTGGCGGCCCAGATGCGGCCGCGGTTGTCCGACGTGACCGTGCGTATCGACTGCGAGAGGTCGAGGTCGTTGTCGAAACGCTCGAACAGCCCCGTCGCGGGGTCGAGTTTGCAGAGTCCCCGGTCGGTGCCCGTCCACACGTTCCCGTCGCCGTCGACATGGATGGTGTAGATGCGGTTGCTTATCAGGCTGTGTGGATCGTTCGTGCGCACCTTGTATTGTACGAAGCGGTCGTTGCGTTTTTCGTACTTGAACAGCCCTTCCTGCGTGGCCGCGAACCAGATGTCCCCCTTGCCGTCCACGTCGAAATACCCGATGTCGCAGTTGTCCGACTTGATGATGTCGCTGATCAGCCGGGTCTTGTAGCTCAGGTGCGAAATGCCGCCGTCGGGGCGGTAGTGCGGGGTGATGAAGCACAGGCCGCTGCTGATGTTGGTCACGATGTCGTGGTCGGCGTCCTCCTTGATGTCGTAGATGTACTTGAGCGAGAAGTTCCGGTTCGGATGCTCGGCGCGTACGAAGCGGTCGCGCGCGGCGTCGTAATAGTCGATTCCGTCGTTGGTGCCCAGCCACAGGGTGCCGTGGCTGTCGCGTACGAGCCGTTTGGCGATGCTGTGCGAAACGCCCCTGTCGGCCATGTAGCGGGTGTATCCGGGGTTGCGGCGGGTGCTGTCGTACCGCAGGACGCCTTCGTTCGTGGTAATCCACAGGCTGTGGTCGGGCGTTCCGAGCAGGTCGTTGACGATGACTTTGCGTTCGGCCCCCTGCCTGCCGTTGGTCAGGCGGACACAGTCGATTTTCTTGCGTTTCAAATCGAGTTTCGCCAGTCCGCTGTCGGTGCCGAGCCAGATGATGTTCTGCCGGTCGCGGAAAAGCGTGCGCAGCGAATTGTTGGGCAGCGACGTCGGATCGAGCAGCGAACTGTAATAGGCGCTGGCCTGCCCGCTGCGGGTGTCGTAGAGCGTGAGCCCGTCGGCCGTTGCCAGCAGCAGGTGCGTGTCGTCATAGCTGATTATGCTCTTTACGTCGTTGTCCGTGAGTTTGCCGTCTTCCTCGCGCAGGGTGGCGAGCGGCTGCTCGGGATGCCGGATATCGAGGACGACCAGTCCGCTGGAGCTTCCGACGTACAACAGGTCGGGGGTGTTCTCCGGAATGTACAGCGCATTCACCAGGTTGTTGTAGGTGTCGTTGGGCAGTTTCCGGCTCCGGGTTTCGTAGCGGACGAAGCTGTTGTCCGCCGGGTTGAAGCGGTAGAGTCCGTCGAAGGTGCCGAGCCACAGCATCCCGTGCCGGTCGGCGCAGATGCTGCGGATTTCGTTGGCCATCCGGTCGAATGCATCGGGCACCAGTACGAAATAGTTGATATAGCGCTTCTGGAGGTCGAGGCGGATCAATCCTTCGAGCGTTCCGACCCACATCACCCCTTGCGGGTCGTCGTGGATGCAGCGGATGCGCAGGTTGTTCAGCAGCCGCAGCGAGTCGTTGTCCGCGTGGTATTTCACGAAACTCTCCGTCGCGGGGTCGTAGAGGTCGAGCCCTTTTTCGGTGCCGACCCACAGCCTGCCCGTGCGTGTGAGGTGTATGCAGTTGATGAACGAGGCGCTGACCGACGTCGAATCTCCGGGATTGTAGCGGAAGGTTTCGAAATTGTAGCCGTCGTAGCGGTTGAGCCCTTCGGCCGTTCCGAACCACATCAGCCCCGTACTGTCCTGTGCCACGGCGAAAACCATTTTGTCCGACAGCCCCGCGTCGATCGAGAGGTTGGTGAAATGGAGGTTCGTGACCTGCCCCCACAGCGGCAGCCAGCAGAGCAGCAACAATCCGGTCGCAAGATGTTTCATCGGTCGTTTTTTAGGATGTCACTACAAATATACCTTTTTTTTACATCATTTCGCCTGTTTGTTCCACAGGAAAACCGCACACTCTTCGGCTGCCAGCCGGACGACGGCTCCCGCTGGCACGGCCTCCCCGCACAATCGCCGTGCCGAAGCGGGCAGCGGTTCCGAGAGCTCCACCTCGGCGGGTTCCGTGCGTTTGTTGATTAGTACGGCCAGCCGCTGCGAGGGGGATTCCATCAGGCGCATCAGCACCCCGTCCGCCGGGCGGGAGAAGTGCATCGGGGCGCGGTCGATCTGCCCGCGGCAGCAGGTGCCGTAGAAATCCACGACCCCTTTGTTGTCGGCGTGCCAGCCGCCCAGTTCGAGCAGCGAGGGGAGCCATACGGCCTCGCCCTTACCGTAGCGGTGGCGGGTGCCGACCACCTCGCCGCCGTCCGTGGCGATTGCCTGCGCCTTGTCGGGGCGGAGTATCCCTTTCCACATATGTACGGGCAGGGTGGCGGCGGGGACGTCGCATCCGATTGTGAAATAGGGCGCTACGGCCTTGTACTCGCTGATTTGTGCACCCAGGCACTCGCGCAGCGGGAAATCGTCCATCAGGATGCAGTGCATGTTCTCGTCGTAGAAGCCCGTAAGCCCCGTTACGATCAGGCGGCCGCCTTCGCGGACGAACTTCCCGAGCTGTTGCCAGTACTTCGAAGGCAGCGCCACCAGATTCGGCAGTACGACCGTCTTCCCCTGCGGGTCGCTCCAGTCGTAGGCGCCCATTTCGCACACCTCGGGCACCACGCCCCAGGCGGCGACGGCTTCGTAGGCTCCCGCCAGCGATTTCATGGTGGCGCTGGCCTTGCGGCCTTCAAGGCAATCGTCGCCCGCCGCCGCGGCGTTCTTTCGCTGGGTGCGGAGCGACTCGACGTTGTAAAGCAGCGTGATGCCGCTCCGCACGGGTTCGGCGTCCCGGAAGAACTTTCTGCAGGCCTTTGCCGTGCGCGCCACTTCCGCCGCGGCCGTCAGCCGGTCGCTGGGGCGGCGCTGGAAGTCGAGCATGCCCCATTCGCCCGCTTCGAGTGCCGAAGCCCGCTGGTTCAGCGTCCAGAAGATGATTCCTTCGGCGCCCGCGGCGATGCCTGTCCAGAGCCATTGCGTGATTTCCTGTGCCGTGGGGCAGAGCACCTCCTTGCCGCTGGCCGTGACGTTGCCGCCCTGCATTTCGGTAATCCAGAACGGGTTTTTCCCGGCTCCGGCCCGGACGATGTCGGCCATGAGCGAAATCCCCAACGGGTATTGCGCCCGGGTGAAATAGCCGAAATGCCAACTCAAATGCATCGATACGCCCAGCGAGGTGAGGAACCCTTCGTAGGCCGGGAAATCGTAATCTGCGAGGTTGTCCAGGAGTTGGTGCGGGTTGATATGCTTGTGGTGTGTGCGGTCGTGGGAATCGACCTGCGAGGCAATCCATTGCAGGTACCATGTGGTGAAGTCGGTGTGGAACCGCTCTTGCGTAAAGTCGGCTTTCAGGTAGCCGTTGTCGTAGGCCGGAGCCTTCTGCGCGGCTTTCCAGCGTGCGAAAACCTCGTCGGTCAGGTCGTTTCGACCGGGGCCTGCCCCTCCGGTTCCCGGTTCGTTCTGCAATACCCAGGTGTCGAGGGCGGGATGCTCCCTGAAATGACTCACGACGGCTTTGATATAGTCGGCGATTTGCTTTAGGTGGGCTTTCGAGCGGGGATATTTGAACCCGCCCACGTCGCCCAGTTCGTCGGTCGGCGGAAAGAGCGTGGCGAAGAGCTTCACGCCGTGTTTTGCAGCGGCGTCGAACGCCTTGTCGTAGAGCGAGAAATCCCACGAGCCGTCCGGACGCAGCATGTGCGCCCCGAACATCCGGATGCGGGCCGTTTCGAACCCGTGCCGGGCGAGGATGCCGAAGAATTCGTCGATTTCCCCGTCGGTCTGCCCCGGTTCGATGAATACCTGCGCGCCGATTTGCGGATAATCGGTTCGTTGTGGATAGAGGGGCCGGCACAGGAAGCCCAGGGCCAGCAGCAGAATCAGTTTTCTCATGGTTTATGGTTTGTTGGACAGCCGCCGGCCGTTGCGGATGGCCTCGGGCTCGTTGTTGCAGGGAAGGAGCGTGAATCGGTATGCATAGCGTTTGTCGAGCAGCCGGTACTGCTGCGAGGGGCGTGCGTTCAGGCTCCAGGTGTCGGTTCCCCCGACCCCGGCCTGTGCGCAGTCGATGTTCACCGTCAGCGCATCGGGGAGTTTTTCCACTTCGGTGCTGTGGCGGGCCCGGTCGAGCGCCTCCTGCGTGCAGTCCCATACGGACATGCCCAGCGGTTTGTCCCCGACCACCTGGATGCCGCGGCCGTTGCGTGCCGTGAGCGTGAACCAGCGCACGCCGCAGCGGTTGCCGTTTTCCTGCGGGGTGATATAATCGTGCATGAACGCTTCGGGAGTGCCCCGGTAGAGGCCGAGCCAGGCGCCGCACGAGCGGTCGGAATAGTTTTCCTGGGGCCCCTTGCCGAAGTAGGCCATCTTTTCCAGTGTGTCGGGAACGCGGGTCTGGAGCCCGACGCGCAGCGGTTCCGGCATCCTTTCGCCGATTTGCAGGTCGTATTCCACGGCCAGGGCCCCGGCGCCGTCGAGCGTGTAAACCAGCGTCAGCCGTATACTGTCCGGAACTGCCTTTTCGACGGATACCCTTCCGGCGGCTTCGTCCACATGCACGGACAGGGTACGTAACCTGTCGGGCATCTCTTTCCAGCAGCCTGCGGTATTTCCGATGCGCCATCCGCGCCAGTCGTTGTCGGTCGAGGCCCGCCAGAAGTTGGGCCGCAGGGTGTCGCACACCAGTGCCTGCCCGCGTACCGTGTAGGAAACGACGTAGCCGCTGCTGCGGTCGATTTCCGCACGGCTGCCGGCTGCCTCCAGTACGATACGTCGTGCTTGCTGCGATACGGTGGTTTTGCCTTTGGCGGGTTTGTGTACGGGCTTTTTATGGAAAGGCAGTACGAACTGCTCTTCCGCGGCCACATGCCCGGCTTCGGCATAGGGTGTCGCCCTGTTTTCCCGGGCCTGCACGCGGAGCAGGTACTCGGCGCCGGGTTCGGGTTCGAAGGGGCGGATGCCAATCGTGATTCGGGCGCTCCCGCCCGCGGGCGTCGGCGGCACGTCGAAACTGCCGCGCTGCAATACGCCTTTGTCGGTCGATATTTCCCAGGTGAAGTCGTAGCGGTCGGTCGGGGAGAAGAAATTGCGGTTGTGAACGACGATTTTTCCCGCCGAGAGGTCGTCTGCCGCGAACCCGACGGGCTGGAAGACGTACTTGCACTCCAGGGCCGCAGGTTTCAAGGTGCGGTCGGGGTTGACGATGCCGTTGCAGCAGAACGCCGCGTCGTTATGTTCCCCCGCCGGTTCGAAGTCCCCGCCGTAACCCCAGTAGGTGCGCCCGCGGGCGTCTTTTTTCACCAGTCCCTGTTCCACCCAGTCCCAGATATGGCCGCCCAGCAGCCCGGCATGGCTGCGGATGACTGCCCAGTAGTCGTTCAGCCCGCCGGTCGAGTTGCCCATCGAGTGGGCGTATTCGCACATCAGCACGGGGCGGTCGATTCGCGGGTTGAGCGCCATGCGCTCCAACTCGGCGACCGTGGGATACATGCGGCTCACGATATCCACGTAGGCGGGGTCGGTCGGATTGCCGCCGTCCTGCGGCTGTTGCGGGGCGGCGGGCTGTCCCTCGGCGGGTGCCGCACTCGTGAATACGGCGGCCGAGGTGCGTTTCAGGGGTACGTAAAGCGGGCTCATGGGTTGTCCCTGCGCCCCTTCGTAGTGAATCAGGCGCGTAGGGTCGTAATCCCTGGCCCAAGCGGCTGCCGCCGCGTGTGCCGGGCCGCAGCCCGATTCGTTGCCCAGCGACCACATGACGATGGAGGGATGGTTGCGGTCGCGGACGACCATCCGGCTCACACGCTCCAGGAACGGGGCGGCCCATTCCGGGTCGTTCGAGAGCCGTCCGCCCGAGCCGTGGCTCTCGATGTTGGCTTCGTCGATGACGTACAGGCCGTAGCGGTCGCACAGTTCGTAAAAATAGGGGTCGTTGGGGTAGTGCGACGTGCGCACGGAATTGAAATTCAGTTGTTTCATCAGCCTCACGTCCCGCTCCATCGACTCGCGGGTGACGGTCTTTCCCGTATACGGGTCGTGGTCGTGGCGGTTCACGCCGTAGAGCTTCACGGGGACGCCGTTGACCAGCATCTCGCGTCCGCGGAGCCGGACGTCGCGGAACCCGACCTTGCAGCTGCGCGATTCGGCGACCTGCCCCGCGTCGTTGCACAGGGTCAGTACGAGGGTGTAGAGTGCGGGATTCTCGGCGCTCCATTTTTCGGGCGCTGCGATGCGTTGCTCCAGCAGTGCGTAGTAGACGTTGTCGCGCTGCGGGTACGCTTCCGACAGGAGCTCTTCGATCGGCAGTTCCATCTCGCGCCCTTCGGGCGTTCCGTCGGGAGCGTAGAGCTGCGCCCGGAGGTGCCATCCCGCCGTGGGGGTGCCTTCGCGCAAATCGATTGAGGGGCGTATCTGCAACAGCGCGTCGCGCATGTCGCCGTCGAAGAGCGTCCGCACCCCGAAGTCGCCGATTGCCGCGTCGGGTTTTGCGGCGAGGTAGACTTCGCGGTGGATGCCCGCCATGCGCCAGTGGTCGGCGTCTTCGAGGTAACTGCCGTCCGTCCATTTGAAAACCTTCACGGCGAGCGTGTTTTCACCCGGTCGCAGCAGGCCGGTGACGTCGAATTCGCCGGGCAGGCAGCTGTCCTCGGCATATCCCGCCAGGGTGCCGTTCACCCAGACGTAGTAGCCCGAGTACACGCCTCCGAAATGCAGCACCACCCGGTCGCCTTCCCAGTCAGCGGGCACGGTGAACCGGCGGACGTAGCATCCCGTCGGGTTGTCGCGGGTGATCAGCGGCGGCCTGAACTCGAACGGATAGGGGATGTTGGTGTATATCGGATACCCGTAGCCCTGCATTTCCCAGCACGAGGGAACCACTGTTTCGTCCCACCCCGCGAGGTCGGCATCCGGCCGCCAGAATCCTTCGGGGCTTTGGGCGGCGTCTTCCGCGAAGCGGAATTTCCAGGTGCCGTCGAGCATCATTATCCGTGACTGCATGCGGTTTCCCGCCAGCGCGTCCTGCGGGGTTCTGTAGGAGTAGGAGGTGGCCCGGGCGGGCAGTCGGCGCAATGCGTTGACGTGCTGGTCGGCCGGGGCGTTCCACCCCTCGGCGGCTGTTGCTGCGCAGTATGCCAGCGTGCACAGGAGGGTTGCCGTAAGTCGTTTCATAGTTCGGGTAAGGTGAGTTTTCAATGGAACAAATATAGGAATACTCCCTTCTCCGGATTTGCACGGATTTATCAAAAATTAACAGAAAACCGGGCTTTTGCCCTTTCTGTGCCGTTCCGACGAAAATGTGTTAGCATCTGTCGAACCGGTTACACTCCGTGCGCGGGGAATTTTCTACTTTTATCCTGTCGCTAAAATTTAATACTACGACCTATGAAACGACTTCTCCTTTTGACATGCATCCTTGTTTTCGCAGCGGCGCCGCGTGCGGCGGCCAAAGGCCCCAAACGTTCCCTCCGGCGCTCTTTCGTACAGGTCAGCGCCGCAGATCCCCGTTATTTCTGCCTTTCGGACGGGCAGCCCTACATTCCCGTCGGGTGCAACATCGCCGCCATGGGGTCCGTCGCCGACATGGAGCACTACTTGGATCAGATGCACCGCAACGGCGCCAATTTCGGCCGCGTGTGGCTCAATACGAGCCTCTTCGAGATTGAAACCCGCTACGGCGAGGTGGACAGCGCGAAGCTCGGGCGCATCGACCGCCTGCTGGAGCTGGCCGACCGGTACGGCATCAAAATCAAATTCTGCATCGAGAGTTTCCGCCACATCCGTCCGGGCGAGAACAAGTGGGACACCAAGGCCTCCTACCACACCTCGAACGGCGGCCCCTTTGCCGATGCCGACGATTACATCACTTCGCAGCGGGGCGAAGAGGAGTTCCTGCGCCGCGTGCGGATTTTCCGCGAGCGTTACGGCGACCATCCTGCCGTTTTCGGCTGGGAGCTGTGGAACGAGATGAATGCCGTGGAGACGCCCGAAGAGCACCTGCGCGCATGGAATGTCCGTATGCTGCCGCGCGTGAAGGAGATTTTCCCGAAGAACCTGGTGATGCAGAGCCTCGGTTCGCTCGACCGGGAGTCGAGTTTCCCGATTTATGAATTCATCAACCGCCTGCCCTCGAACGAAGTGGCGCAGGTGCACCGCTATATCGACGAGGGTGCCGAGCTGGCCGTATGCAGCGCCCCGGTCGACAGCATGGCTTCCGATGCCGTCGCCGTGCTGCGCCGCTATGGCCTCCGCAAGCCGATGCTGCTGGCCGAATCGGGCGCCGTGAAACCCGTGCATACCGGACCCCATCCTATATATAAGGTGGACACCATGGGATCCGTGCTCCACGACGTGCTCTTCGCCCCCTTCTTCAGCGGCGCTGCCGGGCCGGGACACCTCTGGCACTGGGATCACCATATCGACAAGCAGCACACCTGGTTCCAGTTGGGACGCTTCGCGCATGCCGTCGGGGGCGTCGATCCCGTCCGCGAAGGGTTCGAACCCGTGCGCTGCGACACGGCGGGGCTGCGGGTTTATGTGCTCCGGGGCAAACACACGCTGCTTGCCTGGTGCCGCGATACGGTGAGTACGTGGCGGCACGAGCTGGTCGAACGCGTTCCTGCGCAGCGGCTGTCCGGCCTGCACATCGACTTCACGCCGCAGCTCGGCGGCCGCAAGGTGAAGAAGGTGCGTATCTACGACCCCTGGCAGGACGAGTGGATGCGCGCCTCCCGCCGTGCCGACGTGTCGCTTCCGGACTTTACGCGTTCGGTAATCGTCCGGATCGAATATTGAACCCCCGGGAGGACGAATGATGAAAACGGACAAATAAATGATAGATTCGTTCTTTATATCCCTGTTCCGTCTTCCTAAATTTGTTGTAACGAAATCCTGAAGCACAACCAAACCTATCAGCCTATGAAAGAAAAAGACTCTCCGACCTTTTCGATTCTGTGATCCGGCCCGCTGCGTGAATGTCAGTTCGGGCACTCCCGCGCGGGCGATTCCCTGCGGGATGCAATCAATCAACTACAACCTAAATACCTATGAAAATGAACCATTATTTGAATGTGCCGGGGCTCCTGCGCAGATTCGCGAAGATCGGGCTGGCTCTCCTGCTCGCCCTGCCGGTCGCTTTCGCCGCCGGGGCGCAGGATGTCTCCCCGGCCAGGGTTTCCGGGACGGTCGTCGACCAGCAGGGCATGCCGATCGTCGGGGCAGGGGTAATCGTCAAGGGAACCCAGACGGGCTCTGTGACCGACCTCGACGGACGTTTCACGGTCATGGCGGCCAAGGATGCGACGTTGACTGTTTCATTTATCGGCTATACCACCCGGGAGGTGCCCGTAGGAACCCAGACCGATATCCGCATCGTGCTCGCGGAGAATGTCCAGAGCATCGACGATGTGGTGGTGGTCGGCTTCGGCACCCAGAAGAAGGAAACCGTCACCGGCGCCATCGGGCAGTTGTCGGGCAAGGAGCTGATGCGCTCCCCCGTGACCAATGTTTCCAATGCGCTCGTAGGGCGTATCGCCGGTATGGCCGCCGTGCAGAAGACCGGTGAAGCCGGCTTCGAAGAGTCCACGATTCGCGTGCGCGGCGTGGGTACCTATGCCGGCGACCAGAACCCGCTGATTGTCATCGACGGCATCGTGCGCGACATGACGGCCTTCAACATGCTCGACCCGAACGACGTGGAGAACGTCAACGTGCTCAAGGACGCCTCGGCGACTGCCGTGTACGGCGTGCGCGGCGCCAACGGCGTGATTATCGTGACGACCAAGCGCGGCCGCGAAGGCAACCTGAAGATTTCGTTCACGGCCAACGTCGGTTTCACCTCCCCGACGACCCTGCCCAGCCTGGTCAACTCCTACGATTATGCCGTGCTGCGCAACGAGGCGTTCGCCAACGACGGCAAGCCCGACGACATCAAGGTCTTTTCGCAGGACGAACTGTGGAAATTCCGGCACAACCGCGACTACACGCCTGCCGAGGTCGAGGCGATGGGGCACCTTTCGCCCGAACAGAAACAGGCGTTGCTCGACAGCCCCGCCATCTACTACGGCAGCACGGACTACATGAAGCGGATTTTCGACGCAGGGGTGTCGCCCCAGCAGCAGTACAGCGTCAACATCTCCGGCGGCACCGAGAAAGTGGCCTTCTTCACCTCGGTGGGGTACTCCAACCAGAAGAGCCTTACCAACGACTTCGGGTTCAGCGACGCGGCCTCCAATTCGGGCAGCCACAAGTATAACTTCCGCACCAACTTCGATTTCAACATCATCCCGCTCACCGAAATCAATGTTTCGCTCTCGGGACAGGTGCGCGAGACGAATATCATTACCGACCGCAACAGCAGCGTCGAGATGTGGGGCCGTTACCGCGACCTGATGCTCAACATCTACGAGGCCCCGCCCTTCTCGGCGCCGGGCGTTTCCGACGGCCGCATCATCACCGATTACGCCGGCGGTACGATTATGGACAGCAACAAGGGTGCGTGGGGCAAATCCCCGATTGCCTACATGCTCGAAAAGGCGCAGGCGCGCATCAACCAGAGCAGCCTGAATACCTCGATTCGCATCCGCCACCGGATGGACTACCTCGTCGAAGGGCTCTCCGTGCGCGGGGCGTTGTCGTACGACCATTATTTTACCAAGACGCTGCGTGTCGCGCCCAACCTGCCCACCTATTCGATTACGCGCAATCCCGACAATCCGGCCGAGCTGCTCTATTACGGCGGCGAGCACAGTGCCAAATCCTACGAGGAAACCGGCTGGGGTAAAAACCGCAAGGTCTATGTCGAGGCCGGTATCGACTTCAACCGCGATTTCGGCAAACACGCCGTCACGGCCATGGCGCTCGTCACCGGCGAACGCTATACCTCGCCCGGGCTGAAGTACAACGTTCCCCGCGGGTATTACGGCGTTGTGGGGCGTGTGACATACGGCTACGACCAGCGTTATCTGGCCGAATTCAACATGGGTTACAACGGCTCCGAGAACTTCGCGCCCGGCAAGCGGTTCGGGTTCTTCCCGGCCGTTTCGATAGGCTGGGTCGTGTCGAACGAACCCTACTTCCCGAAGAACGACATTCTCACCTGGCTCAAATTCCGCGCCTCCTACGGACAGACCGGTAACAGCGAAATCGGCGGCGACCGCTTCCTGTTCCTGCCCGGCACGTGGGGCAGCCATAGTTACGGTCCCTGGAACGGCACCCCGCTCAACGGATATTTCTTCGGTTCGTCGAACGGTTCGGTCTACAATCCGGCCTTCCCCGGCAAATACGAACAGTCTACGGGCAACCCCGACGTCACGTGGGAGAAGAAGGAGTCGTACAACATTGCCGCCGAGGTGCGCATGTTCCGCGACCGGCTCTCCGTCACAATCGACCTGTTCGAGGAGAAACGCAACAACATTCTCACCAAACTGGGGGTTACGCCGGGCATCATCGGCTTGAGCGGCAGCGCCCTGCCGCCCGTGAATGTGGGACGCATGAACAACCGGGGCTACGAGATTCAGGTGTCGTGGCGCGACAATGTCGGCACGGATTTCTGGTATGAAGTGGGCGGGCAGGTTTCCTATGCCGTCAACAAGATCGACTACAAGGCCGAGCCCTCCTATATGTACGCCTGGATGAACGAAACGGGATTCGCCTACGGACAGTACAAGGCCTATTACAACGAAGGCTTTTACAACACGCCCGAGGAGATTGCCAACCACCCCTACAACGCCATCGACGGCAACCACGTCCAGGGCGGCGACCTGCGTATCGTCGACGTCAACGGCGACGGTATCATCGACGACAAGGACATCACCCCGACGGGCTTCTCGAACGTTCCGCGTTTCGCGTTCAGCAGCAACTTGAGTTTCGGTTATAAGGGATTCGAGGTGTCCGCGCTCTTTACCGGCTCGGCGCAGGGGACGTTCAACATGAACGGTTACCTCATCACGCCCTTCTCGCAGGGCAACGGCACGCCGTTGAACTACATGAACGGCCGCTGGACACCCGAACGCTATGCCGCCGGCAAACAGATTACCTTCCCGCGCATGTCGGTGAACATGGCCAACAGCCAGAACAACCAGAACAACGCTTTCTGGTTCCGCTCGACCGACCATATCAAGCTGAAGAATGTCGAGGTGGCTTATACGTTCAGGAATGCCCGCTGGATGCGCAAGGCGCATATCGGGTCGATTCGCGTATTCGTCAATGCCAACAACCTCTGCACCTGGGGCGGCAAAGACCTGATCGACGGCATCGACCCCGAACTGGTGCAGGACGGCAGTACCTCCGAAGGCATCATTTATCCGCTGACGCGCGTGTACAACTTCGGTTTCAACATCCAATTTTAAGACGCAGCCTTATGAAAAAGACCATTTATACGCTTCTCTGCCTGTTGCTGGCGGCCGGCCTTTCGTCCTGCCAGGACTGGTTTATCGAGAAGCCCGAAGTGACGGGCATGGATCAGGACGAAGTCTTCAGCACGGCCAAGAATGCCGAAGGGGCTATCGCCGAGGCTTACGGCACGATTCTCTCCTCGGGTCTTCCCGTGCTGGTGTGGAACAACTCCCCGATTATGCCTTACGAAACGACCGAAGCCATCATGGGCGGCGAAGACCTCTGCCGCCTGACGTGGGGCTATATGGACAAACAGGTCGTGGCGGGCATGCTGGCCAACAACGAGAATAACGGCGCCGGCTATACCGACGACTATTTCCCCAACAACTACGCCTATATCCGCAAGGCGTGGCTCGTGTACGAGAACATCGACAAGGTCGCCGACATGTCCGACCGCGACAAAGCCGTCGTCAAGGCCGAAATGCAGGTGCTGGTGGCCTTCCGCTACGTGGAGATGCTCAAGCGCTACGGCGGCGTGCCGCTGGTCGAGTCTACGCTCACCACGGTCGACGTGCGTTCCCGCGCCACCGTGCAGCAGACGCTCGATTTCATCGTGGAGCTGTGCCAGTCCGCCGCCGCGACGCTCGAGGGCGTGCGCTGGCCGGCCGATTGGCTGGGACGCGTGAACAAGGGCGTGGCGCTGGCCGTCAAGGCCGAGGCGCTGATGTATGCCGCCCGTCCGCTCTTCAATGCCGACGCTCCCTACATGCAGATGGCCGATCCCGCGAACAACGAGATGATTTGGCTCGGGGGCTACGACGCCAAGCGCTGGGAAACAGCCCGCCTGGCCAACCAGGAGGTGATCGACTGGGGCAAGGCCAACGGCTTCGAACTCATCGACACGGGCGACCCCGTCAAGGATTACGGTACGGCCGTCGGCACGCCGTCGAACCGCGAGGTGCTGCTGGCCTACAAACAGCAGCGCGAGTCCGACGACAACGGCATCTACAAGAACTACACCTTCATGCCGACCCATACCGGACACGACCTGGGACAGTACCGCGGCACCGGCTACGGGCAGCTTTGCCAGTACCGCAAGGCCGACGGCACGGATCAGACGTGGGCGGGCGTGGACGACTGGCGTCCGGCCGGCGAATACCGCGACAAGGCCGAAGAGCTGGAACCCCGTGCGCAGGCGTCGCTCTATTTCTACGGCGTCAACCCCAAGAACAATACGGGTAACAGCCGCTGGGATTTGTACCAGAACTGGCAGCTCGAATACAAGTGGCAGGACGGCTGTGCCAAGAACATCAAATTCTGGTATGAAGCCGGTTCGCGCGAATGGTTCGAATTCCCCATCTACCGCATGGCGGAGTTCTATCTCAACGTCGCCGAAGCCTACAACGAGGAGGGCAACCCGACCATGGCGCTCCGCTACCTGAACGACATCCGGGGGCGCGGGGGCATTCCCGACGAAACGCAGACCGACAAGGTGCAGCTGCGGCGGAGCATCCACCGCGAATGGGCCGTGGAATTCTACGAGGAGAACCAGTGGTACCCCCACGCCCGCCACTGGAAGGAAGGGGCGTCGATGATCGGCGGGGCCAAGTACAAATTCGAGTTTTCGCAGGCTCCCGGCGTGTCGTGGAATCCCCGCAAACCCGAGGAGTTCGCCAACTACACGCGCAAGCCGTCCTATGTCGCCGAATACATGTGGCACGAGCGCATGTCCCTCTCGCCCTTTACGCTCAGCGAGGTGAATAAGGGGTATCTGGTGCAGAATCCCGGATATTGATCCGCCGAAACACAATCGTTTACCGAAAAAAACAGAATTACATGAATCCCAACCATATGAAAAGTGTGTTCCTCGGAGGCGCGGCTCTCGCGGTTCTGGCCGTCGGTGGCGCCGGCTCGGTTTCCGCCCGGGATACCGCGGCTGCGGAACAGCCCGACAGTGCGGCCCTGGAATATGTGATCCCCGGGACGTCCGCCCGGACCAAGGCGGCGCTAATCACCTCGTCCGTTTCTTCCGTGACGGGCGACGAGGTGTCCATTCCGTCGGCCAATATCAACAACATGCTCTACGGCCGTATTCCGGGCCTGGTCGTGTCGCAGACCAACGGGGAACCCGGCTACGATGCCGCTACGCTCAATATCCGCGGCGTGGCGACCTACAACAACTCCTCGCTGCCGGTCTATGTCGACGGCTTCCAGACCAACATGGCCTATTTCCAGTTCCTCTCGCCTTCCGAAATCGACCGGATCGAGGTGCTGAAAGATGCCGCGGCGCTGGCCCCCTTCGGCATGCGGGGCGCCAACGGCGTGATATGGGTCACGACCAAACGCGGCCGTATCGGCCGTCCGCGGGTCACGGTCAATGTCCGCGGTGGCGTGCAGCAGCCCATGAACCTCCAGAAACCGCTGCGTACGGGCGACTATACCCGGCTTTACAACGAGGCGGCAAGCAACGACAACGGCAATGTCTGGACGCCCTATTATACCGACGACCAAATCGCCCAGCTGCCCGACGTGGACTGGTACCGCGAGGTCACCAAGAAAGCCACGCCCTATACCGATGCCGACGTGTCGGTTTCGGGCGGTGACAAGACCGTGCGTTATTTCGTGCTGTTCGGCTATATGGGGCAGCGGGGAATCTACGACACGCCTACCAACGACACGCTGGCCAACGCGGGCATCGACCGCTACAACATCCGCACGAACCTCGACATGAACCTCTTCAATTTCCTCGAAGCCAAGGTGGACGTCGGCGGACGCATCGAGGATCGCCGTTATCCCAACCGTGCCGCGGGTAACCTGTGGAACGACCTTGCCAAATACCCCAGCTCGGTTTATCCCGTGCAGAATCCCGACGGGACGTGGACGGGTACCCCGATTTACAATTTCAACCCCCTGGCCTCGATTAAGGCACTGGGGCGCAACTCCACGCACGACCGCACCCTGCAGGCCAATTTCCAGCTGAAGGAGCGGCTCGATTTCCTCGCGCAGGGGCTCTACCTCTCGGAGGCGATGTCGTTGAGCAGCTGGACGCGCGACGGCGCGAGCAACAGGCGCAACTATTCGCGCTGGCTCGACGGGACGCAGCAGACCACCGACAACGACACCCCCTATACCCGCGGCGAGGACAGCGGCCAGAACCAGTGGACGTGGCAGCATTACAACGCGACGCTGGGTTACGACGGAACCTTCGGACAGCATGTGCTTTCCGCTTCGGCCGGGATACTCTACAATATCTACAAGACCGACTTCTCGCAGAACGGCGCTGCCGGCAAAATGATCGAATACCGCCATATGACCGTCAACGGCGCCGTCAACTATGCCTACGACGACCGTTATGTGGCGACCTTCTCCTTTGCCGCCGACGGTTCGGACAATTACAGACCCGGCAACCGCTGGGGTTTCTATCCCTCGCTCGGCCTGGGCTGGGTCGTATCCCGGGAGCCTTTCCTGCGGGACAGCCGTACGGTCGATTTTCTTAAAATCAGGGCTTCGGTCGGCAAGAACGGCTGGGACCCGATGGGCGAGATGCGTTACCTGTGGGAGGGTTACTACACGGGTCGCGGCGGCCTCAATACGGGCAACAGCGAACATACGTGGCACGGGGGAACGGCGCTGTCCTACCTCCCGAACTCCGATATTTTTGCCGAAAAGAGCCTGAAGTACGACGCCGGCATCGACGTGCGCCTGTGGAACAGACTGGGCGTGAACGTCGATTTCTTCCTCGAGAAACGTTCGGGTATCGTGACCCAGGACTGGATGATTCCCGGTGCTTCGGGCGTGGACAACCCGCCTTACCGCAACATCGGCAAGATGATTAACAAGGGTTTTGAGGTGCAGCTCTCCTGGGCCGACCGCGTGGGCGACTTCAATTACGCGCTCACGGGCATGGCCTCCTACAACAGCAACAAGATCGACTACATGGCCGAGATTGTGACCGTCCCGACGGCTGCGCGCACGGGCCAGCGGCTCAATGCCCTGTTCGGATACGTGGCCGACGGCTTCTACGACTGGGAGGACTTCGATGTCAACGGCGAGCTCAAGGAGGGGCTTCCCAAGCCTACGTTCGGTGCCGTGCAGCCCGGCGACATCAAATACAGGAACCTGAACGGCGATACGGTCATCGACGAGAACGACCAGACGGCCATCGGCGACTCCTACCTGCCCAAGCTGCAGTACTCGTTCTCGCTGGCGGCTTCCTGGAAGGGGTTCGACCTCTTCGCCCTTTTCCAGGGCGCTGCCGGACGCGATGTGAACCTGCTCGACGCGCCTTTGCAGAACGTGGCGTTCCGCGATAACGGCAACGTCTACAAGATTGCCGAAGGCCGCTGGGCCTATTATCCCGAACAGGGAATCGACACGCGCGCCACGGCCACCTACCCGCGCCTGTCGTTGCAGGACAACAGCAACAACTACCGCAATTCGACGCTCTGGAAGCGCAACGGCGATTTCCTCAAGCTGCGTAACGTGGAGCTGGGCTACACCTTCACGCAGCCCTCGTTGAGCAAGGCCGGCATCTCGAAAATCCGCGTCTACTTAAGCGGTGTCAATCTGCTGACCGTCAGCAAGCTGATGCGCGACTACGACATCGATCCCGAAATCCTTTCCGGCCACCCGGCGCTGAAATCCTACAACCTCGGTCTGACCGTAACCTTCTAAACACGACTGCCATGATACGAAAAAATATGAAACTCCTTTTCGCGGGCGCCCTCCTCTGCTCCTTGTTCCTGGCGGGGTGCGATGCGCTCGACACCAAGGAAGACCTGAACCTGACGGACGAGATGATGGCCACGCGCCGCTACCAGATGTTCGACTGGGGATACCGCGTTTATGAACACATTCCCTACGGGTTCACGGCCATCGACGGCAACCTGTTCGCAGCCGTTTCCGACGAGGCGCAATACGTGACCACGTTCAGCTCCACACAGCGGTTCAACGAAGGCAGCTGGGGTATCCACTACAACCCCGACGATTGCTATACGAGTTATTACAACGGCATTTACGCGGCCCATGACTACCTCGACAAATCGGCCGATTACAAGTATATCCTCGGTATGCACCGCGACACGCTCACTTCGAACGGTCTGGACAGTTACCGCCGCGATTTGGTCGACGTGGAGCGTCTGCGCGCCGAGGCGCATGTGCTCAAAGCCTATTACTATTTCGAACTCGCCAAGCGTTACGGCGGGGTGCCCCTCGTCGACCGCGTGTATGACGACCGGAAGCAGGCTAACCTTCCGCGCGGTACGTTCGACGAGGTTGTCGACCTCATCCTGCGCGAGATCGAAGGGGTGCGCAACGAACTGGTCGTCGACTGGCGGGCCGAGAACCTCGACGAGAAGTCGGGGCGCATTACGCGCGGCGCGGCTTTGGCGCTCAAATCGCGGACGCTGCTCTATGCCGCCAGCCCGCAGTTCAATCCCTCGGGCGACAAGTCCAGGTGGGCGGCTGCTGCCGCTGCCGCTTTCGAGGTGATTAACATGGGCATCTACTCCCTGCATTCCGATTACGGCGGGCTGTTCGTCGCCGAAACCTCCACGACCAGTCCCGAAACCATCTGGGCCGTGCGTATGGGGGCGACCAACGAATTCGAACGCAAGAATTATCCCATCGGCACGCAGGGCGGCGGTACGGGTATCTGCCCTTCGCAGAACCTCGTCGAGGCCTATGAATCCGCAGGAGAGGATGCGGACGATGCCTATGCCGGCCTCGACCCGCGCTTTTATGCCACCGTCCTGCGCAACGGGGATACATGGAACGGCCGCACGCTCGAGATCTATGCGGGCGGCGCCGACGACCCCGCCCGGAAGAACGCTTCGCCCACGGGGTATTACCTGCGCAAGTTCCTGAACGAAAACCTGAACCTCACCAACGACGACAAGCGGCTTCGCAGCTGGATCGTTTTCCGCTATGCCGAAATATTGCTTAACTTTGCCGAAGCGATGAACGAGGCCTACGGCCCCGACGACGCCCACGGCTACGGGATGACGGCGCGCGACGCCGTGGATGCCGTGCGCAGCCGCACGGGTGTGGCCATGCCTTCGGTCGACGTCGCCCCGGGCGATGCGGCTGCCATGCGCACGGCCATCAAACACGAGCGCCGCATCGAGCTGGCTTTCGAAGACCACCGTTACTGGGATCTCCGGCGCTGGAACGATGCCGGTACGGAGCTCAACCGGCCCCTGCGCGGTGTGAAAGTGACCCGCAGCGGCGATGGCTTCGCCTACACGCCTTTCGAAGTGGCCAAACGCTCCTTCGAGGCGCCGAAAATGAACCTTTATCCGATCCCGCAGGCCGAAATCGTGAAATCGGGCGGGGTCCTCGAGCAGAATCCGGGTTGGTAGACCGAAAAATATCGAACTATGAGAAAGATTGTTATATTCTTTTCTGTGCTGCTCCTCGCATGCGGAGCGGCCTCATGCCAGAAAGCCGACAGCGAAAGGCCCTGGGGCAGTGCGGTGATTTATATGCCGCAGGCCAGCTACACTCCCTATGCCGTGCCCAACGGCGGGACGGCGCAGCAGTCCAACAAGAACTACAGCGTCGACAAGGATGCGGGCAAGGTGCGGATTTTCCTGGGAATCTACCGCGCCGGGCTGGAGGAGTTGCAGGCCTATATGGTCTATGTTTCCGCGGGCACTGTGCCCCTGGACGGCACGACGCTGCTGCCCGACGGGGCGTACAAGCTGCCCTCCTCGGTGAGCTGCCCCGACGGGAAACGCGACGCGACCTTTTTCCTCACGGTCGACATCGCCTACCTGAAGGCCAATGCCGACAAGGATTTCTCCCTGCCGGTCACCATCTCCGACCCCACGCGCTATGCGCTCAACGAGAAGCTCACCACGACGCAGGTGCGCATCGACACGTCGGAGCTGCTCTCGAAAGAGGGGCTGTAACCCGGCCCGGCCACCATTCCGGCCCGGAGCCGCCAAAAAAGGCGGCTCCGGTTGCCGTTTTGTTTCCGGATGCCGTATAAAACCGGTTTATATGAGAAAGTTATTTGCCGTACTGATTTTTGCGCTCTTCCTTGCCCCTGCTGCCCTGTGCGCCCGGCCGGCCTCCCGCGGCCGCATCGTCGTGCATCCCGGCGGGCGTTACCTGCAATATGCCGGCGGCAGCCCGTTTTTCTACCTGGGCGACACGGCGTGGGAGCTGTTCCACCGTACGACGCGCGAGCAGGCGCGCCTCTATCTCGAAGACCGTGCCCGCAAAGGGTTCACGGTCATACAGGCTGTATGCCTTGCGGAGCGCGACGGGCTGCGCGTCGCCAATGCCTACGGCGAATTGCCGTTTGCCGATGCGGAGTTCACCCGGCCCAACGAGCGGTATTTCGCATATGTGGACGAAGTTATCGCCCTGGCCGACTCGCTGGGACTGGTCGTCGGCCTGCTGCCCTCCTGGGGCGACAAGTTCTGCCTGAAATGGGGCCCCGGGCCCGAAATCTTCACGACGGAAGAGCGTGCCGAGGCTTTCGGACGTTATCTGGGGGAGCGCTACCGGGCCCGGCGGAATATCATCTGGATACTGGGCGGCGACCGTCCTCCCGAAGGGCGCGAACCGATATTGCGGGCTTTCGCCCGGGGCATCGCCTGCGGTGTCGCCGGCCGGGAGGATTATGCGGCCTGCCTGATTACCTACCATCCGTGGGGAAAGTCCTCGTCGGGCGACTGGCTGCACGACGAGCAGTGGCTCGCGTTCAATATGCAGCAGAACGGCCATGCCTACGATTTCGATGTCTGGGAACGTATCGCCCGCGATTATGCCCGGCAGCCGGTCAAACCCGTGCTGGACGGCGAGCCGATTTACGAAGAGCATCCGATTGACTTCGACCGCGAGAAATACGGCACTTCCGAAGCCCTGCATGTGCGGCGGGCTTTCTACCACGAGGTCTTTTCCGGGGCCTGCGGACACACCTACGGCTGCCATGCCGTATGGCAGATGTGGGAACCCGGCAAGTACGCACCCGTCACGGGACCCGTGCGGAGCTGGCAGGAGTCCCTGTCGCTGCCCGGGGCATACCAGGTGTGCTACGGGCGCGAACTCCTCGAGAGCCGTCCGTTTTTCCGCCGCATTCCCGACCAGGGCGTTATCGCCGGGGATGCCGGCAGCGGGCATGACCGCTGTACGGCCACGCGCGACAGCCTCGGCACCTATGCCATGGTCTACTCCGAGAGCGGCCGGCCGTTTGCTGTCGATCTGGGGCGGATTTCCGGGAAACGTATTGTAGCCTGGTGGTACGACGTGCGCAGCGGGCGTCCGCTGCGGATCGGCGAATTCCGCCGCCGGGAGGCCGGTGCGACGATGACTTTTACGCCCCCGACCTGCGGCAAGGGGAACGATTGGGTGCTCGTGCTCGACGACGCGCGGATGAAATACCCGGCCCCCGGGAAGTGCCGGGTGCCCCGTGCCGGGGCTTCCCGATAAGCGCGTGTCCCGTGCGTTTTTCCCGGGTGGGCACAGGTCTTCCCTCCCCGCCGGTTGTGTCCGGCCCCGGCTGCCTTTTGCCTGTATAACGAAACACCCCGCACGCAATCGTGCGGGGTGTTTTCCGGTGCGGGGTGATCTCCCTTTATCTGGTCAGGTATTTGCCCTGTTTCTTGAGGGCGTTGTATACCGAGCCGGCCCAGTAGTTGCGCAGGCCGAACCCGCCGGCTTTGCCGGCCATGTCCATTTGGATGATGACCTGCTGCGTGGCGGGGTCGAACAGCACGGCCGTGTAGTGCCCGATACCGTTGCCCTTGTCGAGCGTCGAGGCTATCAGCAGCAGCCCCTTGTTGCCCGAATGGTTGTTGTAGCGGGCCAGAATCTGCGGAAGCTGCGCCGCGATGTCGGGCGTGGTGCTCCGCGGGGTGAACTGCTCCGCCGCCAGTGCTCCCAGCGATTCGTTGGCCTGTTCGATAGTGGTCGAGAGGATGTCTATGCCGGTGAATTTGGCGACGTCGTATTTCCTGGGCTCCGAAAGGAAGAGTTTGTTGATTTGCCCGAACGCCCGGATGAAATCTCCCGGCTCCTCGTCCGTCCCTATCACGTCGACGCAGCTGAAATCCACGCCGTAGAAATCGGCCGACGCCGAAACTTTTCCTTTTTGTGCGAAACCGGTTGCGGCGAGCAGGCACAACGCGGCGGTGAGTAATTTTTTCATGGCGGCGAAACTTTTATTTGATTTGTTCGCGTAAATCTACGAATTTTATTTGTTTGCGGCTCATTTGGGGCATCTGTTTTTTCGCAATGTACTCCGCGGGTTCGAAAACGACCTCCGGGGCGACGCGTACTTTCGAGCGGAAGGTGTCCTTGATCTCTTTTTCGAACGCCTCGTCGCGGCGCGTACTGCCGATGCGCAGCACGATTTGGTCGGTGCCGAGGCTGCCCGTGAATACTTCGACGATGTAGTTGCTCACGCCGGGGATGTTTTCCAGCACGTCGTACAGCGCGGGCGGGTAGAGCGTCGTACCCTTGAATTTAATCATCTGTCCCCGGCGGCCGATGACCGACGAGAGGCGCATCGTCGTGCGGCCGCAGGCGCAGCGGCCCGTGTGGGCGATGCAGATGTCGCCCGTCTTGAAGCGCAGCAGCGGCATGCCCCTTACGCCGAGCGTGGTGATGACCACCTCGCCCTCCTCTCCTTCGGGTACGGGGTTGTTCTGATCGTCGAGCAGCTCCACGAGAATCATGTCGGCCGGGACGTGCCCGCCGCAGTGGTGTTCGCACTCGGTGATTGATGTCTGCATTTCGGTCGAGGCGTAGGTCGAGAAGAGCTCCAGTTTGGGCCACAGTTCGCTGATTTTCGCCCCGAGCGTGTTGTTGCGGAAATCGGTGCCGCGCAGCGCTTCGCCGATGCAGATTGCCCGGTGCAGCGACGAGCGGCGGTAGTCGATGCCGTGCTCCTGTGCATAGCCGACGAGTTTTATCAGGAACGACGGCACGACGATGCAGCCCGTGGGATTGATGCGGCGTATGGTGTCCCACTGCAGTTCGGGAATGCCGTTGCCGACGCGGATTACGCCGCATCCCAGCTCCCGCGCCCCCATGAAGTAGGCCAGTCCCGCCATGAAACGGCGGTCGATGGTGGTCATCAGCTGCAATACGTCGTCCGGCGTGCATCCCGCCGTGGTGAACGACATCGCCTCGTTGTAGGCCAGGCGGCCGAGGTCTTCCTCCGTGAGGGCGAATGTCACCGGGTCGCCGAGGGTTCCCGACGTGGTCACGTAGTCGACGATGCGGCTGCGGGGCACGCAGACGAACTCCCCGGGGTGCAGTTGCAGGTCTGTTTTCGTGGTTACGGGCAGCCGCCGCAGGTCGTCCGGCGTGCGGATGTCGCCCGGCTGCGCGCCGCAGTTGTCGAACATGCGCCGGTAGTAGGGCGAATTTTCATAAAGGTAGGCGATTTCTTCGCGCAGGCGCTCCTGCCGGAACGCCGCGACCGCGTCGTCCGGCGCGAACTGTATGTTCGGGTTTCGTATCATGGTTCACATTCCGATTTGAGTTTTTCGATTGCTTCCCGCTCGTCGGCGCGGGGCACCGCGGCCTCCGACGCCCTGCCGAAGCTCTGTGCCGCACGGGCCTTGTCGCCCCGTGCGAGGTAATATTCCCCCAGCAGTTTCCAGGTGTGGAAATTCCCGGGATTGGTGCGTGCGAACGCTTCGGGCAGCCGTTCGTCGGCCGCCTCCCCCTTTTCCATGGCTTCGCGAAGCCGGCTCCCGTATTCGCGGTACGCCATCAGGCGCGGATAGTCGTGCGTGAGGTACGCCGTGTCGGCCGGTATCTCCTGCGCCTTGTCGTACAGCTCCGCTGCGGGGTCGGGATTCCGCATCACGGCCCCGAGGTCGTAGCAGACGTAGGCGCCGCCCTGCCACGGTGCGGTCGAAACCCACATTTTCAGCTCCCCGGGCCGGAAAACGACCGAGTGGTGGGCGATCGACTGGTTGACGGAGCAGTCGTTGCCCACTCCGATGTCGATGCCGCCCGCCCCGCGCTGGTCGCGCAGCATCGACACGGCTTCCGGTACGTCCAGGGGTGCATTCGCGGCCATCAGCTCCTCCAGCCGTGCGAAACGGTAGGGGCTGTCGGTCATGGCGATGTTTTCGCGGTTGTGCCTGTCGTCGGCGAACTCCTCCGACTGGTAGTGGTTCGTGCAGACGATTTGTTCGCCGCCGCTCCGGTAAAGGACGGTTTTGCGGGGTGTCTTTTCGATGATTGCGGCCTCGGCGTCGCGTGCCGAGGCGATGAGCAGCGATTCGCTGACGAACGTGTCGCGGCTTTGGGCGATTGCCAGCGCCTCGCCGATTGTCGCCGCATGCTGCAATATCTCGCGTGCGAGAATCGAAATGGGCGTTGCCGACGAGAGCGGCAGGGGCCCTTTCGCGGCGTTTATCGTGACGGTCAGTCCCTCGGTGTTCATGCCCGACAGCACGCCGACTATCCCCGCCCAGCCGATGCTGGCGAACGGATAGCCGGCCTGCGGGCGGCAGAAGGTGACAATCCGGTTGCGGGCGAAGTCGTCGCCCATGTAGAAGTCGAAGTTGCGCCCGACGATCAGGCCTCCGTCCGCGCTCATGCCGCCCCATGCCGCGAACGAACTGCATCCGACGAGCATGTACTGGCTCATGGCGTGTCCGATGTCGTGCGCCGCATGGTAGTTCAGTTGGCGCTCGTAGGGGGTTCCGATGGCATCGAAGTCGTGCGAGCAATAGAGCGACCGGGCGTAAATTTCGCGGCGGTACTCCTCGGGGACATGCTGCCCGAGGTTGCGGTTGAAAATCAGAATCATGCCCCGCAGCAAGCGCAGGTAACCGTCCGAGGGGACGAATTTGCGGATTTGATCGACGAACACCTCCTCCTGGTAGCGCATCAGTGCGGCCGTAAGGGCTCCCGCCGCCGCACCCGACTCGGCGGGCGACCCGGCGGTGTAGAGTTCCCACACACCGTGGGCGTTGCGGCGCAGGAAACTGCCGTGGCAGGAGGTGTAGCCGCCGTGGTCCGTGACGCGGTAAGCCGCCGTGTCGATAATCATGACGGGCTGCTGCATGTCGGCCGTCAGGTAAAGCCCCCAGAGGAATGCCGCCGGCAGCAGCAGGAGCGCCGCCAGCGCGACGAGCGTGTATTTCAGGATTCGTTTCATGCGTTGCCGATTTTTTTTGCGAGGTATTCCGTGCCTAACAGTTCCGCGCAGGTGGCCGCTGCCGACAGCGTGACCCCTACCGCGCCGTGTACGGTCAGGTTCTGTCCCGTGAGCAGCAGGTTTTCGAATTTCGTCCGGGCGGGAATGTGCGCGGCTGCCGCGTTACGGTACTCTTTGCGTATGCCGTATGCCGCGCCGTGCGGCGTGCCGGTGTAATGCAGGTAGGTCAGGGGCGTTGCGGCGCAGGTGCTGTCGATTGCCTCCCGCAGTCCGGGCAGGCGTTCGCAGGCGAAATTCACCGTCGCTTCGCTCACGGCCGCCTTGAGCGCCGTGTAGGCTTCGGGCCGCTCTCCCGGCGCCGAACCTTCCCACGCCGCCCACGCTTCGGTGGCGATGGGGGTCATCAGCGTCACCACGTCGCTCCATGCCGTGTCGCCGTGCGGCGGCTGTGCGCTGAATAGCACCGCTTTGGGGCGCATGGCCTGCCAATCGAAAAGCGTGTCCCAGACATCGCCGCCGGCGTAATGGTAGAGGTTGCGGTTGATATAGGGAAACCTGCCCGGTTTGAGCAGCAGGTAAACCGAGAAGAACCCGTAGGTGCCGGGCAGCCCGTTTATCCGGTCGCGGTACGCTTTGCGGATGGCCGGCGTCTGCCCGACCAGGCGGAGCGTCGCGGCCGGGTGGATTGCCGATATGACCGTTTTCGCCCGCAGTACCGTGCCGTCGGCCAGCTCCACGCCCGTGATGCGCCGCCCGTCGGCATGCAGTGCGCTTGCGCGGCTTCCGGCGAGGGCCGTGCCGCCCTGTGCGCGGATGCGGGCGATTAGGGCGTCGGCGATATGCTGTGTCCCGCCGGCAAAGCGGCAGGCGCCCTCGATGTTCGAATGGTTGGCCATCGCGTGGTGGTAGAGCGACGAGGTTTCGCGCATGCCGCCGTAGAGGGGGTTCGTTCCCGCCAGGACGTTGCGCAGCAGGGGGTCTGCGACGCATTCGGCGATAAACTCCGCGGCCGACGCGCCGAGGTATTCCGTACCCCCGGCCGACAGCTGTCCCGCGCGGTGCGTTTCCACGCCGATGCTGCTGCCGATTTGCCGGAGTTTGGCGCAGTACCTTCCGATTCCGGCCTTTTCGTGCGGGAAGAGCTCCGCGAGGTGCCGCTCGAAGGCCCCGTAGCCGTGCATGTAGGCGAACTCGCCCGCCGCATCCGGCTGTACGATGTCGAACTCATCGTCGAGCGGCCGCACCCGCAGCGACTCCCAAATGCCGAAATATTCGAAATACCGGCGCAGGATGCCTCCCTCCTGCAGGCTGCCCGCGTAGTGCATGCCCGTGTCGATGGTGTGACCCCTGCGGCGGAACGACTGCAGGCATCCGCCGAAACGCTGTGCCTGCTCCACGACGCATACGCCGAGTCCCTCGCGGGAGAGCATGGCTCCGCATTCCAGCCCTCCGAGGCCGCTGCCGATAACGATTATGTCGAACTGCTCCTGCATGCTATTCCTGTCGGGTAAGTATGTAAACCGTGTTCGAGGTGCGCGTATCCTTGTGCGCCGCGTGGAGTTCCATGCCGAAGCTGCGGGCCGTTTGCTCCAGTTCCGAAGTCGAGGTGAAGTGCAGTTCGCCGTCGGTCTTGTTGAACCCGACGATTTTCGTCGACCATAGCTCGGTCATCGCCGTGGCCTTGTGCCGCCGGGCCTTGCTGCTGTCGCCGTCGCGGACGATAATCCGTCCGCCCGGGTTGAGCCGCGCCGCGCACCGCCCGATAAGGGTGCGCTGCTCTTCGCGCTGCATGTAGTGCAGCACGTCGACGAGCAGGAACACGTCGGCTTCGGGCAGTTCCGCCGTGCGCAAATCGGCGTGCAGGAAGGTCGTTTCGGGCCGCCGCAGGAAACTGTGGCGTGCGGTTTCTATCTTCTCCGCGTCGTAATCCATGCCGACGATGCGGCGGCGGTCGGAGAGCATCGCGAGCATGTAGCTCAACGGCCCGTACCCGCAGCCGAGGTCCACGACGGTTCCCTCGCGCGGCACGATGCGGTCGAACAGTTCGTAGCATCGCTCCAGCCGTATCTTGATGCGCATGTACCACTCCAGTACGGGCCCTTTGTAGGTATAGCTCTTGATGAGCATGTCGCGGAAATAGGGGTTGCACGGGCGGTTGTAGCGCTCGTAGAGCTTCCGGTATTCCCCGCGCATCAGGCGGCAGGCGGCTTTGGACACATCCGAGCACTGTGCGGGGTCGCCGGCGGCGATGCGCGGCAGGATGCGGCTCACGACCAGTCCGTGCTTGATGTAAATGGGCTGCCGTTTCGACGAAATCATGCCGTTGCCGTAGAGGCAGATGGGCAGGATGTCCAGCCCGAGCTTCCCGGCGAGGTAGAACGCCCCCTTGTGGAAACGTCCGATTTTCCCGTCCGCCGAGCGCGTGCCTTCGGGAAAGACGATTACGCTGTATCCCTCGGCGACTTTCTGTGTGAGCGCCGGGGCGAGGCGCTCGTATCCGTCCGCCGCGTGGTAGAAGCCCAGGTAGCGGACGATGCGTCCGAATACCGGCGAGCGCCATACCCAGCCGTTGGTCACCATCACGGCTTTGGGACAGATGCTCAACAGCACGAGGATGTCGATGAACGACTGGTGGTTGGCAATCACGACCGCGGGCCGCGCGAATGTTTCGCCCGGTTCGTTCTCCCGGATGGTTTTCGTGGTGAACATCGCCCGCAGGAAGCCCCGCGTCATGTGGTGGATCGACCACTGTACGATGCGCTGTTTGCGGCGGCGTGCCATCGGCAGCGGCCAGAGCGTGAAAATCAGCGCCTGCAGCAGCTGGCAGCCCGTCACGAACAGCCCGAACGCGTAGAACGTGTTCAGCAGGCTTCCCAGCGTGTAGGGCGCGCCGCCCTTTTCGGTCTGTGACGATACGAGCATCCGGAACAGCACGGGCTGTATCGTGTAGGAAACCAGCACCACGGCGACGATGCCGAACAGGGAGATCAGCGCCAGCGAGTGCAGGGCCGGGTGGCGTGCGAAAATCAGCGCCCCGAGTCCGACCACCACCGTGAAGGCCGAGAAGAAAATCGCGGTCTTGTGCGTGTCGAGCATCCTGCGTCCGGTCTTGTATTCGCTCAACAGGCCGTCCATGATGAAGATGCTGAAGTCGTCGCCGATGCCGAATATGAAGGTCGAGAGGATAATCGTCACGATGTTGAATTCGACGCCGAACAGGGCCATCAGCCCGAGGATGATGACCCACCCGATGCCCATCGGCAGCAGCGACATCACCGTCAGTTCGATGCGCCCGTAGCAGAGGAAGAGCGCCATGGTGACCAGTATCGACGAAATCGAGAGAATCAGGTAAAAATTGTGGTTGACGCTCTGCGCCATCTTCCCGGCATAGAACGCGCGGTCGGCGACCACGATGTCGTCCGCGGCGGAGAAGGTCGCGTAAACCTCCTGTTTGCAGCTGTCGGCCAGCGTCACGTGGCTTAAAAACAGGGGCGTTGTGCCGTGTCCGTCGACCCATTCACGGAACACTTCGCGCGCGGCGGCCGACGAGTAGTCCAGTTGCGTGTACGTTTTTTCGGTCAGTTGCAGCGCGCCGCCGAATGCGCCCTGGGCGAAGCCGTACCTCCGTTCTGCCTCCCGGATGCCTTCGCGCAGTGTTTCCCGCCGCTGCGTAGTCCAGAATTTTTGCCACCGCTCCAGCCGCCGCTGTTGTTCGGCGCTGTCGACCACGAACGGGGCTATTCCGGCGTAGGAGTCGATTTTTCCCGCCCGTTTGAGCGAGTCGAGCTGCCGCTCGAGGTGCAGGTAGCCTGCCACGGCTTCGGCCTGCGTGTCGCCCGTCGTGATGAAGAGCACTTTCGCGTGTTCGCCGTCGTCGTCCATCAGCCGGCTCAACCGCTGCTGTGCCGGGACGAGGTGGGGAGCGTCGTAGTTGAGGTGCATCATGTCGCTGTCGAAGCCGATGCGGTTGAAGAAAAAGAGGCATACCAGCGTGAGCAGCAGGATTGCTGCCACCAGCGGCCTGCTTCGGTCGGGACGCATTCCCGTGAGGCGCTCCACGCCCCGCAGCACCGCAGACCCCCCCCCGCGTTCCCCCTTCCGTATCAGGTGGGGCAGCACTGCGAGGCTGAAAAACGTCGTTCCCACCAATGTCAGCGACGCGAACAGCCCGAAGTCGCGCAGCAGCTGCGAGTCGGTGAACAGCAGCCCGGCAAAGGCGCCGATGGTCGTTATGCTGCCGATGGTCAGCGGATAGGCCAAATCGCGGATAATCTGCCGCGGGTCGTGACAGTGGTTGGCGTGGCAGAGGATGTGTATCGAGTAACTCAGGGCGATGCCCATCACGACGGTTCCCGCACCCACGGCGATCGACGAGATTGTGTGGCACACGAGCGACATGAGCGCCAGGGCGAACAGCCCGCCGAGCGCTACGGGAATCAGGGCCAGCAGTACGGCGAATTTGTTGCGGAACGAGAGGGTGATGAAGATTACGATTACGAGGATGGCGATGTTCAGCGTCAGCATCATGTCGCGCTTGATCTGCCGTGCGTTGTAAGCCGCCACGGCCGGGGCGCCGTAATAGTCGATTGTGATGCCCGTTGCGGCATATTCCGCGTTGAGCTCCCCGAGCACCGACTCGATTCGTTCGACCAGCCGGTCGCCGACGCCCGTGTCGCCGCTCTCGTACTGCGGCGAGATGAAGACGGCGAGCGTTGCCATGTCCTTCGAGAAGAGGTAGTCGTCGCAGAGCGTGTAGTTGCCCCCGATATTGAGTCGCTGCAGTTTGCCCAGCACCCCGAACGACAGCCCGAGCGGGTCGTCGTAGATGTATTCGTCGATGAAGCCCCCGACGGGCGACAGCAGCCGGCGGTAGTTTTCCTCCATCGCCCGGGCGATGCCCTGCCGGGTGACGAGCGTGTCCATGCGCGCGTAATCGGCCTCGGTGAGCAGCAGCGGCAGGTTGCCCTGCAGGAATGCCCGCATGTTGTCGATTAGATCGCTGCCGAACGAGGCCTCCGCCTCGGCGTAGCGCCTGAAAAGCGTGTCGGCGCCGAGCCGGGCCGCCAGGGCGTCGGCACAGGCCATCATCTGCTCGGGCGGCACCTGCACTCCCTGCCGGGCGTTGACCATCACGACGATTTTATCCTTGATTTTCAGGTTCGAGAACGCCGCGGCGGCTTTCCGTTCCCCGTCGGGGAAGAATCCGGTGATGTTCTCGCTGAACCGCAGCTGCAGCGCAACCGCTCCCATCGCCGCGAGCGCTACCGCCAGCAGCGTGAAGAGCAGTGTGCGGCGGGTTTCGAAAAAGTCGTACAGGGCGATGAAGAATTTATTCATGGCGAGGCATGCGTTTACAGGATACGAGCAGGGTGTAGCCGATCGCCGTCGCGGCGATTGCGCATACGGCGGCCATCGTGAAACTGCCCACGATATACTGGAACATGTCGGCGGCCACCCGCTCGAGGGTGATGTCCGAGAGCGCCAGCGGCATGTCGCGCTGCAGCACCTGCGCCCCCGTCCAGTAGCTGCCGTAGAGGATCAAGGGGATCATCGGCGGAATGCTGATGTTCGAGCTGATGATCGCCACGGCCTTGTTCAGCCGCGTGAAGTGGGCCGTGACTCCCGCCGCAATCATCTGGTAGCCCCACAGCGGGGCGATTCCGAAGAAGATGCCCAGCCCGATCGAGGCGGCCAGCCGCGGGTTCGAGTCCCGCGAGCGGGTGACGTTGTCGGCGATGAAGCGGCGGATGTTCTCTTTGGTGAGCGACCGCAGGAACCGCCACGGGTAGTAGAACAGCAGCGCCCCGAGCACGAGGAACGTGTTGAGGATGCTGATGCGCGTGAAATCCTTGCCCGGCCGGAAATGCGACACGCGCTCGCTCTTTTCGGGGTAGAAAACGTTTACGGGAATGTTGCGCACGGCGATTCCGCGCCAGGCGGCCCGCACCAGCACCTCCACTTCGAATTCGTAGCGCCGGGTGATGAATTTCATCCCTTTCATCCGCTGCACGGGGTAGAGCCGGAATCCCGACTGGGTGTCCTCCATCCGGATTCCCGTTTCGATGCGGAACCAGAAATTCGAGAATTTGTTGGCGAAGGTGTTCTTTCCCGGCATGTTGTCCGAGTGCAGGTTGCGCGCCCCGACCAGCAGTGCGTCGGGGGTCTTTGCGGCCTCCCGGACGAATTCCGGGATGTCCGAGGCGAAGTGCTGCCCGTCCGAGTCGATTGTCAGCATGTAGCGGTAGCCGTGCTCCCCGGCGTAGCGCAACGCCCGGCGTATGGCGTACCCCTTGCCGCGGTTGGGCGCGTAGGAGACGGACGCGACCTCCGTTCGGGCGAGTATCTGCGCCGTCGCGTCGGTCGAGCCGTCGTTCACGACCAGTACGTCCGTGCAGTAGCGGCGCACGTCGGCAATCACGCGGGCGAGGGTCTTTTCGTTGTTGTAGGTCGGGATTACCGCCAGTATGTCGTTCTTTTCGCCGGTCATAGCTCTTCGCTGACGGTTCCTTTGAGTTTGAGTGCCGTTTTGCCGTCGTTGGCGACGGTGCAGACGAGTTTCTTCGCCGCGGGTCCGTCGTCCGCGAGCCGGATGTCGATGTCGAGCAAGTCGTCCGCCTGCGGGACGATCATGCCGAGGAATTTGCATTCGCGGATTGCCGTGTAGCGGAACCTGCGCCCCGTGCCGCGGCGCAGGCACTCCCGGACGATTTGCAGCGTGCAGACGCCCGGCAGCACCGGATGCCCGGGGAAATGACCTCCGTAGACCGGATGCGACGCATCGAGCCGCACCCGGAATGCGAGCCGGTCGCCGGCGGACAGGTAGTTGTCCATGCTGCTGAATAGTTCCTGCATCGTTTTCGGCATCGGGTCAGGGATTGAACCTCGCGGAATCGACCGGGAGGTTGAAACGTTTGTTGCGGAAGTCGTACACCGAATACCCGCCCCCGGTTTCGGCCAGCGACATGCAATCGAGCGTCATGTCTTCGAGGTCGAAGCGGAGCGTGAGCGAGTCGATGTACTTGCGGGCGCGCTTCGACTCGGGCACCATTCGCACGGTGCCGGCACCGTCCTGCTCGCTGTAGGTGATGTGCCACCCCTGGCCGAACTGCGTGAGGTCGCCCGTCATGCTGGCGCGGATCATCAGCGCTACCTGTTGCAGCATCGGGTTGGCCGACGTGGCGGTTTCGGTCACCTGTCCGCCCGTTTTCAGGATGATGCGGTCGTCGCGGATGATGATTTTGTCGCCTGCGGGAGAGGTGTAGTCGAGCGCCATGGCCCGGGCGTTGTCGTAATAGAAGCGGCCTTTCAGCTCCACCTCGTTTTTCATCCGGCGTACCTGCTTGCGCTGCGTGAAGTCGCATTGGATGGTCTTGTTCTTGCTGCTGGCCGCCGCCAGGCGTTCCTTGAACGACTCGGGCAGCTGGGCCCGGGCCGTAAGCCCCGACAGCAGCAGGACGGGGATAAACAGGAGTGTGGTTATCTTCATCGTTTTTCGTTTTTGAACAGTTCGCCCACGGTCGCCGTGCCGTAGCCGCAGCGCCGCAGGTCGTCGAGTACCATTGCCAGCAGGCGTTCCGCCCCGGGTCGGTCGTCGTGCAGCAGAATCACCTTGCCGTCGCCCAGCCGGCGGCGGATGCGGCGCGCCACGGCT